>NZ_LWEE01000058.1:0-412743 GCF_001635445.1 Halioglobus sp. HI00S01
CCATAGTCATGGAATCGCTGTAGGAGAAGTTTGCTCCGTAGTCGATACCAACCTGAGAAAGGAGGTGTGCAGAACGAAGAACGACAGGGACGTTCAGGAAGGGCGCGGGCTGCAGCGGACCCGTAAAAGCCTGGACGTCCTCATCATAGCGAGCAGCATAGCGAACCTTGTTGCGGTCTCGCACCCGACCGTTGTCTGCCTTGGGAGGCAGGAGGCAGGCCATGTCATTAAACGCATTGCAGTCATCCCCCGCCAAAATGTTCCTCATTGTGCCGATGCTTCCTCCGCTAATACGGTTATCTCGGACGCCCCCTAATCTGTGGAATGAGGTGACAATTTTTATCTTTGCGCAGTGCTCCTGATAGGCGCCTTCAAGATGTGTTATCGCAAGCAGGGTTAGCAGATCAAAGGGTACTGACTCGTACCCGGCCGTGGGGAGCAAAATCACTTTTTTGTCGCTCGCAGCCTGGTGGTACTTTTCGATCATCCGCTTAATAAAGAACGTTTCGCCGCCGATATCGACGTAATGCGTGCGATGCTCGATACATTTTTCAAAAAGCAGTTCGCTGTGCGTGGCGTAAGGGCCCGCGAGGTGAATCAGCACGTCGCAATTTTTGATTAGGGCATCGACGGAATCTCTGTCTACGACGTCCGCCGAGATGTAAGCGGGTGTGGAATTCCTGTCGGGGAAGTCGGACACGAGCTTCTTCATTTTGTCCGGATTTCTCCCGGCTATCGCCCAGCTAAAGTCCGCCGGAAGATGCTCAGCAAGATGCCGGAACGTGTTTTGACCCGTAACGCCAGTGGCACCGAGCACGACCAATCGATAAGTTTTCAAGAGCCGAACCACTCCTCGCTGATTAGCATCTCCGACGAGTATCTTGGTCCGGCAAAAGTGCTGAACAAGGCCAGAGTTGCCTGTTGTAAAAAGCGCTCATCATCTGATCGAAGGTATCCATGGATGGTCAGATCGATGTACCCGTGCGCCGTGGACCACAGGAGACGTCCAATTTCGTCTGGTGAGCCGGACAGAATTCCATCAGCTATAGCTTTGTTGACGACATTGATGGTGATGGAACTCCACGGCGCCGCGTGCCGTAGCTCCCGATCAGGCACGGTAACGCTGCCAGTGGCCCGACCGATCATTAGCGTGTAGAACTCCGGGTTCTCTTTGGCAAACTGGATGTAACAACGACCTAGGGAACACAGGGTTTCCAGGGGGTGGCTGCTCTCTGGCACATCGCGAAGACGATGAGTCAGCGTATTCCAACACTCCTCAAAGAGAGCGGCGATTAAACCTTCCTTCCCGCCGAATAGTGTGTAGACCGCCTGTGTCGTAACCCCGGCGTCTTCGGCTACGTTTCGTATAGTCAGCTTTCGGTTATCGGGCGTGGTCGCCAATTTAGCTGTGCAGTTCAGGATGCGATCTCGAGTAGCTGTCTTCATGAATAAAACAATATAACAATGTTATATCGATGTTATGACTCAACTGATACTTTGTCAACCTCGCTGGACCGACGGTTGGATTTTCAGGTGCTAACGTGTTATCCCGGGCAATAAATCAGATTCATGAACCTACAGTCACTAATTGATCGATAACAATGTCCAGCGCTGCGTTGCTCCCGGCCGATCAGTGCCCTTCGATTCTGGCTGGAGAGCCTTTCCAGAGCTTTCGCTTCAACGTTTCTGGAAATTACGTCAATTCTGGCAACTTCAAGCATCACAGATGTGATTTAAGTTGGCTGCTCTTGGCCGAAAGCGGTCCTAAAAAACGTTATTTGAACTTCACCGACCGGCCGCTTTGAGGTGAAAGCGGACATTCATCGCTACTAGTAACGTTAATTTTTTTGGCATATATCGTGCGAAACTTGGATGCACTCCTTCTCACTAATATTTGGAAAAGAAGCCATAAAAACACCGCCTTGGCGATTTCACCGTGTCCACTTAGATGGCGATCCAACAGCTCTCGTAGTAAAACGTACTTTTTTGGATGGATGCAGACTCGTCCCTTCAGATGATGACAGAGCGTTTGGGTGTCGAACTTAAGCCAGGGTTCGCCGGCTAACTAATACCCCTCAGTGTCTTGCTGTTTCTACGAATTCTCAGCCGGCGTGATTGACGCCACGGACTCCATTTGATGAACGCGCACTTGGCCAGATTGACTATCGTATACGATGACGTACAGGCTGGTAGTGCCAAGCAATATCACACTACGACTATCGGCTTTCTCAGACAGCGTCAAAAAAACTTCGTAACCGTTGCCTTCGAGCACGTCCTCCGCTTCTGCATAAGCGAAAAAAGCGATATAGAAACACAGAAAACCAAAGAAGGAGGCTACTGTCAGTCTGTAGTGTCCTTGTGCAGTAGCTGGGAAGAAAAAGAATACACGTTCATAAAACCGTATGTACCAGGGTTTCTTTTTCCCCACATAGCCTTGGCTAAGTCGCGCGTTGTATCGCGCTAACGCATCATTTATCGAGACAGCTATGGTGATGGCGACAATGGCAACGATGATATCCGGCCTTCTGATCGGCGTTACCAGTATGTCTTCAAGCGCCACAAGCTTTAGGATATCAACATTGAATCGCCCGTAGAAAATGCCGAGGTACGCCATGCTGGAGATGATCAAAATCAGATAGGCAAACGTGATGGCCAGCCCCGTCGATTCTTTCACAAACTTGATGACATGACCCAGGGTATTTCTTTCCTGCAATTTATTGCCCTCAGTTTTTGCTCAGCAGGATAGATCGCCAGAATAAGTAACCTTGCTGTTCTTCCACCGCTATCTCACCAATCCTATGACACTACCGCGCACCAACATAAACTGATATCGCCGCCAGCAATGGGGCGCGCCTTGTAGGTAACAGCCTGAAAGTGCGGCTGCGCGCACTATTATAGAGCACAGTTAGGCGCATGGGGCTTTCGGCGTGTCAGCTGTTAATACTGACTCCAGCTAACAGCCGCATTCCCAAAGAGCAGAACCTGGGGGCAGCATATGGAAGACATTGTTAGCGATTTGCATCATCGGCAATTGCACAACTTCTTGCTGCGCTCGGCTGCGTTGAAACCTGAGGCGCTCTATTTGCTGTCCCCGACAGAACTGGCAGGTAGAAGGCACAAGGTACTGCCATTGCAAGATTGAGTGGCTGTAGGTACACAAGAGGTATCAAAACTCGCCGCAAAAAACCTCAGATGGCAACAGGATTAGTCTATGTTAGAGGACACTAAATTCAGCAGCCTGCGTGGCGATCCTAATTTGCTTCAGCTGCTATTTGATACCATCCCTACGCTAGTGTTCGTCAAGGACAGACAAAGGCGCTTCGTTTTTGCCAATATTGAATCGCCCCGATTAGCTCTTGCCACTTGGCGGGCTGAATAACTTTTTAAGCCAGCGGCGATTCCTTTTACTCAATCCGCTACATCTCGATAGCAAACGCGGCCTGACCGGCTACGCTGTTTGCTGTGCGTTGCAAAAACCACCCTGCAGCAATCTGCCGGGAGCATTTGCTGCGTACTCGCTTCAATACCCACAAGGAACGCAACATAATGAAAACACGCGTTGTTGTCTGGGGCACCGGTAATGTCGGCCGCCCCGCTATTCGTGCAGTACACAGTCATGCCAATCTCGACCTGGTGGGCGTAGTTGTCGCCAGTGAAAGCAAGGTCGGGCAAGATGCGGGCACCATTGCCGGTATCGAAACTGTCGGCGTGCTGGCGACCAATGACTGGCCGGCCCTTCGCGACGCTGGTGTAGACGCGGTCGTCTATACCGCTACCGCTGATATTCGCCCTGAGGCTGCGCTTGCGGACTTACTTGACTGCCTTGGCAACGGCATTGATGTAGTAAGTACTTCGTTCCATCCCCTGCTCTATCCGCCGGCGGCCCCGGCTGAATTGGTGGACATGATTGAGCAGGCCTGTCAGGCGGGTAATAGCTCGCTGTTTGTGTCGGGCATTGATCCGGGTTGGGTGATGGACGCCCTGCCCTTGTTTGCCAGTGCCATGTCGTCAGATATTGAAGAGATTCGCACACGGGAAATCTTCAATTACGCGCTCTACGACCAGCCTGAAGTGGTCCGGGATGTGATTGGTTTTGGTACCTCCATGGATGAGACACCGCCCATGCTGCTGGATTTCTCGCTGCGGCTGGTTTGGGAGGGCATGGTCCGTGTGGTTGCCGAGGGTCTTGGCCAGACGGTCGATGAAGTTGTTACCCACGTGGAACGGCGTCCGCTGGAAAAAGATGTTCATGTTGAACAAATGGGTCTGTTTGAAGCCGGCACTCAGGGGGCGTTCCGTTTTGAAGTGGCAGCGCTGTGCGGGGGGCAACAACGGTTTGTGGTGGAGCATGTTACCCGTATAGATGAAGACTGCGCGCCAGACTGGCCCTACCCGCCCGAGGGCCAGGGTGTGCACCAGGTCATTATCAAGGGCTCGCCCTGCGTGACCCTGTCGGTGCATGGTGAGGATCCGGTAGAGCCCGGCGCTGCGGGTGGCGGCAATGCCACGGCGGCATGCCGGGTCGTTAACGCCATCGAGGCGGTGCGAGCGGCGCGCTCAGGTGTGCTGTCCACCCTGGACCTGCCGTCCATGGACGGCGCGGCCCAGATGCGCACCTGATCAGAACGAGTAAGCGAACTCCAGCCCGTACATGCGCGGCGGGCTGTATACCACCCCGGCGGTCTGGGTGACATCTACCAACGGTACACCACCGACGATATAGCGCTCATCCGTGAGGTTGGTACCGAAGGCGGTGAGGCGCATGTTCTCATCGTTGGAGAGCCAGGTGAGGCGTGCGGAAAAGTCTTCCTGGTCGTTGAGGTAAAGCCCTGACAGGCAACTGCTACGGTCGAAGCAGTTATCCACGTCCTGCCGATAAGACCAGGCGCCCATAGCGACAATGTCGCCGATGCTGGTATCCCAGGTGTACTGGGCAGCGAGATAGTAGATCGCCTCTGGCAGGCGCGGCAGGTTTTCGTCGGAGCGGTCGACCGGGCAGGTCATTACATCACCGGTACCCACGGTGACCACATCGCATTCAGCCGGTGCCCCGCCCTCCGGGATTGAGAGAATCCGGTCGTCGTTGTACTCCTTGATTTCGCCGTCATTGAAAGTAATGTTGGCCATGATCTGCAGATTTTCGGTGGGCAGGTACATGGTTTCGAATTCAACGCCCGCGATGCGAGACGACTCAGCGTTAATCAGGGACCCGGCAATGCGTCCATCAACAGGGTTAATCTTTACCGTGGTGAGCTGGCGGTCCTCATAGTCGGTGTAGAACAGCGCCATATTGATGCGCAGCTGACGGTCCAGTGTGTCGATCTTCAGGCCCAGCTCATAGTTCCATACTTCCTCGGGGTCGTATCGTTCCATCAGTCCGGTCTCAATATCCAGGGTGTCGCTGATGCCGCCTGACAGGAAGCCATTGGTTGCCGACAGGTATGCCGACCCCCCGGAGATGAAGCCAGATTCACCAAAGCTATATTGCAGGCTGGCCATTGGGGTAACGGCCGAGTCGTCGACCTTATCCTCCTGATCTGCCAGCGGGTCGTCCGGAACAACGTAACCGTGATTGGGGTTAAAGGTTTCGGGGCCGCTGGGGAACAGCACAAACTGCTCGGACACAATGTTGCTGGCGTCTCCGGTCGTAGCGATCTGAGAGATATCCGCTACCCGGAAAGAACGGGTAAGCTCCCTCTCCTCTTCGGTATATCGCAGGCCCAGCGTGAGGCGCCAGTCATCGTGAAAACTCCAGTCCGCCTGGCCAAAGGCCGACCATGCCGTGTTCTTGGAGGTCAGGCTGGTGTGCGATGCCGTGTAGTAGGCCACATTGGGAATAAACAGTGCACCGAAGAACGGGCCCGAGGGCTCTACCCGCGGACCCGAGTCGGAATCTTCCCAAAACCCGTACAAACCCACCACGTACTCAAGCGAGTCGTCAAAGGCTGAGCCGGAGAATTGGAACTCCTGGCTGTAGGCGTCGGTGATGTAGTCGTCGGCAAACGGCTCGTCGTAGTTGGTGCGCACCAGCACCGGTATGCCAATGGCATCGATCTCCTGGGAGAACCCGGATTCGGTTTTCCGCCAGGCGGTGATGCTCTTGAAACTGTGATCTTCGAACTCCCAGTCGACGGTCAGGCCCAGAGTATTGGTCTTAGCGCGATAACCGGGACGGTCCAGGTCGGCCTGGACGTTATCAATGCCCAGGCTGTTGTTCTCTGCACACCACTCCTGAATGGTCTGGCCGGTGGAGGGGACGATGATGAAGGGGTTTTGCAGGTCCGCCTGCCAGCCCGACCCGGGAACAGAATCCACCACCTCGCAGTCCATGCCCCGGGCAGACTGGTCAGTTTCCGAGTACATGTAGTTGAGGTCAAAGACGAGGTTGTCGCTGGCGTTGTAGCGCAGCTGGGCCTGGGCACCTTTGCGATCAATATCGTTGAATTCCTGGCCGTCGGTAATGTCGGGGTTGCCGTTGGCGCGATTGGTGACGTAGCCGTCCCGGCTATTGCTGTAAATCGAGAATCGCGATAGCAGGGTGTTGCCGATTAACGGCAGGTTGCCGGTAAGCTTGGCAGTGAACTGATCATAGTTGCCTGCCATCAGTTCTGCGTGGCCAGACAACTCCTCCGTGGGCTTATTGGTGGTATAGAGCACAGCGCCACCCGTCGTGTTTTTGCCAAATAGAGTTCCTTGTGGTCCGCGTAATACTTGCACCGATTGCAGGTCAACATTGTCCAGCACCGCGCCGGAGGTCCGCGAGACATAGATTCCATCCAGGTAAATTCCCACCCCGGAATCAAAATTCACCCCTTCATTGCGCGCGCCAATGCCGCGGATGTAGATGCTGCCGGTGCCCGTTGATCCATTGCCGTCATAGACATCGACATTTGGCGCGACCTTCCGCAGATCGGAAATATCGCGCACACCGAGTTCTTCCATGGCCCTGGCGGACAAGGCAGTGACGGCGATTGGTGTTTCCTGCAGCGATTCTTCCCGTTTTCGGGCGGTGACAATCACTTCTTCGAGGACCATTTGCGCCTGGGCGCTAAGGGGAATGACGGCGGCGGTACTAGCAGCCACGGCCAGTGAGACGGTTGTAGCAGTTGAGCGAAACTTATGCATTACAGAACCCTTTATTCGTATTTTTGGGGTGTGTGTATATGACTATCTTAACTAAGACATGCCTGTTTTATACATTACACTTTTATTAAGTAGATCCCCCGTCGCTTTCGTCGCTGCAATTCATCTCAGCCAGCCTGCAACTCGTCCTGCAACCCCCGCGGTTCGGCGAAACACGGTTTTTCTCTCCGGCTTTTCCTCCTAACTTAGTTCCCAACACCAACGCAGAACGGGTCTGGGTTGGTTCAAGAAGAGAGGCCATTGGGCCTGTAGGGAGAAACGCCATGAACCGTATCGTTACTAAAAACATTCTGTCCGCTGCCGCCATTGCCGTGACTGCGGGCCTGTCATTCAACGTTGCCGCCGAGAACATCGACGAGACTCTGGTTGAGGCATCCCAGGTGCCCAGCAAGAGCGTGTCCTTCACCCGCGCCGAACTCGCTACTGAAGAAGGTCGCCTGGCGGTTGAGAACCGTATTCGCGAAGCGGCCGAAGATGTGTGTGGCCCCATGGACTACCACCGCGCCGGCGGCCTGGCTGGCGTCACGGACAGCCGTGAGTGTCTCGACAATGCCGTCGATGCAGCGATGAGCCAGATCGGTGCCGACCAGGTTGCTGCTATCGACTAATACCAGTCCTGACCCCTGCTACCCCTGGTGGGGGTCACCAGGGGCGCTGTTGCGGAGCGGCGCCCCTTTTCTAGTTACAGGAAGTAGGTGGTGCGGCGGCTGTGTCTGCCACAGGAGTGCGACAGTTTGCCGAGGCCAGGGATGGTCATCTATTGACAAGCTGATATCCCGACTCCGGTCTAATCCGACCTTCAGCGCATAATTTCCATAACATCCCTGATTAAAACCTTTTTATCACTGAGACAACAAGATCGGAGGCCAGGGCGTTTTTTAACAGGTCGGAGCGGATAAGTTCCATGATGAGTGTCCTGGGAAGTGTCCGTTGATCTACGGTTCGGCGGCGCAGCCGGATTAGGTTCCTTAGGATGCCTGGGGCCTGTTCTACGCGCGCTTGGCGGTGGACAAAAGGCTGACGAAGGAGCAAGGCTGTATGACTGGCGTTTTCGCCAGACCTGTCGACGTCAGCACCGCTGATGCACTCCTGAAGGATAGCTCAATTACGAAGGTAAATGATTTTTGCTAATGCGCTCATCGGCGTGGACGCAGACCCGGGTAAGCAGTGAATTTTCCCGAAGACCGGGAAGTCTGAGCAGATTG
Source organism: Halioglobus sp. HI00S01 (assembly GCF_001635445.1). Taxonomy (NCBI): domain Bacteria; kingdom Pseudomonadati; phylum Pseudomonadota; class Gammaproteobacteria; order Cellvibrionales; family Halieaceae; genus Halioglobus; species Halioglobus sp. HI00S01. Next base: position 8,349 of record NZ_LWEE01000058.1, read on the forward strand.
GGAAGGCGTATACATCGTATATTTTTTAACCCGTTCAGTAGCCAGGGGACCAGCATGTCCAGAAACGTTATCTCTGCCGTCGTTATCGCGGGCCTCGTAGGTCTGTGGATGGCCGCTGGCACTTTTACGGTGGAAGAGACAGCGACTGCGCAGGCGTTCAACCCCATATTGGCTGGTAGCACAGTGCCGGCGGGCGAACTCAGCCGCGTTCGAGTCAATGTCATTGCCGCCGAGTTCCGCGCGCGCAATGTGGTATTGCGCGGCAAAACCGAGGCCAAGCGCATGGTTGACGTGAAGGCAGAAGTTGCCGGTGGTGTCGTGGCGCGGCCGGTGGAGCGGGGTATGAAGGTGGCGGCGGGTGATCTGCTTTGCGAACTGGCCCTCGACGATCGAGGCGTCGCCGTTCAGGAGGCACAAGCCGCTCTGGAGACGGCGCGTATCGAGCTCCAGGGCAGTCGCAAGCTGCGCGATGATGGGCTGTTGTCAGAGGTCGCGACAGCGGATGCCCAGGCGCGCAAGGAGAGTGCCCTCGCGCACCTCCATCGACAGAAGCTCAATCTGGCGAGGACTCGGATCACGGCGCCCTTTGACGGAGTGGTCGAAGATCTGCACCTGAACGTGGGCGACTATGCCGTGCCCGGGGAAACCTGTGTGCGGCTTATTGAGCTTGACCCGATGCTGGTCCGCGCCGATGTCACAGAGAGTGAGGTCGAGAATCTGGCCGTGGGACAGGATGTGACAGGGACAAGCCTGGCCGGTCGGCGCATCGCTGGCCAATTATCATTCGTTGGCACGCAGAGCGACTCTGTGACCCGGACGTATCCGGTGGAAGTTACCGTCGACAACAGGGACTACAGCATCCGCTCTGGCCTGACAGTGACGATGAGCATCGGCGTCGAGAAAGTACCGGCCCACCTGGTGGCTTCTTCGCTCCTCAGTTTGGACGACACGGGAGCGCTGGGGTTGCGTACCATTGACGACTCCAACCGCGTTATCTTCAGCCCGGTGGATATTCTGGAGGACGGCTTTGGCGGCGTCTGGGTCACTGGCCTGCCGGACAAGGTGAACTTGATTATCGTGGGCCAGGAGTACGTGGCGCCGGGAGATATTGTAGACCCCGTCTTCGTCAACAAGTCCGGTGACCAGGTCGCGCTTCGATGAAAGGCTTCATCGCAACTGCTTTCAGCAGGACGCGAACCACACTGTCCCTGTTGGCAGTGCTGGTAGCTGCCGGAGTTCTGGCACGGGCAGCGTTGCCGATTGCTAATGACCCGCATGTGGAGTTGCCGTTTTTCTACGTCGGCGTAATCCACGAGGGGATTTCTCCCGAGGATGCCGAACGCTTGCTGGTTCAGCCGATGGAGGCGGAGTTGCGCAAACTCGAAGGTGTTGTGGAGCTGCAATCCACCGCCGCCGAGGGAATGGCCTCTTTCTTTGTTGAGTTCGATGTATCCTACGACCTCGACATCGCTGTCGCGGACGTCCGGGAAGCCCTAGATCGAGCAAAAGCCGAGCTTCCTACAACCGCAGAAGAACCCTTTGTGGATGAGCTCACTGCGGACGATTTCCCGATGCTTACGATCAACCTGTTGGGAGACAGGTCGGCAGAGCGCGTCGTTTACGCTGCGGCCCTGACGCTGCAGGATGATATCGAGTCAATTCCTTCGGTGCTGAGTGCAGACATGCAGGGCCACCGCGAGGAAGTGCTCGAGGTGGTGATCAATCCCGACGCGCTTCATGCCTACCAAATTTCCGCCGAAAGCCTGCTGGCCACGCTGCAGCGCAACAACCGATTGATACCCGCGGGCAATGTTGACATGGATGCTGGTCGCTTTGCTGTGAAGGTGCCGGCCGTCGTGGAGCGCGCTGAGGACCTGCGCGACCTGCCGGTGCTGGCAGCGGACGACACCGTGGTCACCTTACGAGACGTGGCCACGATCAGCCGAACGTTCAAGGACCGTGAGGGTTATGCCCGGTACAACGGACAGGACACGATATCGATTGCGGTAACCAAGCGCGCTAACGCCAATGTTATCGACAGCGTCGATCAGGTCCTGCAGGTGGTGAAGGCTGCGCGGTCAACACTGCCCGCCGGGATCGAGTTGGTGGTATCACAGAACCAGGCAGAGTTCGCCTCGCTGCAAGTGCGCGAACTTGAGGGCAACATCCTGACAGCGCTGGTCCTTGTCATGGTGTTGGTGGTGGCCGTCATGGGCCTGCGCGGCGGGCTCGTCGTGGGCCTTGGCATCCCGTTTTCACTGCTCTTCTCGGTGACAGTTATCTACCTTTTGGGCTACACGTTCAACTTCATGGTCATGTTCGGCATGTTGTTAGGGCTAGGGATGCTCATCGATGGCGGTATCGTGGTCACTGAATACGCCAATCGGAAAATGCATGAGGGCATGGAACACAAGGCTGCCTACGCAGAATCTGTGAAACGCATGTTCTGGCCGGTCACGGCGTCAACCGCTACGACTCTGGCTGCATTTCTTCCTATGCTGTTCTGGCCCGGGGTGTCCGGTCAGTTTATGGGTTACCTGCCGACGACAGTGTTCTCTGTCCTGGTCGGGTCCCTGCTGTATGCGCTGTTGTTCGGCCCGGTCCTGGGCTCGCTACTTGGCGGTTCGAAGTCAACCTATAACAGTGGGGCGGCGACCCAGGCGTTGCTGGAGAACGGCGACCCGGCGACCTTGGATGGCCTGACCGGTAAATTCGCGCGGTTGCTGAAGTTCGTTTGCAATCGTCCCATCGCGACACTGGCGGTATCGTTCAGCCTGCTGGGTAGCGTTTTCTGGGCGTATGGCAAATTCGGTGTCGGCACGATCTTTTTCTCCGACTCTGATCCACAGTTTATCAACGTGGCAGTTCTCGGCCGTGGCAACTTGTCTGCCAGCGAGGTGAACCAACTGGTGCTGGAGGCGGAGCAGGAGATCCTCCAGGTGCCGGGTATCCGCTTTGTAAATACGCAGACAATGCTGCCCGGCTCTGGCGTCCGCGAGTACGGCGCCACGTCGGACAGGATCGGATCGATATTTCTCGAGCTGTTCCCCGAATCCCAGCGCGCGATCAAGGGCAACGAAGTGATGCGCCAGATCCGGGAGAGGACATCGCACCTCGCCGGTATCCATATCGAGATCAGGCCGTTGGAGAAAGGACCACCCGTCGGCAAACCTATCCAGATCGAGTTCACTGCAAGAGAACGAGAATTACTCGAGCCGGCCATGGCGCGTGTGCGTGCCCATCTCGACACTATGCCTGGACTGGTTGATATCGATGATAGTGCGGCATTGCCTTCCATCGAGTGGCGGGTCGAGGTCGATCGAACCCGCGCCGCCTTGTACGGTGCTGACGTCTCCTCCGCAGGTCTTGCGGTGCAACTGGTCACGAATGGCGTCAAGATCGGTGAATATCGGCCGGACGATGCGGATGACGCGGTCGATATTAGGGTGCGCTATCCCGGCGCCGAGCGCGGAATCAGTGCGATGGAGACCCTCCGAGTCAGTACCGACAGAGGGATGGTGCCGTTGAGCAACTTCGTATCTGTGCAGCCAGGTCCGGGGGTGGATTCCCTGAAACGCATCGACGGCGTTCCGATGGAGCTTATCCGGGCTGACGTCAATGATGGCGTGATGGCGGATGCGATGGTGCGTGAGATTGATCAGTGGTTGCAGCAGCAGGATTTCGATGCCGGGCTGGTAATTCGATTCCGCGGCGCCAACGAGGAACAGGCGGATTCCATGGCGTTCGTGGCCACCGCGTTCAGTCTGGCGCTGGCACTGATGTTTATCCTGCTTGTCACCCAGTTCAACAGCTTCTATCAGAGCACGTTGATACTGCTCGCGGTTGTCATGTCGACCGCTGGTGTTCTGCTTGGGTTACTTATTCTTGCCAAGCCTTTCAGTGCGCTGCTGACCGGCGTTGGCATCCTCGCTCTCGCGGGTATTGTGGTGAACAACAACATTATCCTGATTGATACCTTTAACCACCTGCGTCACCAAAACCCGGAGTTGGACCCTCGCAGTGTCATCGTTAGAGCGACGGCACAGCGCATGCGCCCCGTGCTCCTGACCACAGTGACAACGGTGTGTGGACTCCTGCCCCTGGCCTTTGGTCATTCTATCGATCTGGTATCGCAGACCGCGACCCACAATGGCGAGCTGGCAATGTTCTGGTCGCCGCTGTCGCAGGCGATCGTGTTTGGATTGTCATTTGCTACAGCCCTGACCCTGGTTGCTACACCTGCCATGCTCGCACTTCCTTACGCGCTGAGGGAAAGCTGGGGCAGTGTGCGCAGGCGGTGGTCGCGGGGCGATGTGTTGGTAGAAAGCTTGGTACGAAAGCGCGCACAAACGTGACCCTTTGACCGGGAGAGAGTGGCAGCGGATTTCGCCAGTCTTGGCTTTATACCCTATAGTTATTAATGCTGGGTCATCCGAGAGTGCATCGAATGAATCGAATATTATGTGGGCTGGCGATGTTGCTGACTGTGGCGGCCTGCAGTATGAGCAGTATCAATGAGCCCGCTATCAGTAGCGGCAGTGAACGCCTTGCGGGGAAGGTGATCTGGCACGAGTTGTTAACCGATACGCCAGCGGAGACCGAGCGCTTCTATGCGGAACTACTCGGGTGGGAATTTCGTTCATTGCCGCACGCCAACCTCAACTACCGCATGATTTACAATGAAGGGCGGCCTATAGGCGGCCTTATCGATCAAACACAATTGCCCACCTCGGCAGATATTTCCCAGTGGGTGTCCCTGCTCTCCGTCTATGACATTGCAGCCGCCACGGACGCTGTGACCAGCGGCGGAGGCACCGTCTACACGCCACCTACTTCGTTGGGCGACCGCGGTGAGATTGCAGTTGTCGCCGACAACCAGGGTGTGCTGTTTGCGTTATTGCAAACGCAATCCGGTGATCCGGCCGATGGTGACGATATACGCCCCGGTGATTTCCTGTGGGATGAGCTATGGGCCGAAGATGCCAGTGCGGCTGCAGCATTCTACAAGCGGCTCGCTCCCCTGAGCGTAAGCTCGATCGAGCTGGACCCCGAGGGTGCCCGCGTCGACTATAAGGTACTTTCCAGCCAGGGCCAGCGCCGGTTCGGCATCCGTACCAACCCCGTGGCTGAACTACCCTCGCTATGGCTGCAGTATCTTCGAATTACCGACAAGGCGAAGCTAGAGGAGGTAGTCGTGAGAGTGGAGTCACTGGGGGGCAAGGTGCTGTTACCAGTCACCGAGCGCCCTTCACAGGGACATATGGCTATTATTGCCGGGCCGTCGGGGGCGGGGATTGGACTGCAGACCTGGGATGACAAGAATACATCGGGGGGAGGCGACGCATGAAAAAGGTACTAAACAGGTTCGGTGCTGCGGCGCTTACTAAAGCGCTGGTCGCCAGCGCACTCTTCCTTTCCATGGGGTCGTTGAGTGGGTGCTCAGATCCTCAGGTTTATGGCAGTGTAGGTATCTCCAGTGGCTATAGCTCCTGGGGAGGCCGAGGCTACGGAAGCGGTATTCACACGAGTATTTCCGTGGGCGGGCGCATTCGATAGGCGTTCCATGTGCCGTTAATCATGTAGGAGCCCCATGATAAAGAACTGGTTGCGTATACAGGACAAAGTACTGAGTGAAACACGCATCTTTACGCTGATGGAGGTGCTCGAGCGTTCTCCCTACAACTCGAGAGAGCACACGTTCTGTGTAATCGACAGTCCCGATTGGGTCAACCTGGTTCCTATAACAGATCAGGGAGAGCTCGTGATGATCAGGCAATATCGGCATGGGAGCCAGCAAGTTACCCTTGAAATCCCCGGGGGGATGATTGACGTGGGTGAAGAGCCTGTCGCTGCTGCCATACGCGAGTGTCGGGAGGAGACCGGGCACATTGTCGATCAAGTCACCTCGCTTGGCATCCTCAATCCCAACCCAGCGCTGTTTGGCAACAAGCTCCATACGTTTTATGGTCATGTCACTGATGTCGACGACAAAGCCCATGTCAGTGAGACTGAGAGAACAGAAGTGGAATTGGTTCGCATCTCCGACGTACGCAGATATCTGTTGGACGGAACCATTGATCACGCACTGGTCTGCGCCACCCTCTGGCGGTTTCTAGACCAGGGGAGCGGGGAATAGCGAGTCACTCGCTGTGATTCGATCAAGAAACCCATTGGCCCCATGATCCGGGCATTGATCAACGGGATGTATGGGTTGCTTGTCCTCAGAGGTCGCGCTCATCCAGCATTCATCAAAGATCGAGCAGTAGCAATAGGAAAGAGCAGCGGCGCGACTGTAGATAACTTCCTGCAACTTCAGGGCAAGCTCCTTATCGTCTGTCTGAAATACCGCTATCGATTCACCCGGCGCCAGGAGCCGACGGCTTACGTTGAACTTTCCGTACTCAACTCCCACCCGGGGCTCGCTGCCTAATACTGTTTCGGTCAATGATTACCAGTCGGTCATGGCTTTGTCGTCAAGCGTGATGAGCATGGACTGCATGCGCGCAGGGCCGACACCGACGTTATCTATGGTCAGGGCGAATTCTGCCGCGTCTTCATTGCTGGAGTAATTAATCGTGTACTGCACTTACGGCCAGACGGAGGCGGCTGTTTGCTGGCGAACTGCCTGTGATTCGTTTAGTGCGGCGTGAAGTGAGGCGGCACCGGTAAAGAAGCCGGCCAGCGACAGGATCGTCTGCCAGAAGGTGAGTCGTAAGAACGTCCTTTCAATCTGGGCGATCGTGCTGGCGCAGGTTTCTGGCCGTCCCGCCGAGCGCCATGCCGCCATGACCTGGGCCCAGCGCCTAAAACGCGTGTTCAGTACCGACATCGAGGTCTGTGGCCGCTGAGGTGGTTCTGTCAGGGTCATCGCCAGCATTGAGGACCAGGATGTCATCGGTCGAATACTGACTCACCTGCGCCAGAAAGAACAGGAAACACCGACTCGGCTATTGCTGGTGCCACCGACCAGAGCGCCACCTGGGACGCTGCCTACTTCCGCTGGGCAGGATTCCAGCATCAATATCGATTCCCACTGCCGTAATTTCATCCATCGTCATGCTGTCTTCCCGGGCGTTCACCAGCACGAGGTCACCCACACTTTCACGGATAGCAACCAGCCGACTTTAGGCGCTACAAGCCGGGCACTCACCGTCGTAGACCAGCAGGATTTCTTCAGCCGCCGAGCTAGGCCTTGCACGCTTGTTGTCGGAGCTCCCTGTAGGCGAGCGCCGCGGCGAGAACTTCGCCCGGGTCCTGGGGCTGTGCCCAGGAGAGGACTTGAACCTCCACGCCCTTGCGAGCACTAGCACCTGAAGCTAGTCGTTATCTGAGCGGACAACTTCTAGCGGCATACGCTGTTCCGAGTTTTCCTCGCCGGTTTCTTCCGCGGGAGGCAGTTCAATCGCTTCCAGCTTTTCCAGTTCAATATCGGCGTGAATGGGCTCCAGGTCCACCATCTGCTTGCTGGCTTTGCTGGACAGTTGCCGGAACCGTTCAATCTTACCGTGCAAACCCTGTTGGCCGGCCAGACCCTTAATCGTCTGGTTGTAGTGGTTGTTGGCCGACTGCAGCGTTTTGCCCAGCTTTTGCATACGTTCGGCGACCAGGCAGACCTGGTTATAGATTTCTCCTGCCTTGGTACTGATCTCTCGGGCTTCGCGGTTGCTCTGGTCGATCATCCACAGGTTGGCCACGGTGCGCAAAATCGGCATTAGCGTGGTGTGGGAGACCATGATGACCTGCTGTTGATAGCCGTAGTTGAAGAGATCGCGGTTGTGTTTCATGGCCTCGATGTAGGCTGGCTCCACCGGCATGAACATCAATACAAAGTCCGGGCTGTCCAGCCCCGGAAGATTGGCGTAATCCTTCGAAGACAAATCATCGATGTGGTTGCGTACCGCCCGTGCGTGCGCTTCCAGTGCCTGGGCCCGCTCCTCCTCACTCTCGGCGGCGATGGCCCGGTCGTAATCTACCAGCGAAACCTTGCTATCGATGACCAGGCTTTTACTGTCTGGCAGTTTGATTACAAAGTCAGGCAGGCGCCGCTTGCCCTCGCCATCGGTAAAGCTGGACTGGGTCTCGAAGTGATCGCCCTGGATGAGGCCTGCCAGTTCCAGAGTGCGTTGCAGCTGCGCCTCGCCCCAGTTGCCGGCGGTTTTCTTGTCGCCTTTGAGGGCGGTGGCCAGGTTGGTGGCCTGGGAATTCATCTCCAGACCGATTTCCAGCACCTTTTTGATCTCGGCTTCCAGAGCAGTCTGCCCTTTTACCGATTCGGTATGCACCTCGTTTACCCGGGTTTCAAACTTATTGATCTGATCGCGGAACGGTCTGAGCAACGACTCCAGGGATTCGCTATTGGTGGCGGTGAAATTCTTGCCTTTGTCTTCGAAAATCTTCTGCGCAAGGCTTTGGAATTCCAGCTTCAGATTGTCGCGGGCGTCGTTGAGCAATTTGATCTGCTCGTCGTGTTGGCTGTCGCGCTCTTCTTGTTGGGTTTTCACCCGGGTGTAGTCGTGTTGCAGGGATTGGTAGCGCTGGTTAAGCGTTTCGAGTTCGCCCTGAGCAGACTCCCAGCGCGCGACGCGCTCGGCCAATTGGCCGCGTATCTGCTCCAGCTCGACACTTTGGCCGGTGGCGCGCTGGGTAGTTTGGGTCAGCTCTGCCTGCAGCTCATCCATTTGCTCGCGATGGCTGTTGCGCAATCGTTCCGCGGCGTTCTGGCCCCGCAATAGTCCGATGACAAGGCCGATGGCGATGCCACCGACCGCAGAAGCCGCGGCAATAATCAGCAGCTGTTGATCAATCTGTTCCATTGTTCCCCTTCTTTATAATTGAAGAGTGTAAAGCAAAGGAGGGTTGGAGGGTTAGCGGGGCGCGGCAGACCTGTCGCCAATTCAGGCGGACAGGATGGCGTCGATAGCGCTGGCGAGGTCGTCGTAAATCGGAATGTCGGCCGGGGCGTTAATAGCGACGTCGGGGCTGGCGAGCTGTTGGCGGGTCTTCTCGCCCTTGCCGGTGGTCACCAGTGCCGGGCGGCAACCGTGAGCGCGGCCTGCCTGCAGGTCCTTGAGGCTGTCGCCAATAAACCAGGCGCCACTGGCGCTCTGCCCAAGCTCTGCTTCCATGGCCTTGAGCAGCCCGGTACCCGGCTTGCGGCAATCACAGCCTTCGTCGGGCAGGTGGGGGCAGTAGAAGATACCGGCGATGGAGCCGCCCTGTTCTTCGACAAGCTGGCAGAGGTGCTGGTGAATTTCTTCCAGGGTGTCGAGGGTAAAGTAGCCACGGCTCAGTCCGGACTGGTTGGTGGCAATGGCCACCTGCAGGCCCGCCTGGCAGGCCCTGGCAATGGCCTCGATGCTGCCGGGGATGGGCTGCCAGTCCTGCAGCGACCGGATGTAGTCATCACTGTCGTGATTAATAACGCCATCGCGGTCGAGTACAAGCAGAGACATAGCGCTTACTTTGCGACAACCAGTTGCGAAATGTCGGCTACATCCAGGAACAGGTCGCGCAGCGACTTGAGCAGGTTGAGGCGGTTATTGCGCAGGGCCTCATCCTCGGCGTTCACCATGACACCGTCAAAGAAGGCGTCTACAGGTTCACGCAGTACGGCCAGGCTGGCCAGTGCTTCACTGTACTTGTCATCGCTGATCAGCTCGCGCGCAGTGCCTTCCAGCCTGCCAAGCTCGGCGGCCAGGGCCTGTTCCGGTGGCTCCGTGAGCAGGTCTTCGTCGATCGCGCCGAAGCTGTGGTCGGCATCCAGCTTACCCAGGATATTCGACACCCGTTTGTTCGCCGCCGCGAGGGCAGCCGCTTCGGGCAGCTGGCTGAACGCGTGTACGGCGTGCACCCGGCGCTGAATATCCAGTGGCTTGCTGAGGTTGCGCGCGCTAACGGCCTTGAACACTTCAACCGGAATGCTCTCTTCCTCATACCAGGCGCGGAAACGTTCAATCATGTAATCCAGCACCTGTTTCGTGGTGCCTTCGGCAATCACACTGTCGGGATAACCGGCAGCTGCCAGGGTCAGGCATTCGCGCAGGTCCAGATCGAGATTCCTCTCGACGATAATCCGCAGCACAGCTAATGACGCGCGGCGTAGTGCAAAGGGATCCTTCGAGCCTGTGGGCGGCTGGCCGATACCAAAGATACCCACCAGGGTATCGAGGCGGTCAGCCAGTCCGAGTGCGCAGGCCGTGGCCGTTTCGGGCAGGCGGTCGCCGGCAAACTTTGGCCAGTACTGTTGTGCCAGCGCCGAGGCTACATCGGCGGCCTCGCCATCGTGGGCCGCATAGTAGGAACCGGCGATGCCCTGCATGTCCGAGAATTCCAGAACCATTTCGGTCACCAGGTCGGTCTTGCTCAACAAGGCCGCGCGTTCGGCCTGATCGCGGGGAGCGCCAATCTGCTCGGCGAGGGCGCCGGCCAGGGCCTGCACGCGTCGCGATTTGTCTGCCACCGTGCCCAGCTTGTTCTGGAAGACAATGTTCTCGAGCTTCTCGAGGCGGCTTTCCAGGGTGTTCTTCTTATCCGTTTCGAAGAAGAAGGCAGTGTCGGCCAAGCGCGGACGAATGACCCGTTCGTTGCCTGCGATCACCTGTACCGGGTCGTTGCTCTCGATATTGGACAGGGTAATGAAGTTGGGTTTGAGCGCCCCGTCGGCGTCGACCAGATGGAAGTACTTCTGGTGCTCTTTCATGGAGGACACCAGCGCTTCGGCGGGCACTTCCAGGAAGCGTTCTTCGAAGGAGCCTGTGAGCGCCACCGGCCATTCCACCAGTCCGGTTACTTCATCCAGCAGGTCGGGGTCGATTACGGCGGTGGCGCTGAGCGCACTGGCTTCAACTTCCACCTGGTCGCGAATCATTTGTTGGCGTTCGTCGAAGTTAGCGACCACGTAGGCGGCCTTCAGTGTGTCCACGTAGTCTTCCGGCCGCGCCAGGGTGATGTCGCCGCTGGAATGGAAGCGGTGGCCGCGGGTGACATTGCCTGTTGGCAAGCCCAGCACCTCGCCGTGATCGGCGTTGTCGCCCAGCATGGCGACGATCCAGTGCACAGGGCGCACGAATTCGACCCGGCTGGCGCCCCAGCGCATGCGCTTGGGAATCGGCAGGGCGGCGATGGACTCATTGATAATGTCGTTCAGGCACAATGAGGTCTCAATACCGGCCTCGGTTTTACGCAGGCCCAGGCGCACGCCCTTGGGCGTATCGATTTCCGCCAGTGCCTCGGGCTCAACGCACTGCTTGCGCGCAAAGCCAGCGGCCGCTGGCGTCCAGTTGCCGTCGGCGTCTTTGGCGCGGTCGGCTGGCGGTCCCAGCAGTTCGATGTCTTTGTCAGCACCCTTTGTCTGCACCCTGTCGATCATTACCGCGAGGCGGCGGGGTGATGCAAACCACTGTACTTCGCCGTGTTCCAGCTCGCGCTGGGCCAGCCCCATCACGATGCCGTCGCGAAATGCCAGCCCCAAGGATTTCAGTGCTTTAGGCGGCAGCTCTTCGGTGCCGAGCTCTATCAGCAGCGTCTCGGTAGTCATGCGCTTGCCTCCGCTTCAATACGATCGAGCACTTCCTTGCGAATGCCCTCCTCCGCCATGGGAAAGCCCAGGGCTGCACGGGCATCGAAATAGGCCTGGGCCACTTCCCGGGCGAGGGTCCGCACCCGCAGAATGAAGCGCTGGCGCTCGGTCACCGAAATGGCGTGGCGCGCATCCAGCAGGTTGAAGGTGTGGGATGCTTTCATGACCATTTCATAGGCAGGCAGCGGCAGGCTTTTCTCAACCAGCCGCAGCGCTTCTTTCTCACAGTGGTCGAAAAAGCCGAACAGTTGCTCGACGTCTGCTTCTTCGAAGTTATAGCGCGACATTTCCACTTCGTTCTGGTGGAACACATCGCCGTAAGTGACTTTGCCCGCAGGCCCGTCGGCCCACACCAGATCGTAAATGCTGTTAACGCCCTGCAGGTACATGGCGATGCGCTCAATACCGTAGGTAATTTCGCCGGTGACCGGGTAGCACTCAATACCGCCGGCCTGCTGGAAATAGGTGAACTGGGTCACTTCCATGCCGTTGAGCCAGACTTCCCAGCCAAGCCCCCAGGCGCCGAGGGTGGGCGATTCCCAGTTGTCCTCCACAAAGCGGATGTCGTGGATCGCGGTATCGACGCCCAGGGCCGCCAGCGATTCCAGATACAGTTGCTGGAATTCGGCGGGCGATGGCTTCATGACGACCTGAAACTGGTAGTAGTGCTGCAGGCGGTTGGGGTTTTCACCGTAGCGGCCGTCGGTGGGGCGGCGGCTGGGCTGCACATAGGCGGCGTTCCAGCTTTCGGGGCCCACGGCGCGCAAGAAGGTTGCGGGGTGGAATGTACCGGCGCCAACTTCCATGTCCAGCGGTTGCAGGACGACGCAGCCCTGGTCGGCCCAGAACTGCTGCAGGTTCAAGATAATCTCTTGAAATGTAAGGATTTTTTCAGGCTGATTTGCCACGGGAATACCTGTGAGCGGATGTCAAAAAGCCGGCTATTATACAGCCTCTTTTGTCGGCATAATACGCGCTTTGCCCGAAAGTGAAATTCTCCCATGAATGGCATTAAAGTGGCTCTGGTGAAACTGCTGCTGCACTTCTGTGCGCTGTTGCCCCTTGCCTGGGCGCGAGCTCTTGGCCGGTTGGCAGTATCGCTTTACTGGCTCTTTGGCGGCCGCAGCCGCAAAGTGACCGAGCGCAATATCGAACTCGCCTTCCCCGATCTCACCGCATCTGAACAGCAGGCGATGGCGCTGGCCAGCCTGCGCGAAACCGGTGCCCTAGCAGCGGAAATGGGCCATGTCTGGTTGCGCCCCTGGAACTATGTGCAGGGCTTGATGGTCAGTGTGGAGGGCGATGCGTTGATAACCGATGCCCAGGCACAGGGCCGTGGGGTAATTGTACTCGCCCCGCACCTGGGCAACTGGGAGATGATAGGCCTGCATGCGGGGACCCTGGGTAGCATGGTGTCGCTGTATGAACCGCCCAAATTGGAAGCGATTGGGCCGATGATTGAGAACGCCCGCCAGCGGGCCGGCGCCACGCTGGTGCCCACCGACAGTCGCGGCCTCGTGAAACTGTTGCGCAGCGTAAAGGGCGGCAAAATCTCCGGCATTCTTCCCGATCAGGCCCCGCGAGATCTGGCCTCCGGGGAGAATATTTCTTTTATGGGAATTGAGTGCTTCACGCCGACGCTCGCCAACAACATGATTCGGCGCACGGGGGCGCTGGCGGTATTTGGATTTGCCGAGCGAGTGCCAGGCGGATTTGCGCTGCGCTACTTCGCCGCAGAAGATGCGATCTACGATGAGGACAATGCCATTTCTCTGGCCGCGCTTAATCGGGGTGTCGAGAAATGCCTGCGCCACTGCGACACGCAGTACCAGTGGGAATACAAACGATTCCGGGTGCGGCCGAAGAACGGCCCCGGGGTATACGACGATTTATAGCAGCCTTCCAGGCAGCTGACAGGAACAACCATGTTTTACGGAAAACTGATTGGCGGTGTACTCGGCCTTCTGGTGCTGGGACCGCTCGGGCTGTTGATCGGCCTGTTCGTGGGCCACTTGTTCGACAAGGGCCTGTGGCAAACCCTGCGCTTTGCATCGCCTGAAAATATTGCCCGCATCAAGCAGAGCTTTTTCGAGTCCACTTTCCTGTTGTCCGGATACATGGCCAAAGCGGACGGCCATATCTCCCAGCAGGAAATCGATCACACGGAAATGGTGATCTCGCAAATGGGCCTGTCTGCGGAGCAGCGCAAGCGGGCGATTGAACTGTTTCGCGAGGGATCGGCTGCCAACTTTCAGCCCGAGCCCGCGATATCACGCTTTCTTGAAGCCACCGGTGGTCAGCAGCAGCTCAAGCAGACGCTGCTTTTCTTCCAGATTTCACTGGCCATGGCAGACCAGGCACTGGACGATGCCGAGCGCGATGCACTCAACCGCATTGCCACGCTGCTGGGGTTCACCCGCGCCCAGTTGGAGCAGATGTTGCGCATGGCCCAGGCGCAGGGTCACTTCCATGGTCACGGCGGTGCTGCTGGCCCCGAGCCCGGTACTACCCTGGAAGACGCCTACGAGGCGCTGGGTGTTAGCAAGGACGTGGACGACAAGAGCCTCAAGCGTGCCTATCGCAAACTGATGAGCGAAAACCACCCTGACAAACTGATCGCCCAGGGCGTGCCGGAAGACATGGTGAAAATGGCCACCGAAAAGTCGCAGGATATTCAGGCGGCCTACGAAATGATCAAGAAATCGCGCGGCATGAAATAAGCGCGCCAGCGCAGACTTAGACCCGCCAGAACATCGGGGTGAATAACACCAGCAGGGTGAAGACCTCAAGGCGGCCCAGCAGCATGGTAAAACACAGAATGGCTTTGGCGGTATCGGAAATCGACGAGTAGTTGGCCGCCACCTCACCCAGGCCCGGGCCCAGATTGTTAATGGCCGCTGCCACCGCTGAAAACGCGGTGGTAAAGTCCAGCCCGGTCGCCATTAACAGCAGCATGATTATAATAAAGCTCGTTGTGTATACCGCGAAGAAGCTCCATACCGCACTGACCACAGACGCTTCTACCCGACGCCTGCCGACCTTGAGCGGAATAATCGCATTGGGGTGAATCAGCTGTTTCATCTCGCGCACGCCCTGCTTGTAGATCAGCATGATGCGCATGGCCTTCATGCCACCGCCGGTTGAGCCTACACAGCCCCCCATAAACGAGAACATCAGCAGCATGACCGGCAAGAAGGAAGGCCAGTGGGCGAAGTCCTGGGTGGCGAAGCCGGTGGTGGTGGTAATGGAAATCGCCTGGAAAATGCCGTGGACAACGGCATCCGATGCAACCAGGACTTCACTGATAATCAGATAAGCGCAGGTTATTGCGACACAGATCAACAGTACGGCGGAAAAAAACCGGGTCTCGGAGTCTTTGCGGTAGGGGGCGATATTGCGGCGCCGCCAGAAGATAAAGTGCAGTCCGAAATTAATCGCTGAGATATACATAAACAGGCTGCATATCATCAGAATGGTATTACTCTCGAAGTAGCCCATGCTGGCGTCGTGGGTCGAAAAGCCACCAATGGCCACGGTGGACAGGGCGTGCGCGATAGCGTCGAACGCGGTCATACCGGCAGCCCAGTAACACACCGCGCAAACAATGGTCAGCGACACGTAAACAATGGCCAGCGCTTTGGCGGTTTCGGTAATGCGCGGCGTCAGCTTGCTGTCTTTGGAAGGCCCGGGTGTCTCAGCCTTGTAGAGCTGCATGCCACCAATGCCGAGCATCGGCAGTACTGCCACCGCCACCACGATAATGCCGATGCCGCCCATCCACTGCAGGAGCTGACGATAAATCAGAATTGACTGCGGCAGTGTATCCAGGCCGACGATAACCGTTGCACCGGTGGTGGTCAGACCGGAAATAGATTCGAAAATCGCTTCGGTGGTACTCAGGTGCAGGCTGTCGGTCAGTGCAAAGGGCAGCGCACCGAACAGGCCCAGTACGCTCCAGAACAGGGAGGTGATGAGAAAGCCATCGCGAATACGCAGCTCGTGTCGGGCGTTCATTACCGGGACCCAGATGGCGAGCCCGGCAAAAAAGGTGATCGACAGTGCCATCAGGAACCCGGTGGCAGTGTTGTCGTCGCTCAGTAGTGCCAGTAGCAATGGCACCAGCATGGTGCTCGAAAACAGCATGAGCAAAATGCCGAGAATGCGCATTGAGACCGAGAGGTGCATTCAGAAGAACCCGAAACCCACGGCGAACAATTTCTCTATCGCACTGATTTTGCGCCGGTCTACGAGGAATAGAACCACGTGGTCGTCCGTCTCGACTACCATGTGGCCATGGGCGATGAGCACTTCTTCGCCACGAACAATGGCGCCAATGGTTACGCCCTCCGGGAGCGGGATCTCGTCGAGGCGCCGACCTACCACTTTGCTCGAGTAGGCGTCGCCGTGGGCGGTGACTTCGATCGCTTCTGCGGCGCCGCGGCGCAGCGAATGCACGTTGCTGATGTCGCCGCGTCGCACATGTGTCAGCAGGCTGCCAATGGTGATCTGCTGGGGTGAAATCGCGATGTCGATTTCATCGCCCACCAGTTCGGCATAGGCGGCATTGGTAATCAGGGTGATGACTTTTTTGGCGCCCATACGCTTGGCCAGCATCGACATCATGATATTAGATTCGTCGTTGTTGGTGAGTGCGCAGAACACGTCGGTGGCTTCGATATTTTCCTGGTACAACAGCTGTGGCTCGGATGCGCTGCCGTTGAGCACAATGGTGTGCTTGAGTCGTTCCGATAACACCTTACAGCGGTCGTAGGATTGCTCGATGACCTTGACCTGATACTGGTCCTCGATGGACAGGGCCAGGGTGGCGCCGATGTTGCCGCCGCCAGCAATCATCACCCGTTTGTAGGGTTTGTCGACTTTGCGCATCTCGGCCATGACCGCCCGAATATTTTCCCGGGCGGCAATGAAGAAGACCTCGTCGTCCGCCTCTACGACCGTCGTCCCCTCGGGCATGATGGCGCGGTCCTGGCGGAAGATCGCTGCCACCCGGGTGTCCACCTTGGGCATGTGGTTGCGAATTTCCTGCAATTCCTGACCGACGATTGGGCCGCCGTGGTAAGCGCGCACCGCGACCAACTGCACTTTGCCCTCGGCAAAATCCAGCACCTGCAGCGCGCCGGGGTTGGCAATAAGCTGGCGAATATTCTTGGTGACCAGCTGTTCGGGGCCGATGATGACATCCACAGGGACGTGATCGCGGTTGAACAACTGGTCCTGGTGCGCGAGGTAATTGGGAGAGCGTACCCGGGAAATCTTGGTGGGCGTGTTGAACAGGGAGTGGGCGACCTGGCAGGCCATCATATTGATTTCGTCGGAGTTGGTGACGGCAATCAGCATGTCGGCATCTTCGGCGCCGGCTTTATACAGGGTGTTGGGGTGTGATGCGCCGCCGGTGACGGTGCCGATGTCAAGCCGGTCCTGCAGCGCGCGCAGTTTTCCGCTATCAGTGTCGACGACAGTAATGTCGTTCTGTTCGTTGGCGAGGTGCTCGGCAAGCGTACCGCCAACCTGGCCTGCACCGAGAATAATAATTTTCATGTCGCGGACGGGGCCCCCCTGAATACGGGGAACAATAAAGAAAAGGGTCGCACAATGTAAGAGCCGCAAATGGCAATTTGCACATCAGCGCAGCGCGCGCCTGGTCAGCTTTTTTGCAGCAGCGTGTAGTAAAGCCCGTCGGGGCCGCCGGGGCTGGGTAGCAACTGGCGACCGTGCTGGGTGGGTTGCCCCCAGTCAACCGCAGGCGCTGCGGCGCTGGCGTCGCTGTGTCTCGCGAGAAACCGCGACACTGTGGCATCGTTTTCGCCACTCATAATGGAACAGGTGGCGTATACCAGCGTGCCCCCCTGACGCAGCAGTGGCCACAGCCCGTCCAGAATGTATGATTGCTGTTCGCTGAAGCCGTCGATGTCCGTGGTGCGGCGCAGCGACTTCACGTCTGGGTGGCGGCGGATAACACCGGTGGCGGAACAGGGCGCGTCAACCAGAATGCGGTCAAAGGCCTGCTCGCCCAGGTTGGACGGTGGCTGGCGGCCGTCGCCCTCCAGCAGTTCGGCGCCCAGCTCTAATCGTTCGAGGTTTTCCTGAACGCGCTGCAGGCGCAACGGGTCAACGTCCATGGCGGTGACGTCAGCGGCGGGCTCGAGCTCCAGCAAGTGCCCGGTTTTACCGCCCGGGGCGGCACAGGCATCGAGGATGCGCTCGCCGGCGCTCGGCGCCACCAGCAGTGCGGCCATTTGCGCTGCCTCGTCCTGGACACTGACATCCCCGAGTCCGAAGCCCGGCAGTTCGGCCACGTCCATGGGTTTGTCGAGGTAGACAGCGGCAGGGCTGTGTGCGCCCGCTCGGGCTGCGATGCCGGCTTTAACCAGCAAGGCGAGATAGTCCTCACGGCTGCCCCGGCTGAGGTTGATGCGCAGGGTCATGGGCGGTTGTTCGTTGTTGGCTGCGATGATGTCACCAGCCTGCTCGGGCCACTCCTGCATGAGCGCGTCGTAAAGCCACTCGGGGTGTGCGTTGGCGGCCGCCGCAGGCAGGGCTGCTACCAGGGTTTCCCGCTCGCGTTGAAAGCGGCGCAAAACAGCGTTGGTCATACCCTTGGCCCAGTTTTTCTTCAGGCCCCGTGTGGCGGCGACCGTTGCGGATACTGCTGCGTGGTCGGGAATACGGGTTTCCTCGAGCTGGTAAAGTCCGCACATCAGCAGTGCGTGCACGTCGCGATCTTTGTCGCGCAGCGGCTTGTCCAGCATCTGCGCCAGGAGGGCTTCGAGGCGGGGGGCACTGCGCAGGGTGCCGTAGCAAAGCTGCTGTAACAGGCCGCGATCGCGGGCGCTGATTTTGTCGAGCATGGCGGGGAGCGCCTGGTTCAGAGAGCGCCCTTCCAGTACTTCGGCGAGCACGCGTGCTGCTCCAACCCGGGTATCCATAGCCATTAGTCGTCTGCCTTGGGCAGCTGGAACTGCTTACCCACACTGAGTATGTCGGCGCTGCCGTTCAGAGCCTGCTCTGCATCAAGCGGTTTGCCGCCGGGCAGTTGCAGGCGTTGGATGGCCAGTTGCCCGGCCCCGCAGTTCACCAGTATGCCGTCGCGGCCGGTGCGTAGAATAGTACCTGGAGGCTCAGACAGCGGTGCATTGCTGGCGGGCGTGGCGGACCAGATCTTTACCCGCTGTCCCTCGAGCATGCTGAAGCACACCGGGAAGGGGTTGAAGGCGCGAATCGCGAGGTCGAGCTCCGCGGCACTGCGGGTCCAATCGATTTCGGCCTCGGGTTTGAGAATCTTGTGCGCATAATTGGCCAGGGCGTCGTCCTGTTGCTGGGCGCGCGCCTGGTGGCCGGGCAGGTCGGCCAGTACATTAATCAGCAGGGGTGCGCCGCACTCGGCCAGGGCATCGTGCAGACTGGCAGCGGTAGTCTGCGGGCCGATGTCGACGCTGGCGGTAGCCAGCATGGCCCCGGTGTCGAGGCCGGCATCCATTTGCATAATGGTGGTGCCCGTTTTTGTGTCGCCCGCCTCGATCGCCCGCTGAATCGGTGCGGCACCGCGCCAGCGCGGCAGCAGTGAGGCGTGGACGTTAATGCAGCCGAGCCGCGGCGCCTGCAATACCGCCTCGGGCAGGATCAGCCCGTAGGCCACCACAACCATTGCATCGGCGCCAAGGTCGGCTAATTGTTGCTGCGCGTCGGCGTCTTTCAAACTGGCTGGCTGGTAGACGGGAATNCCCGCCTCGATCGCCAGCTTCTTGACCGGGCTGGGCTGTAGCTTCTTGCCTCGCCCTGCCGGTCGGTCAGGTTGGGTATACACCGCAATAAGTTGGTGCTCACTGCCAATAAGTGCCCTTAAATGAGCGGCAGAGAAGTCCGGTGTGCCGGCGAAAATCAGTTTCATGGTGGTGTGCTCAAGCCCGGCGGCGCTGGCTTTTCTCCAGTTTGCTGCGAATACGCTTGCGCTTCAGGGGAGACAGGTAGTCGACGAACAGCTTGCCGTCGAGATGATCAATTTCATGCTGCAGGCAGATGGCCAGCAGGCCGTCGAGCTCTTCTTCAAAGCTGTTGCCGTCGCGGTCCAGGGCGCTCACGCGGATTCGCTGTGGTCGATTGACGGTCTCGTAAAAGCCGGGTACGGAGAGGCAGCCCTCGTCGTACTGGCCTAACTCGGGGTCGAGGACTTCTACTTCTGGGTTGATGAACACCAGCGGCTCGCTCTGGTCCTCGGACAAGTCCATGACCAGAATGCGCTCGTGCACGTTCACCTGGGTCGCGGCCAGGCCGATGCCGGGCGCGTCGTACATGGTGTCGAACATGTTGTCGATCAGCTGCCGGTGGGTATCGGTTACTTCGGCCACCGGTTCAGCGACAGTGCGCAGGCGGGGGTCGGGAAATTCCAGTATGTCGAGTACTGCCATCAAATCTGCTCTTTTCGGGAATTTTCGGATGCAGGCGGGCTGCGGGAATAATAACATTTACACTTGCCACCAACACATAGCGGCAGCACACTTGATGTAGTGATTATACTGCCTCGGGATATGGGGAGCCTAATGTCGGCTGGAAAATTGCCAATATTGGGTGACCGAGGCTCTGCAGGGATGAAAAAATGAAAACAAGGTCATTCTCGATATTGGTACTGCTGGGGACACTGTTATTCGGTGCCTGGGCGAACGCAGCGGTAGAGCTCAATGAAGATGTGCCCGAGGTTTACATCGTCAAGAAGGGCGACACACTCTGGGGTATTTCCGGCATGTATCTGCGCGAACCCTGGCTGTGGCCAGAGCTGTGGGACGTTAACCCGCAGATCGATAATCCCCACCTGATTTATCCCGGCGATGAACTGTACCTGGTCTGGGTAGACGGCAACCCACGCCTGCGCATGCGCCGGGGCCGTGACGTCAAACTGGATCCCACCATGCGGGTTTCGCCACTGGACCTGGCAATTCCGGTGATTCCGTTGGATGAAATTGGCGCTTTCCTCGCCCGCCACCGGGTTGTCAGTGCTGATGAGCTGAATCAATCTGCCTATGTCGTCTCCGGTGACCAGGGGCATTTGCTGAGCACGCCCGGCGACATCATTTATGGCCGCGGCTACTTCCCTGAAGGCGAACGCGCCTACGGAATTTATCGTGCCGGTGACACCTATCGCGACCCCTTTACCGAAGAATTGCTCGGCTATCAGGCCATGGATATTGGCGGCGCCAAGCTGCTGTCCAGCAACGACGTGCGGGTCACCGAGTTGCGCATCAATCGCGTGACCGAAGAAGTGCGCAATGGCGACCGGCTGCTGCCGCTGGAAGAAAAGGTGCTGGACGCTACGTTCCAGCCGCGCGCACCGGAAGTCGAGATCAAAGATGGTTACATGGTCGCTGTGGACGGCGGCGTCACCCAGATTGGCACCACCGACATCGTGGTGTTGAACAAGGGTGAGCGCGACGGCCTTGAAATCGGCCACGTACTGGCGATTTACCAGACCGGCGAACTGGTATTCGATAAAGTCGCCCAGGAAAATGTCCGTCTGCCCGATTCCCGAGCGGGATTGGCGATGGTGTTTGAGGTATTTGACAAGGCCAGCTATGCCATTGTCCTCAAATCCAATCGCGTGCTGAAGGTTCTGGACAAGGTCAAGAACCCCTGAGGCAATGATTCGGGCGGCAGGAGGCCGCTCCCGGGGGAGCAGCCCTCCCCCGCCATAAACCAACCGACATTACGTCAAGGACGATGTTGTGAACGTTGAAGATCCTCTGCGTGCCGCACTTCATGCGGTTCACGCTCACGTGTTGTCCATTGCCGACGACAACTATCCGCCCCTGTTGCGCGAAATTCCTGACCCGCCGCCGCTCCTCTATGTGCGCGGTGATCCGGCCGTGCTGCAGGTGCCGTTCCTGGCGGTAGTGGGTGCCCGCAATGCCACGGTCACCGGCCTCAAGCTGGCGGTGAGCATTGCCAGCGCTGCGGTGGGCGCAGGCATGCATATTTGCAGTGGCCTGGCCCGCGGCATCGACGGCGCTGCCCATCAGGGCGCGCTGGATGGCGGGGGTAAAACCGTGGCGGTAATGGGGTCGGGCATTGACCGAATCTACCCTGCCCGGCATCGCGCCTTGGCCGATGAGATCCTCGCAGCGGGCTGTCTGGTCAGCGAATATCCGCCCGGGGTCGCCCCGCGACGGGAGAACTTTCCGCGCCGCAATCGCATCATTAGCGGCATGAGCCTGGGGACACTGGTGGTGGAAGCTGCCCTGCCCAGCGGCTCGCTGATTACCGCCCAAACGGCGGTTGAACAGGGGCGCGAGGTGTTTGCGCTGCCCTGGTCGCCCGCCCATAGTGGNGGCGCTGGCTGCCTGAAGTTATTGCGTGACGGGGCCAAAATGGTCACCCGGGTAGACGACATACTGGAGGAGTTGGGCGCCATGCATGGGCTGCAGCTGGATTTGCTCGCAGACCGGGCTCCACCCGCCGCTGCTCAGTCCTGGTTGTTGCGCTACCTTGGCTGTGAGTCGGTGAATCTGGATGACCTGGTGACGGCCAGCGGCTATCCGGTGGCGGAGGTGGTGGCAGAACTGTCCCGGCTGGAGCTTTGCGGCGCCATTAGCCGTGCTGGTGGCGGATTTGTCCGCGGAGCGCCCGACTGACCCCTTGCCAAGCGACGGCGTGTTGGTTAGTTTCGCGGGGTTCCCACCATATGCAAAGGCCCACCCGTGAGCGAGCCCCTATCCAAGCCTGAGCTGGCATCTGCCCTGAATGCGCTGCAGTTCGGGGCCGTCATTGCCTGTCCGACCGAAGCGGTCTGGGGGCTTTCAGCGGACCCTGGATCAGAGCCTGCGGTGCAGCAGATTCTCGACCTCAAGCAACGTCCCGTGGAAAAGGGCCTGATACTGGTGGCCGCCGCGGAGGCTCAGCTGGAGTTCCTGCTGAGTGATCTGGCCCCCGAGCAGCGCGCTCTGCTACACGCTTCATGGCCGGGGCCCAATACCTGGCTGGTGCCCCATGGGGGCCGGGTGCCGAGCTGGGTCTGCGGTAGCCACGCAACCGTGGCAGTCCGGGTGAGTGATCACCCGGGCGTGGCCCAGCTCTGCGATGCCTTTGGCGGGCCGCTGGTGTCCACATCTGCCAATCCCGCGGGGGCTGATCCAGCCATGAACGCTGGACAGGTCCTCGCCTACTTTGGCGACAGTGCAGTGCACATTGTGCCGGGTGAGCTGGGCGGCAGCGGCCGGCCCAGCCAGATCCGCGACTTGGCGGGCAATATTATCCGCGCCTGATTGCCTATTGTTCGCCGGTCGCCCTGCGTATAATGCAGCACCGCAACACCGGGCAAGGAAAGCACCCCATGCAAGTAGAACAGGTCAAGGCCTACCTTCTCTCCCTTCAGGCATCCATTTGCTCCGCGCTCGCTGAGGAAGACGGCGCTGCGGACTTTATTGTCGATGAATGGGAGCGGCCCGAAGGCGGCGGTGGTCGCAGCAGGGTCCTTAGCGAGGGGGCCGTGTTTGAAAAAGCGGGGGTGAACTTTTCGCATGTTATGGGAGCCGAGCTACCGGCGTCTGCCAGTGCCTCCAGGCCTGAGCTGGCTGGTCGCAGTTACCAGGCGATGGGCGTTTCGCTGGTCATACATCCGCGCAATCCCTACGTACCCACATCCCATGCCAATGTGCGCATGTTTGTGGCCGAGAAGGATGGCGAGGAGCCCGTATGGTGGTTTGGCGGCGGCTATGATCTCACACCTTACTACGGCAATGTCGACGACTGCATAGCCTGGCACCAGGTTGCCGCCGATGCCTGCGCACCCTTTGGTGAGGATGTGTATCCACGCTTTAAAAAATGGTGTGACGAGTATTTTTACCTCAAGCACCGGCGCGAACCGCGGGGCGTTGGCGGGCTGTTTTACGACGACCTCAACGAGTGGGACTTCGACACCAGCTTTGCGTTTATGCGCGCCATCGGCGATTCCTTTGTGCCAGCCTACCGGCCTATCGTAGGCCGACGCAAAGATACCCCTTATGGTGAGCGCGAGCGCGAGTTCCAGCTGTACCGCCGCG
Organism: Halioglobus sp. HI00S01; assembly: GCF_001635445.1. Classification (NCBI taxonomy): domain Bacteria; kingdom Pseudomonadati; phylum Pseudomonadota; class Gammaproteobacteria; order Cellvibrionales; family Halieaceae; genus Halioglobus; species Halioglobus sp. HI00S01. Next base: position 31,974 of record NZ_LWEE01000058.1, read on the forward strand.
GCCGCTATGTCGAGTTTAATCTGGTCTTTGATCGCGGGACCTTATTCGGCCTGCAGTCAGACGGGCGTACGGAAGCTATCCTGATGTCACTGCCACCGCTGGTTCGCTGGGAGTACGATTACCGGCCCGAACCGGGTAGCCCTGAAGCAGAGCTCACGGAGTTTTATCTGCAGGATCGCGACTGGTTGGGGGATGTTGCCCATGGCTGATATGGATAAATACGCCGTATTCGGCAACCCCATCAAACAGAGTAAGTCACCGGCGATCCATACGGCCTTTGCTGGCCAGTGTGATCACCGCCTTCAGTACCGCGCCGTGCGAGTAGAAGAGGACGATTTCGAGCGCGCAACCCGGGCCTTCTTCAGCGAAGGTGGCCGGGGCCTGAACGTCACCGTGCCCTTTAAGCAGGAAGCCTTTGCGCTCGCTGACCGGCTCAGCGACCGTGCGCGCCGCGCCGGTGCCGTCAACACCCTGTCGGTCGCTGAGGATGGCGCGATCGAGGGCGACAATACCGATGGTGTCGGTATTGTGCGCGACATGGTCGCCAATCTCGGGTGGATGGTTCAGGGCATGCGTGTCCTCATTATCGGTGCCGGCGGTGCGGTGCGTGGTGTGTTGGCGCCGCTGATGCGAGAGCGCCCCAAGTCATTGCTGGTGGTCAATCGAACGGCTGCCAGGGCGACCCAGCTTGCAAAGGAATTCAGTGATCTGGGCGCGATTGAAGGGGGTGGATACGATCTGATTGGTGAGCGTCAGTTTGATCTGGTCATTAACGCCAGCAGTGCCGGCCTGTCCGGCGAGGCGCCCGATCTTCCCGCTGGCCTGCTCACAGAACACAGCTGCTGTTACGACATGGTGTACGGCAATGAACCTACCCCGTTTATGCGCTGGGCGGCGCACCACGCGGCCTGGGCAGTGGCGGATGGTTTGGGAATGCTGGTTGAGCAGGCGGCTGAGTCGTTTTACATCTGGCGCCGCGTGCGGCCTGAGACCCAGTCGGTGATTTCCGAATTGCGTCTGGCGATGGAGGCTGCCTAGCCTCGCTCCAACTCGTCAATGTGTTCGTCTTTAAGCTTGACGTAGTTGTTGGCGCTGTAACCGAAATAGGTCATTTCTTTCTCGCTCAGGGCGCGCATTTCCCGGGCCGGACTGCCTGCATACAGATAGCCTGACCTGAGGGTCTTGCCGGGAGTCACCAGCGCGCCAGCGGCGATCACTACGTCGTCCTCAACGATTGCACCATCCATGACGGTGGCACCCATGCCGACCAGCACCCGGTTGCCAATTGTGCAGCCGTGCAGTGTTGCATTGTGCCCAATGGTGACTTCTTCACCGATTAATAGCGGCCAGCCGTCCGGGTTATAGGGGCCGGCGTGGGTAATGTGTAGCACGCAGCCATCCTGAACACTTGTGCGGGCACCAATGCGAATGCGGTGCATGTCGCCGCGTATCGCCACCTGGGGCCAGACTGATACATCGTCGCCCAGTACCACGTCGCCGAGGACGACCGCCGATGGGTCGATCAGTACGCGCTCGCCCACCGTAGGTGTCATGTCCTTGAAAGTACGCAGGCTTGTCGCGGTGTAATGTTGCATGGAGGGTCTCGCTGGGTCGGTGGGCTGCTACAATAGCCAGCCCCGGCCTCATTGGCCAGCATCAGAGAGCACGCATTATGTCATCCGATCATACCCGTCGACGTTTTATTGCCGGAGCGGTCTGCCCCCGCTGTGGAGCGATGGACAAAATCGTGGTCGACATGGACAGTAACCAGCGTGAATGTGTGGCCTGCGATTTCAGCGAGGCCCGCCCCGAGGCACCCCCCTCCCCGTCGGAACTGCCCACGCGCGTCAGCCGGGCTGCGGCGCGACGCGTGGAGACTCCCGCGCAGGTGGTAACCCTGGTAGATCCCGCCAAAACAGACGATTAACCGGCCAGGCGCAGGCGTATTTGCTGGGGTAACCCGGTCAGCGTCTCGCTGCTGGCTATCGGCGGTGTTGGTGCGTCCGTGCCGGGTAGCGCCTTGACCTTTTCCCAGACATGCTCCCGCTCCAGCAGTTGCGCGGCGGCGTATTGCACCAGCTGCTCCAGGCGCGTGGCGAACTCGTCTCCGAGCAGGTGGTGGACGATGAGGTTGGCTTCGGTCATGTTCAGGGGCAGCAGCGGCCGTTGTAAGTGGCGTAAATGGTGATCATTCACCTCTTCCAGCAGTCGGTGCGCCAGGAAGGCTTCGTCGAGCAGCGCCTCCAGCCCGCCAGCCTGCGGTAGTTCCTCTGGCGGGCTTAGGAAGTAGTCCTCGGCAATGTGCAGAAAGGGCGCCGCGTAATCGAAAAAGCCAAATTGTTTACTCACCGCGGTCACCAGGCTCAGGCAGCCTGGCACACTCTCCACGTAATCGATAACAAAGGCGAGCAACGCCTCGGCCGGTTCTTCGGTCGGGAACTCTAGTTTGGCGTGCAAGTCCGGAAGGCGCCGTTCCAGTGTGTGGCGCAAGTCATGAGTGCGCGATTCATGGTCCAGCGCACGGTTGATGCTCTCCCGGATATCGGTTGTGCTCATGTCGCCGTCCGATAAGGATCATCTGCCTGCGGTAACAGCAAAGGCTAGTACAAGCTGGGGGATTTGCTAATGTACGGCGGCCTGCCAGGCGTGTCGCTGTGACACCTGGCGATAGCAGGCATACAGCGTAATGCCCCGCGCCAGGTTGAAGGCGGCGAAGGACAGCCACAGGCCGTGGTTGCCCCAGCCGGTGGTCAGGTACCACAGCGGCAGGTAGACACCCAGGGTCGAGATCAGCATGGTGGTCATCATGTGGCGGGTCTGGGCGCTGCCGATGAATACCCCGTCCAACAGATAGCTGGGCGCCGCCAGCAGCGGCAGGACTACCAGCCAGAGGTAGTATTGGCCTATGAGTTCTTTTACGGAATCAAGGCTGGTCAGCGCATTCAGTAGGGGAGCCTCAAACAGCACCAGGGCGACACTGACAGTGCCCGCCGACACCGCGGTCCAGAGCGTGCAGCGCGCCACAACCCGGTAGAAACCGGGCAGGTCGCCCGCCCCCAGGCGATTGCCGGTGAGCCCCTCGGCAGCATAGGCGAAGCCGTCCATCCCGTAGGCGCCAATCAGCAGCAGTTGGATCATCAGGGTGTTGGCGGCCAGGGTATCGGTGCCAAAGTTTTCGCCGGCGGCAGTGAAGAACGCGAAACTGAACAGCAGGCAAATGGTTCGGACAAACAGGTAGCGGTTACTGCTCAAAATTAGACGGTAAGCGCTCACTATCTTCATATCTCTTATAACAGCTCGAGTATTCAGCTGGTGCCGATGTCGCCACACCGTATACAGGGCAAGGGCACAACCCAGGTATTCGGCGATTACGGTCGCCATTGCGGCCCCATCGCTGTTGAGCCCAAGCCCCATAACGAACAGGAAATCCAGGGCGATATTGGTAAGGTTGGTGGCGACCACAATAAGTAGCGGCCAGCGGGTATCCTGACGGCCAATGCACCAGCCCACCACGGTATAGGTCAGAAGTACCGCTGGTGCGCTGAGGATACGAATGTTCATGTAGCTATCGGTGAGAGGCGCCAGCTCAGGCGCGGGCGCCATCATGCCCATGCCCAGCGCAAGTAACGGGGCATGGAACAGCAGTACCCCTGCTGCTATCACCAGTGCGATGGCGCTCGAACGAAAAAGTACCAAAAAGGAATCATGTTGGTTGCCGGCGCCCTCTGCCAGAGCCACGGGCCCGGTGGTGCCCATGCGCAGAAACGAGAAGCCCCAGTACAGGAAGGACAGGATCGCCGCGCCAACCGCAACGGCCCCCAGATATTGGCTGTTGTCCAGGTGACCTAGAATCGCTGAATCCACCAATCCCAACAGCGGAATGGAAATATTCGAAAGAATGGCCGGCCAGGCGATATCCCAGATTTTGCGATCCAGCGTCCGGTGTGACGTCATATCTGGTTAAACCTGCCTCAAGTTTTGGCCGCTATGCCTTTGATTTGTGGAAGTTTGCCGCTCTGGGCGGCCAGGAAAGCCTTGGGATTTGGCGACCAATGTGGTTATACTCTGAGCGTTTCTGCCCTGCGTCTAATTGTCGCACCATGGGCAGAACGAAGTCAGCTGGTAATTCCGTACCCTGTCTTTGCATCGGGCAACCTCCCCAAGGTTTGCCTGGAGGCGACGTCGTTTGTGCTTAAAACGGCCCGCGAGGTGGTAGGCAATGCGAGGGTTTATTAATAGAAGCCAGTTGATGGGAAGTACTTATAAATAGATAAACTACAATGGAGACACGGGAAATGTGTTGTATCGCGAAGCGGCTGTTCAGGCTCGCGCTTGGTCCTGTGCTTGTGTTGTTTAGCTCCGCTGTCCTTGCGGCTCACGGCGACATGAATGAAGTCAACATGTCACCGGGTGTCACTGATGTGGGCGCGCAGATCTACAACCTGCATATGATCATCCTCGGTATCTGTACAATCATCGGTATCGGGGTGTTCGGGGTAATGTTTTATTCCATCTACGCCCACCGCAAATCCAGGGGCCACGAACCGGCCACCTTCCACGAGAGCACCAAGGTAGAGATCGCGTGGACCGTGATTCCGTTCTTTATCCTCATTGGTATGGCGTTCCCGGCAACGTCAACGCTGCTCGAAATCTATGACAACGATGAAGCCGAAATGGACGTCATCGTCACGGGCTATCAGTGGAAGTGGAAATACGAATACCTGAATGAAGAGGGCGAGAACGTCAGCTTCTTCTCCAACCTTCGCACCAGCCAGGGCGAGATCTACAACAGCGAAGACAAAGGCCAGCACTACCTCCTGGAAGTGGATGAGCCGCTGGTGTTGCCCACCGATACCAAGGTGCGTTTCCTAGTAACTGCCAACGACGTGATCCACTCCTGGTGGGTTCCTGAGCTTGCAGTGAAGCGTGATGCGATCCCCGGCTTTATCAACGAAGCATGGACCAAGACCTCTGTTGAAGGTGTTTACCGCGGCCAGTGTGCTGAGCTGTGTGGTAAAGACCACGGCTTCATGCCGATTGTGGTCAATGTGGTGAGCAAAGAAGAATACGCTGAGTGGCTCGGTGGCAAGCAGGCCGAAGCGGCCCAGATCAAAGAGCTGATGGCCAAGACCTTTACGCTCGATGAGCTGATGGAGCAAGGCAAAGCGGTTTACGATCGCAACTGTCTGGCGTGCCACGGTGCTGCCGGTGAAGGCGGCGTGGGTACGGCGATTGCTGGCAGCCCCATTGCCACCGGTGAACTGGGTGGCCACCTCGATGTGGGCATTAACGGCGTGCCCGGCACCGCGATGCAGGCCTTTGGCCCGCAGCTGAACGATGTCGATATGGCCGCTGTTATCACTTACCAGCGCAACGCATTCGGCAACAATATGGGCGACATGGTTCAGCCCATTGATGTCTTCAACCACAAGAAAGGCTAAGCGGAGGATTTAGCGATGGGAGATCATCATCACGGCCCCGCCAAGGGCATTTCTCGGTGGCTCTTTACCACCAACCATAAAGACATTGGAACCATGTACCTGTGGTTCTCGTTCGCCATGTTCCTGCTTGGCGGCTTTTTTGCCATGGTTATTCGTGCCGAGCTGTTCCAGCCCGGCATGCAGCTGGTAGATCCGGCATTCTTTAACCAGATGACCACCATGCACGGTCTGGTCATGGTATTCGGGGCGATTATGCCCTCCTTCGTTGGCCTGGCTAACTGGATGATCCCGATGATGATCGGGGCGCCGGACATGGCTCTGCCACGGATGAATAACTGGAGCTTCTGGATCCTGCCACCCGCATTCCTGCTGCTGGCATCGACTCTGTTCATGGAAGGCGGCGCGCCCGCTTTCGGTTGGACGTTCTACGCTCCGCTGTCGACCACTTACGCGCCGCCGTCAGTGACTATCTTCATTTTCTCAGTCCACGTACTGGGTCTGTCGTCCATTATGGGCTCGATCAACATCATCGCCACGGTGATGAACATGCGCGCGCCCGGTATGACCTACATGAAGATGCCGCTGTTCGTCTGGACCTGGTTGATCACCGCCTTCCTGCTGGTGGCGGTAATGCCGGTACTGGCCGGTGCGGTCACCATGATGTTGATGGATATCCACTTTGGCACCAGCTTCTTCTCGGCTGCCGGCGGCGGTGACCCGGTACTGTTCCAGCACGTGTTCTGGTTCTTCGGTCACCCTGAGGTATACATCATTATCCTGCCGGCCTTCGGTGTGGTTTCGCAGATTATCCCTGCGTTCTCCCGCAAGCCGCTGTTCGGTTATGACTCCATGGTGTACGCCACAGCGTCGATTGCGTTCCTGTCCTTCATCGTATGGGCGCACCACATGTATACCGTGGGTATGCCAATCGCAGGCGAGCTGTTTTTCATGTACGCCACCATGCTGATTGCGGTACCGACGGGTGTGAAGGTCTTTAACTGGATCTCCACAATGTGGCGCGGTGCACTGACCTTTGAAACCCCGATGCTGTTCTCCATCGGCTTCCTGGTATTGTTTACCATTGGTGGCTTTACCGGACTGATGTTGTCTATTGCACCGGCGGACTTCCAGTATCACGATTCCTACTTCGTGGTCGCCCACTTCCATTATGTAATGGTTGCGGGTGCGGTATTCTCCATGACCGCTGCGGTGTACTACTGGCTGCCCAAGTGGTGCGGCAAGATGTACAACGAAACCATGGGTAAGACCCACTTCTGGATTTCCTTCATCGGCTTTAACCTGACCTTCTTCCCGCAGCACTTTGTGGGTCTGGCAGGTATGCCACGTCGTATTCCGGACTACGCTCTGCAGTTTGCTGACTTCAACATGATGTCTTCCATTGGTGCCTTTATTTACGGTGCCTCGCAGATCCTGTTCCTGTACAACGTGATCGCTACTATTGTCTCCGGCAAGCCCACCTCTGAAGAGAAGGTATGGGACGGTGCGGAAGGCCTGGAGTGGACTGTGCCCACACCTGCGCCCTACCACACGTTCGAGACACCTCCCAAGATCGAAGCGTCTGCGCACTGATTGGTGGGAGTTAAGTGATCAAGGTAAGCGCCAATCCTGCCATCGATACCGTCATCAAGCTGGTGGCGGTAGCGGTGGCCATGTTTGCGTTTGTCTTTGTGGTGATGGTGCCGCTCTACGACGCGCTGTGTGATGCCCTGGGCATTAACGGCAAGACGTCCGCCCAGGCGTACACTTCGGTGGTTGCCGAGGTTGACGAGAGCCGCACCGTGACAATCCAGTTCATGGCGACCAATAACGAGGGCATGCCCTGGGAATTTGGTCCTGACGTGAACGCGATGAAGGTGCATCCTGGTGCTGTGAACGACACGGTGTTTCACGCCCGCAACCCGCTCTCTGAAGCCATGGTTGCCCAAGCGGTTCCCAGTGTCTCGCCGGCCCGTGCGGCCGAGTACTTTCACAAAACAGAGTGTTTCTGCTTTAACCAGCAGCCTCTGAACGGTGATACCGCGACTGAGATGCCACTGCAGTTCATTGTCGATCAGGATTTGCCGCGGGATATCCGCACTATCACCCTGTCGTACACAATATTTGATGTAACTGATATGGCGGGCGGCGTAGCCGCCCGTTGAGGCGCAGGTTGGGGAACCTGCGAGCTAACGGAGATATATAACGATGAGTAATCCGACCTCGACAGAGTACGAAAAGTACTATGTCCCAGAGCAGAGCAAGATGGCGGTACTCGCCACCATTGGCCTCATGCTCTCGATTTTTGGCGCCGCCAGCGTCATGAACGACAAGACCTTTGGTGACGGTATCACCAGTGGGTCCTGGTCTACACTGATCTTTGGCCTGTTCTGGTTTATGGCGGTACTGTTCGTGTGGTTCCGCACGGCAATTCGCGAAAACATCGCCGGCATGAACAGCGCCCAGCTCAAGAAATCCTATGTGATGGGGATGTTCTGGTTCATCTTTTCTGAGGTGATGTTCTTCTTCGCCTTCTTTGGTGCACTGTTTTACGTGCGCACCCTGGCGGGCCCCTGGCTGGCTGGTGAAGGTGAAGGCGGCCGTATGAACGGCCTGCTGTGGGAAGGCTTCCAGTATGCCTGGCCGATGATGGAAACACCCCAGGAAGCTGTGGGCGGTGCCGCGGTTCAGCCTTTGGCCAACAACGGTTCTTTCACCTCCGCTGGGACGTCCATGGCCTTTAGCGAAGTATCGGCCTGGTACAAGTGGCTACCGCTGTGGAACACTATTATCCTGCTGACTTCCAGCTTCACTGTGCACATGGCGCACATGGGCATTCTTGCAGGCAACAAGCGCAAGTTTAACGCCTGGCTGGGTATTACCGTTGGCCTGGCGATTATCTTCCTGTTCGTGCAGTACTACGAATACTATGAAGCCTACGCGCACTTTGGCCTGACCCTGAATTCGGGTATCTACGGATCCACGTTCTTCATGTTGACCGGTTTCCACGGCTTCCACGTGCTCATGGGTGCGACCATGCTGGCAATCCAGCTGATTCGCAGCCTGCGTGGCCACTTTACCGCGGATGACCACTTCGGTTTCGAGGCGTCCAGCTGGTACTGGCACTTTGTTGATGTGGTCTGGGTGTTCCTGTTCCTGTTTGTTTACATTCTGTAAACGACGGCGAGCAGGTTTAGCCCAGGCAACGAGACCCCCGCCCTGATGCGGGGGTCATCGTATCCGGGGCCTGATTATTGCGATGCGGGTTCTTCGGTCAAAGGCTGAGGTCCGGCATCCCAGGGATTGCGATTACCGAGTTGGCCGGTGGCAATACCGTAGATGATGACCAATAGCAGCGCGACGCCCAGAGTGAGGCGCACGCCGAGCGAATGAAAGGTGCGCTTTTTGTTTTTGTCCCCCTGATCAACCATCAGGTAGTAGAATCCACTTCCCAGGCTGGCGACCAGGGCCAGCATCAGAATGATTATTAACGCTTTTAACAATGGGGTATCTCCTAGCGTGAGCCTGCAGTATAAACCACTCCGGGAAACGGGCGCTGGCTAATGTCGGGCCGGCTGGAATTTGATTTTGAGTGGCGTATTACGCTGTTCACCCTGTTGCTGTTGCCGCTGCTGATCTCGCTGGGTTTTTGGCAAATGGACCGGGCCCAGGAAAAAGCGGCGCTGGCCCAGGCGTTTGCAGCCAAACAGGCCAGCCCCCCTGCCCCACTGACGGCAATCGATGGGCAGTCAGCCCAGGCGCTGGCCTATTTGCCGGTCAGTCTTGAAGGCAAATACCGCAACGAGTACTTCCTGCTGGATAACCGCATGCAGGCAGGCAAGTACGGCAATGAGGTACTGGCGTTGTTTGAGTTGGAAAACGGTGAGCTGGCGCTGGTTAATCGCGGCTGGGTGGCGGCCGACCCGAGCCGCCAGCGATTGCCGGAAGTCCCGCCAGCCCCGGCGGCTGTGCGCCTTACCGGCCATGTTTATGTGGCGCCGGGAACGCCGTACCTGTTGGCGGATGAGGCGCTGGCAGAGGGCTGGCCCAAGCGGATACAGGCGGTGGAGATGAACAAGATTAGCGCGGCACTGGACGGGAATGTGTTCCCCTACCCGGTGCGCATCGACGCCGGCCAGCCCGGTGCGCTGAGCGTGGACTGGCAGGTGATTAATGTCAGTCCGGAGAAACACACAGGATACGCCGTACAGTGGTTCACCATGGCCGCGGTACTGGCATTGATTTACCTGCTGCGCAGTACCAACATCTGGCAGCTGTTGCGAGGCCGCAGGAGGGCCGGCGACGACCATGAGTGAAGCACAAGACGATATCCAGCTGCGCAATAACCGGCTGGTCCTACTCACTATCATCGGCATACCGGTGACGATGATTTTGACGGGCACCTGGCTCTGGTACTTTGTGATCAACGGCAAGCTCGACCTTGTCGACGCCCTTGGCACGGCCAATATGGGTACGCTGGTCCAGCCGCCGCGGCAGTTGGACGACTACCCGCTGCTGGCCCAGAACGGTGAAGCAGGGCCCTACGCGGACCTGCCGCTGAAATGGACGTTGCTGGTGGTAAATAACGATCCTGTTTGTGACGCCACCTGTGAAAACAGCCTGTATATGACCCGCCAGATTCACATCGCCATGGGTAAAGAGCTGAATCGTATCGATCGCATGTACATTTCCGAGGTGCCGGTCGTCGAGACACAGCTGGGTGTCGCCCAGCTCAGTGACGAGCGCCCTGCCCCGGCAAGCTTTGCCGAATACCTCGAGGCGGAGCAGAAGGGGCTGACGCCGCTGGTGTTGGGTGATCGCGCCTTTGATCAGCTGTTCCCCGAGCTCGCAGCCGACCAGACCACCTGGTACCTGGTGGATCCCGCCGGTTGGGTGATGATGTCTTACACTGGGGACATTTCCTATAAGGATGTCATCTCCGATCTCAAATTTCTGCTGAAGAATTCCAATGGGTAGCAGCGCCATGGCAGACGTACAGACCACACAAGCGGCCAGCTGGCGCGACTACAAAGAGCTGACCAAGCCCAATGTCGTGCTGCTGATGATCCTCTGCTCAGCCATCGGCATGTTCATGGCGGTACCTGGCATGGTGCCCCTGGATGTGTTGATTCTGGGTAATCTGGGCATTGCCTTGTGCGCCGGCGCGGCGGCGGCAGTGAATCACCTGGTAGACCAGCGCATTGACCAGCAAATGGCGCGCACCCTAAACCGCCCGGTGGCCACCGGCAAGGTGGGCAACACCCAGGCGGCGATCTTCGCCCTGGTGATTGGCGGGCTAGGTATGGGCATCCTGTTTGTGTATATCAACGCCCTCACGGCCTGGCTGACCTTCGCGTCGCTGCTCGGCTACGCGGTGGTATACACCATGTTCCTCAAACGGGCGACGCCCCAGAATATTGTCATCGGTGGCCTGGCGGGCGCGGCCCCTCCTCTGCTTGGCTGGACAGCCGTTACGGGTGAGATCCACGGCCACGCCCTCCTCCTGGTTCTGATTATCTTCGCCTGGACCCCGCCGCATTTCTGGGCCCTGGCGATTCACCGGCGCGAGGAATATGCCAAGGTGGAAATTCCGATGTTGCCGGTCACCCATGGCGTGGCGTTCACCAAGCTGCATATCCTCCTGTACACCATTATCATGTTTCTGATCACCCTGCTGCCCTACGCCACGCGGCTGAGCGGGCCGCTTTACCTGCTGGGCGCCGTGGTGCTCGGGGGTGGTTTTCTGTATTGGGCGATTGAACTTATCAGGGACAAGAACCCCAAAGCACCTATGGAGACCTTCAAGTACTCCATCATTTACCTGATGGTGCTATTTATCATCATGCTCATCGACCATTATCTCTTTCCGGTAAGCAGCTTATGACCGACCAGACCCAACGCCGCAACATCCGCTTCACCGTGGTTGTGGTGCTCCTGTTTATTACTGTGATTGTGGCGGGCTTTGTGTACCGCATTCAGCAACCAAGGGTGATGTCCGGCACCGAAATGAAGGTAAATGGCCTTTATTTGCACGAAACTCCGCGCAACTTCGGGGAAATATCCCTAATTGACCACCATGGCGAGGTTTTTGATCGCAGCCGTTTCGAGGGTAAATGGAGCCTGGTGTTCTTCGGCTTCACCTATTGCCCGGATGTTTGCCCGACCACCATGGCGTTCCTCGATCAGTTCATGGCCCAGCTTGAGGGCACCGAAGCCGAGGATACCCAGGTGGTTATGGTGTCCGTCGATCCGGCCCGCGATACGGTGGAACAGCTGAGCCAGTATGTGCCCTACTTCAATCCCGATTTCATCGGCGTGACTGGCGAGTTTCTCGACGTACACCGCTTTGCTACCGCGCTGAACACGCCGTTCCGCAAGGTGCCCGGGCAGGACGAGAACTATCTCGTCGATCATAGTTCCAATGTGGTACTTATAAATCCGAAAGGCGATTACCACGGCTTCTTCAAAGCACCGCTGGATCAGGCCAAGATGAAAGTCACCTACCGCTCGGCACGAGTGCACTGGGATTACTAATAGAGAGTTCCATTATGGCTAACAAGCCCCCTATTGTTCTTGTCGACGGCTCGTCCTATGTATTCCGGGCGTTTCACGCCCTGCCCATGCTTACTACCTCTGCCGGGCTTAACACCGGCGCGGTGCGCGGCGTCATCAGCATGATGCGGCGCCTGCTGGTGGATTACCCTGACTCGCCGGTGGTCGCGATTTTTGATGCCAAGGGCAAAACTTTCCGCAGCGACATGTACCCTGAGTACAAGGCCAACCGGCCGCCCATGCCGGATGAACTGCGCGAACAGATCGAGCCTATTCACGCCGTGGTTAAAGCCATGGGCCTGCCATTCCTGTGCGTGGAGGGCGTTGAAGCCGATGATGTCATCGGCACACTGGCGCGCCAGGCCAGCGAGCAGGGCCGCGATGTGGTCATCTCTACCGGTGACAAGGACATGGCCCAGCTGGTGGACAAGCACGTCACCCTGGTCAACACCATGACCGAAACGGTAATGGACGAGTCGGGCGTAGAGAAAAAATTCGGTATTCCGCCCGAGTTGATCATCGATTTTCTGGCCCTGATGGGCGACAAGGTCGACAACATCCCCGGCGTGCCAGGTGTGGGCGAGAAAACCGCGCTGGGTTTGTTGCAGGGCCTGGGCAGCCTGGAGTCAATATACGCCTCTCTGGATAAGGTCGCTGAATTGTCTTTCCGCGGCGCCAAAACCATGGGCGCCAAACTCGAGGCGGAGCGCGACAACGCTTTTATGTCCTATGAACTGGCCACCATCAAGACTGATGTTGCTATGGAGCAGGGCCCTGAAGAGCTAACCAATGGCGAGCCTGACAAGGAAGCGCTGGTGGAGTGGTTTACCAAGCTGGAATTCCGGGGCTGGCTCGATGAATTACTGGGGGAGGGCGAAGCCCCTGCGCCGGTTGTTGAGCAGATTGAGGTGGACTACAACGTTGTCACCGACCAGGCCGTGCTGGATGAGTGGCTGTCGCAATTGCGCAGCGCCGAGCTGTTTGCCTTTGATACCGAGACTACGAGCCTCGACTACATGGAGGCGCGCATCGTCGGTGTATCATTTGCGGTCGACGCGGGCAGAGCGGCCTACGTGCCCCTGGCGCACGATTACCTCGGGGCGCCCGAGCAGTTGGATCGCGACGCTGTACTCGCGCAGCTGAAGCCCCTGCTGGAAGACCCCGCGGTGGCCAAGGTCGGCCAGAACCTCAAATACGACGCCAATGTGCTCGCCAACCACGATATCGAACTGCGCGGTATTGCCTACGACACCATGCTCGAATCTTATGTGCTGGATTCCACGGCAACCCGCCACGATATGGACAGCCTGGCGCTCAAATACCTGGGCCAGAAAACCATCAAGTTTGAGGACATTGCAGGGAAGGGCGCCAAGCAGTTGACCTTTAATCAGATCAAGGTGGAAGAGGCCGGTCCCTACGCCGCCGAAGACGCCGATATCACCCTGCGCCTGCACCAGGCCCTGTGGCCCAAGCTCGAAGAGCAGGCCAGCCTGGTGCCGGTATTCAAGGACATAGAACTGCCGCTGGTGCCGGTGCTGTCGCGTATTGAGCGCCAGGGAGCGCTGTTGTCATCAGACATGTTGCACCGGCAAAGCAGTGAACTGGGCGCGCGTTTGCAAGAGCTGAAAACTGAGGCCTACGGCCTGGCAGGGCAGGAATTCAATCTCGGTTCGCCCAAGCAGCTGGGTGAGATCCTGTTTGAAAAGCTCGAGTTGCCGGTCATAAAGAAAACGCCCAAGGGCGCGCCGTCTACAGCGGAGGAAGTGCTGGTCGAGCTGGCCCTGGATTACCCGCTGCCCAAGCTGCTGCTGGAATACCGTAGTCTCAGCAAGCTGAAATCCACCTACACCGACAAACTGCCGGAGATGGTCGACCCGGCCACGGGCAGGGTGCATACCTCTTACCACCAGGCAGTGGCCGCCACCGGCCGGCTGTCGTCTTCAGACCCCAACCTGCAGAACATTCCGATTCGCACGGAGGAGGGCAGGCGTATCCGCCAGGCGTTCATTGCCCCCGAAGGCTACAAGGTGGTGGCGGCGGATTACTCCCAGATTGAACTGCGCATCATGGCCCACCTGTCTGACGATCCGGGGCTGCTGAAAGCCTTCCAGGATGGGCAGGACGTGCACCGGGCAACGGCCTCGGAGGTGTTTGAAGTTGAGCTGGATGCGGTGTCGGGCGAGCAGCGCCGCAAGGCCAAAGCGATTAACTTTGGACTGATCTACGGTATGTCCGCTTTTGGACTGGCCAAGCAACTGCACTTGGGTCGCAACGAGGCCCAGCAGTATATCGACCGCTATTTCGAGCGTTATCCGGGCGTCGCCGATTACATGGACCGCACCAGGGAAGTGGCCCGCGAGCAGGGCTACGTGGAAACCTTGTTTGGCCGCCGCCTGTACCTGCCAGAGATCAACGCCCGCAACAAAATGCGCGCCCAGGCGGCTGAACGCACCGCGATTAACGCGCCTATGCAGGGCACCGCAGCAGATATCATCAAAAAAGCGATGCTATCGGTCGACCAATGGTTGGGGCAGGGCGCCGCCGATGCGCGCATGATCATGCAGGTACACGATGAACTGGTGCTGGAAGTAGCAGAGAGTCAGGTCGAAAGTGTCTGCACAGAGCTGTGCAGCCTCATGTCTGGCGCCGCAGAGCTCTCCGTACCGCTGCTGGTAGAGGCGGGCGGCGGCGATAACTGGGGCGAAGCCCACTAATCGCATTTGTTGGGCCACGGCGTTGCGGGTGCCTGACGCGGCGGTGGCTCATACTCCCGCTCCCACCGTTTGGGATCGATCCGGTAGTAGCGCTGCAACTCGGTATAGAGATCGGGCCTGACCCGTTCCAGCGCCGACGGGCGCTCGTAGAAAGCCTCGGTGGCGACCGCAAAAAACTCAGCGGGGTTGGTAGTGCCATAGCGGTCGAGCACGGTCGGCAGCCCCTGCGCCGCCCTGGCCTGCAAATCCTCGTAGTTATCGCTGAACACCTGAGCCCAGGTCTCGTGGCCGCTGCCCCCGAGGGGCGGTGCGCCATTGGTGGCGCCGGAAAGACCGTCCAGCTGGTGGGCAAATTCGTGCAGTACCACGTTGTGGCCATCGTGAAAGTCCCGTCCGCCGGACGTCACATCATCCCAGGACAGAATCACCTTGCCGTTGGACCAGGACTCGCCGAGCAGATGGTGGTCGCCGTGGCTGACGGTGCCGTCTTCCTGTCGCTGCTCGCGCTGTGCCACAAACGCGCTGGGATACACGAGCACGGACATTAAACCGGGGTAAACCTGCCAGCCGCGGCCCACCAACAGCAGGCAGGCCTGACCGGCTATCGTCAGGCGGATCTCGTCGGTCATCTCCAGACCGCCGCAGCCGTAGAAATCTTTCTTGGCCAGAAAGAGCTGGATAAGTTCTTCCAGGCGGGTTTGCTCGCGGGGCTCAAGCGCTTGATAAACGGGCACATTCTTCACAAGAATAGCGCGCCATTCGGGCGCGAAAGGCCGTCTGCGAATGAGCTTGTCGCGCCAGAAGGTCTGGTACAGAAACAGGCCGAAACCGGCGGCGACGATGAGCAGAAAGATGGTTGTGGCCATAAAGCGAAAAATTTTCTTCCGGTGACTGAACTCCTGCCAATCTGCCCGGTCTTACTTTCCGTAGCAAGTGCTACATCCCTACGAAGAGTTTCCCCAAGACTCTTCGCGAGCAAAGTCTCTTTCCCCAGAGACGCTAGGTGTCCCGGTCGCCTCTTCCCCTGGAGGCAACCGGGTTTTTTTGTCCTTCAGTTTTTAGGTTGGCTATACCCGTCGGTGTGACACTCGCTTATGCCCATTGGAGACCGCTGCAAGGCCATCCGTGGCTCCCGACGATCTCCAATGGGCATAACCGAGCGCCACCCCCGTTTGTGTTGCAAGATACTTAAGCGGCTTGGCGCTGGTGGACCAATTGTCTGTATGCTGGGTGGGAATGTGAGCAACCAAAGCTGCTTGATCTGGGTGCCGGGACGGATTGTGGGGAAATAACTTTCGCCTGAAAATCGTCGGGAGGCATGGATGCCGGACGCTGAAGCGACCACATGGATGTGCTTGTAGCGCTTTTCAGGTGGAAGTTATTTCCCCGCAATCCTTGCTAGTCGAAACCACTACCGAAACCCAGCCTCAAACAGACTCGATCTCGTCGTCCTCAAAGATTCCCATATCGGTGAGCCAGTGATCGAGGACCGCCCGCAACTCCTCATGGCCCGTATGCTTCAGCGCCGAGAACAATTGCACGCTGACCAGCTCCTCGTGCTCCTTGAGCTGCTTACGCACCGAGAGCAGGCTGTTGTTGGCCGGACCCTTTTTGAGTTTGTCGGCTTTGGTGAGCAGAATGTGTACCGGCATCTGGGCGGCGAGGGCCCAGTCGAGCATTTGCTGGTCGAAAGGCTGTAGCGGGTGGCGGACGTCCATGAGCAAAATCATGCCGCGCAGGGACTGGCGCTTGGCCAGGTAGCTCTCCAGTTGCTTGGTCCATTCCTTCTTAACCGCGACAGGAACCTTGGCAAAACCGTAACCAGGCAGGTCGACCAGGCGCTGGTCGGGGGTGAGCTCGAAGAAATTGATTAGCTGGGTGCGGCCCGGAGTCTTGGAGGTTTTGGCGAGCTTCTTGTTGTTCGTTAAGCTATTGATTGCACTGGATTTTCCTGCATTTGAACGGCCCGCGAACGCCACTTCCCAGCCCTCGTCTTCCGGGCACTGGTGCAGTTTGGCCGCACTGGTCAGGAACTGAGCCTGGCGGTAGTCCGGGGCCTTCGGAGCGTCGATTGGGTCCGGGTCAGTCATTGTGCGGTATTGCCTTTGTCGGTGTGGGTATCTCGTATATAATGCCACAGCTTTTTTCGCCTGTTATTAAAAGCTTGCGGTGCCAGCTCAGCACCGGAACCAAATGCGAGGTATCTCATGAAAAAGTTTTTTGCCGCTGCCCTTATGGTCTGTGCCACTGGTGCTTACGCCGATGTCGATATGGACAAGTACAATAAGAGTTGTGCCGTATGCCACGCGACGGGCGCCGCGAACGCGCCCAAGACGGGTGATGCGGCGGCCTGGGAGCCCCGTCTGGCCAAGGGTATGGATGTACTGGTGGCCTCGGTTGGCACTGGCCTGAACGCAATGCCCCCCAAAGGTATGTGCTTCGACTGCTCCGATGAAGATTACAAGGCGCTGATCGAGTACATGGCCAAGCCCGCACAATAAGCAGGCACAAATAGACTCACACTGGAATGAACATGAAGAAAGTAGTAATCCTGGCCAGCCTGATCCTGGGCTGGACTCAAGTAGCCTCCGCCCAGAGTGGCGATGCCGCCGCGGGTAAGGACATGACCACCATGTGCGCCGCCTGTCACGGTGCCGACGGTAATAGTGCTGCAGCGACGTTCCCCAAGCTTGCGGGCTTGGGTGAGAAGTACCTGTTGAAGCAGTTGAAAGATATTCGCGATGGCGCTCGTCCGATTCCCACCATGGTGGGCCAGGTCGACGACAAGTCTGATCAGGAGCTGGCCGACATCGCCGCGTTCTACGCCAGCCAGCCCCGCTCCGGCGGCCAGGCTGATCCTGAGCTGATTGCACTGGGCGCAAAGGTTTACCGTTCCGGTGTTGCCGAACGGAATGTTGCCGCCTGTACCGCATGCCACTCGCCCAACGGCAAGGGTAATGCGCCCGCGGGCTTCCCCGCGCTGGCAGGCCAGCACGCTGACTACATTGCCGCACAGCTGAAGGCGTATCGTCTTGGTTACGAAGATGATTCCGGTCGTACTAACGACGGCGAAACCAAGATCATGCGCACCACAGCCTTCGGTTTGTCCGACAAGGAAATCGAAGCGGTATCCAGCTACATTTCCGGTCTCAAGTAAGCGCCGTGAATTGAGAAAAGGTGGCAATTTGCCACCTTTTTTTGTTTTCCGGCGAACGCCCCGTCGGGATGCCTGTCATAACAGGTCAACGAATAAGGAGATCACTATGTTTAAACGCGCTGCACTGCTGCTCACTCTGATGATGGCGCCGCTGCTGGCCTGTGCCCAGGAAAACTGGGAAGAGGGCAAGCACTACACCCTGATTGAGCCCGCGATTCGCACCGCCACGCCCGGCAAAATCGAAGTCGCTGAATTCTTCTGGTACGGCTGCGGTCACTGCTACACGTTCGAGCCGATGATTGGTCAGTGGAAGAAAACCATGGCCGACGACGTGGGCTTCCGCGGAATCCCCGCCCAGTGGGGTGGTTCCATGGAACTGCACGCGAAAGCTTACTACACAGCCGAAGCACTTGGCGTCGGTGAGACCATGCACCCGATGATCTTCCAGGCCATGAATGTCGATCGCAAGCGCTTGGCCAGCGAAGCTGAAATTGCCGACTTGTTTGTGGCCAACGGTGTTTCCGCCGACGACTTTAACAAGGCCTTCAGCTCCTTCGGTATTAACAGCCAGGTGCGCCAGGCCGCGTCCACTGCCCGCGGTGCCAAGGTCTCTGGCACGCCGTCAATGATGGTGGCCGGCAAATACCTGATCTCCGCTCGCACAGCCGGCAGCAATGCCAACATGCTGAAAGTGGTTGATTACCTGGTCGAGAAAGAGCGCGCCGCCAGCGGCTCCTGATCGCACTGACAGTGGTAATAAAAACCCGGCAAGTGCCGGGTTTTTTATGGGTGGCGATTACTGCCGGGGGCCGCACCCGGCGTCATGGGCTATATCTGCAACCACTCTGGTACGGGCAGGCCTTTGTTTTCCAGGTACACGGGATTAAACAGCTTGCTCTGATAGCGCGTGCCGTAGTCGCACAGAATGGTGACAATAGTGTGGCCGGGGCCGAGTTCTTCGGCCAGCTTCACAGCGCCGGCAATGTTAATTGCCGACGAGCCCCCCAGGCACAATCCCTCGTGCTGCAACAGGTTGTATGCGTAGGGCAGGGCGTCCTCATCTCTGATGTGGTAGGCGTGGTCGACCTGGGCGGCGGCTAGGTTATCGGTGATGTGGTTGATACCAATCCCTTCGATAATCGAGTTGCCTTCGGATTTCTCCAGCCGGCCTTTGGCAAAGTGGTTGTACAGGGACGCACCGCAGGGGTCGACGATGCCGATAGCCACCCCTGGGTTGTGTGATTTCAAAGCGCTGGAGACGCCTGCCAGGGTGCCGCCGGTGCCCACGCTGCACACGAAGCCGTCGACCCTGCCCTCGGTTTGGGTCCAGATCTCCTGGCCGGTGGTTGCTTCGTGGATAGCCATATTGGCGGGGTTGTCGAACTGGCGCGCCCAGATGGCGCCGTGCTCTTCCTTGCCGGCCAGCTTGTCAGCCAGGCGAGCGGCGGTGTGCACGTAGTGTTTATCGTCGTCATAGGAGGCGGCGGGCACGAGGTGGAGGTCGGCCCCGAGCAATTCCAGGGAGTCGATCTTTTCCTTGGATTGGGTAATGGGCATGACCACCGTGCTCTTATAGCCCAGCGCATTGGCCACCAGGGTCAGGCCGATACCGGTGTTGCCGGCGGTTCCTTCCACAATCCGTCCGCCGGGCTGGAGATCGCCAGCTTTCTCAGCGGCGCGAATAATCCCCAGGGCCGTGCGGTCCTTGACCGAACCTCCCGGATTCAGGAATTCGGCTTTGCCCAGGATGGTGCAGCCGGTTTGTTCGGAAACCTGGCGCAGATGCAGCAGTGGTGTATTGCCAATAAGTTGGGTGACGTCGGGGGCGGTGAGCACGGTTTACCTCCAGAAAGCAGAGCGCAAAGTATGCCACAGCCCATTGGGAGGGTCAGGCGTCGCGCGCGACCACCCGGCTCAGTACCAGGCAGGCAAAAGTGCAGCCGAACATGGCCATGAGCATTGGCTGGGCACTGTCGGTCAGGACCTGGCCAACCAGTGCCGCTGACAGGCCCGACAACCCCATCTGGATAAAGCCCAGGAGTGACGACGCGGTGCCGGCCATGTGCGGGTAGGGCGCGAGGGCAATAGCGAGGGCATGGGGATACACCAGGCCCATGCCCACCGCATAAATGGCCATGGGTAGCATCAGTACCGCCACGCTGTCGGGACGCAGGCTTCCACCCAGCCACATCAGGCCGGCGGCTGCGGTGCACAAGGTGGCGCCACGCATTAGCATCTGGTGTGAGTCCAGGCGGCTGGCGAGGCGGGCGCTGAGGCCACTGCCGCCCATATAGCCTACCACTGTGGTGAGGAAGATAAATCCGAAATACTGGACCGGCACGCCGAGCAGTTCCATGTACACATAGCTGGACGACGACAAATAGGCCATCAAGCCGGCGTACACCAGGCCACTGGCCAGCACCACAGACATGAAGCGAACATCCATGCAAAGCTGGCCGTAGTTACCCAGAATATTCAGCGGATGCAGGCTTTGCTGCTCTGGCAGTGATTCAGGCAGGAAGGTCTGCAGCAATACAATCATGGCCAGCGCATAAGCTGCGAGAACGATAAAAATGATGGGCCAGGGCAGCACCAGCAACAGAAAGCCACCCAGTAGCGGTGCGATGGCCGGGCCCAGCGCCATGAGCATGGCGATCAGTGACAGCGCCCGGGCGGCGCGGCGTGGTCCGAATAGGTCCCGGGTCACCGTGCGCGCGAGCGTTGGGCCAACACAGGCGCCCACGCCCTGTAAAAAGCGGTAGATCAGCAGTTCGCCGACGGTGTCTGACTGAGCACAACCGAGGCAGGCGACAACGAACAGAGCAGTACCGGCGGTGAGAATCGGCTTGCGGCCAAAGCGGTCTGCCAGAGGGCCACAGGCCAGGTGGAAAATGGCATAGCCCGCCAGATAGGTGCTGATGCTCAGGTGCATGGCGCTGATGTCTGTACCGAGAGCGCGCATCATGCTGGGCATGGCGGGCAGGTACATATCCACGCTGAGTGGGCCCAGCGCCACGATGGCTGCGAGCAGGCCCAGCAGCCAGGGGGAGTCGGTACTTAGGTGTCGGGCGCTCATGGGCGAGGGAGGTTAGCCCAGCACTCCCCCGTTGGCAAAACTACTTTTCGAAGTTCATCACCGTCTTCCACCACAGTTTGGGCGCCAGGGCGCGCCAGTAGTAGAGGAACTTGGCCTCGCTGGGATAGATGATGTCCTTGTCCTTGGCCACACCCTTGAAGATCGCGTCGACAATCTTCTCCGGATCAGCAAGGCGGCCTTTTTCCTTGGATTCGATAATGCTCCCGGGGGAGTCGGTATCGATGGTCTGATCTACCAGCGGAGTATTTACCGCGGGAGGGCAGATGAGGTGAGCGCGCACCCCAGTGTTGCGAATCTCGTTCTGCAGCACTTCGGTATAGGCGTTAACGGCGGCCTTGGTGGCGCAGTAGGCGCCCATTTTCGGTACCAGGGCAATGCCGGCGATGGAGCCAAAGTTCAGAATGCGACCGGTACCGCGTTCGGTCATTGAGGGCAGTACAGCCCGGTTCATATAGGTGGTGCCAAAATAGTTGATACGGAACAGGCGCTCCATGTCCGGGTGGGTGTGCTCAGACAGCAGGTGGGCCGGCATCAACGCTGCCGCATGAACCAGAATATCGACAGGTCCCAGTTGTTCGGCGACCTGGCCGACCTTGGTCTCCACATCTTCCAGACTGGAGATATCGCAGCGGAACGCGGTCAGATTATCCGATTCAGCGGCGGTGGCATCGAGCCCGGCCTGGTTGACGTCGAAGATCGCGACCTTGGCGCCACCTGCAGCCAGGCGGCGGGCGAAAATCTGGCCCATGCCACTGGCACCACCGGTGACAATGGCGACTTTACCTTGTGTTTCCATGCCCTGGGGTTCCTCATTGAGCAATTATTCAGGCGAACATGTTGCGCGGCGCGCAAGGGCGCCACAAGGCCCGGTGGGGCCAGCTTCACTGCCCTGTTTTAACGCTTGAACTCGGTCTCGTCGTCGATGTGCTCCAGCGGCAACTCGGTGCGCCTGACGACTTTGCGCAACTCGAAGCTGGAGTGTACCCCGGTGACACCGGGTATGCGGGTGAGCCGGCCGAGGAGGAATTTCTCGTAATACTCCATGTCGGGCACGACGGCCCGGAGTAGGTAGTCCGAGGACTGCCCGGTAACCACGGAGCATTCCATGACCTCCGGGTATTCGGCCACCTGCGCTTCAAATGCTTCGAACCGGTCCGGGGTGTGGCGGTCCATGCTGATGCCGATATAGGCGGTGAGTTTCAGCCCGAGCATGGATTGGTTGAGCAGGCTGACGTGCCGCTCGATCAGGCCTGACTCCTCGAGCCGCTTTACCCGGCGCGAACAGGGGGTGGGGGAGAGATTCACGAGGTCTGCGAGCTCGAGGTTGGTGATGCGGCCATTGCGCTGCATGGCATCGAGAATCTTGCGGTCGGTGCGGTCGAGTTTCACAGCGTGGGCTCCGTGATGGTAATAAGTCACAATGTCACGTTAACGTGGCATTTGTCTCTACTTATGGGGTAAATAGTAGAGAATAATGGCGTTATATGACCATAACAGCGCGTTATTGGCAATCAATCACCCTTCGCGAACTACTATACTTTGCGCCTGGCTGACACATCACCTGTGTCAGCGGCGCGCCCCTTACCCTGGGGCGGGCCGTGCGCAACGCTTCACGAGAGCCCGCGCCGCAGGTGCAGCCACTTTATTGATAACAGGTGAACCCCATGAGCAGTTTCGATCACAGCAAGTACAAGCCGTTTCAACCGATTGTCAAGCCCGATCGGCGTTGGCCAGACCAGGTGATTGAGGCGGCTCCGCTATGGTGTAGCGTGGACTTGCGCGACGGTAACCAGGCGTTGATCGAGCCCATGACGGCGCGCCAGAAATCCCGGCTCTGGGATCAACTGGTAAAGGTGGGCTTCAAGGAAATTGAAGTGGGATTCCCCTCGGCCTCCAGTCACGATTATGACTTTGTGCGCGAGCTCATCGACAACAATCGTATTCCCGAGGATGTGACCATCCAGGTATTGGTACAGGCCCGCCAGGAGCTGATCGAGAAAACCTTTGAAGCGCTTAAGGGCGCGCGTCGCGCCGTAGTGCATGTGTATAACTCCACCTCTACGGTACAGCGCGAACAGGTGTTTGGCCTCGATCGCCAGGGCATTATCGACATTGCCGTTAATGGCGCGAAACTGGTGCAGGCCTGTGCGGACAAGCACCCTGAAACAGAGTGGGTGTTTGAGTACTCACCGGAGAGCTTCACCGGCACAGAGATTGATTTTGCGGTAGAGGTTTGCAACGCCGTTACCGAGGTGTGGCAGCCCACGCCGGAGAAGCCGGTCATTATTAATCTCCCGGCCACCGTGGAGATGAGTACACCCAATGTCTATGCCGACCAGATCGAGTGGTTCTGTGACAATGTTGCGCGCCGCGATAGCCTGCTGATTTCGCTGCATACCCACAACGATCGCGGCTGTGGCGTCGCTGCTGCCGAGCTCGGTGTAATGGCGGGTGCCGACCGTGTCGAGGGCACGCTCATGGGTAATGGCGAGCGCACCGGCAATATGGACGTGGTCACCATGGCCATGAACCTGTACAGCCAGGGCGTCGATCCGAAACTGAATTTGGCCAACATGGATGAAATTATTCAGACCGTGAAAGAGTGCACCCAGTTGCCGGTACACCCACGCCACCCGTGGGCAGGCGAGCTCGTGTTCACTGCGTTCTCTGGAAGCCACCAGGATGCGATCAAGAAATGTCTCGCCCAGCAGGACGGTCGCGATCACTGGGAGGTGGCTTATTTGCCAATTGATCCGGCGGACATTGGCCGCTCCTACCAGGAAGTCATTCGTATCAATAGCCAGTCGGGCAAAGGCGGTATCGCCTATGTGCTGCAGCGGGACTACGGTTACGAGTTACCGCGTTGGTTGTCCGTGGACTTCTCCGGTACTGTCCAGGCCCATGCCGAGGCGTCAGAGTCCGAAGTGGGTTCCGAGGCGATCTTCGATCTGTTCCAGAAGACTTATCTCAATGGCGAAGGCCGTTGGCAGTTGGGCAACTACAACGTGAGCCGCGAAGACCAGGTCGACAAACTGCAGGCCGAGCTCAGCCGCGGTGGTGCTCAGGAAACCATTACCGGTACAGGCAACGGTGTGGTGGCGTCATTTGTCGACGCCATGGAAACATTTACCGGCAAGCAGATAGTGCTGGTGGAGTATTCCGAGCACGCTCTCAGCCAGAGTGCAGATGCCGAGGCGGTGTGCTACATCCAGCTCAACATCGAAGGGGAGCGCTACTGCGGTGTGGGCCGCAGCCACGATATTGTGCAGGCCTCTCTGGACGGCATTCTGCGCGCCATCAACAAGTCCGCCGAGCGCGACGCCGAAGCAGCTGCCTGAGGCGTTTAATAGGGGTGGCGATGGAAGTAATCTGCCGCCGCCGCTTTCACTTTCGGGGCCAGGTAAAGGGTCGATACCATGGTGGGTATGGCCATAATCGCGTAGGACCCTGAAATCAGGTTGAACACCACATCAATGCTGACGGCGGCGCCGAACACAATGGTCGCCAGAAAGAACCAGCGGTAGTGATGCTGGACGTGAGCCCCCGCCAGAAACCCAAAGCATTTCGCACCGTAATACCAGCAGGCAAACATGGTGGTGCTGCTGAGTATCAGTGTCACCAGGGTCAAGGCCAGCATACCCGGCGTGCCCAGCTGTGTGGCAAAGGCATTGGCCGTAAGGGTGACGCCTGACAAGTCCCCGGGGTTCTGCCAGTTGCCTGCCAGCAGAATCACGATGGCCGTGCACGTGCAGACAATCAACGTGTCCGCCACCGGCCCAAGCATGGCAACCAGGCCTTCGCGAACGGGTTCATTGGTGCGCGCAGCACCGTGGGCCATGACCTCCGTGCCAAGGCCCGCCTCATTGGAAAACACGCCGCGGCTCACGCCGATTAACACCACCCCGAGAAAACCTCCGCCAACCGCCTGAGGGTTAAAGGCTTCGGTCACAATTAGGCCGAGTATGGCAGGGACCTCGGGCAGGTTGGTCAGAATCATGTAGGCGGTCATGCTCAGGTAGGTCAACACCATGAGCGGCAGTAACGCCACGGCCACCTTTGCGACACGTTGCAGCCCGCCAAAAACGACGATGCCGACAATCACCGCCATGGCGATGCCAATACCCAGATTAACCGCCATCGGGTCGCCGCTAATCTCGATATTCTGCTTGATCAGGGCTGTCAGCTGGTTGGCCTGGAACATGGGCAGAGTGCCGATCAGACCCATGACCGAAAACAGAATGGCCAGCGGAAAAAACGCCTTTGGCATGGCTTCGCGAATGACATATTGCGGACCGCCCTGCAGATTACCCAGGCTGTCCTCGCCCCGGTACATCACGCCCAGAGTGCAGGTGAAGAATTTGGTGGCCACGCCCACCAGGGCTGACATCCACATCCAGAATACGGCGCCGGGGCCGCCGGCTACGATCGCCAGGGCCACGCCCGAGATGTTGCCCAGGCCCATGGTGGCGGCCAGGGCGGCCGCGAGGGCCTGGCGGTGGCTGAGCTCGCCAGGGCTGTCCGGCGTTTCGTGCTTGCCCAGCATGATACCGATGGCATGGCCGAAGTGGCGGTAGGGNCTGAAGCCCGAATAAATAGCGAAAAACAGACCGCCGCCCAGCAGCAGGATGACCGTGGGCGTACCCCACACTGCGTTGGCGAAATTGGCCGACCAGGTATTGAGCGTCTCTAGCAAGGTGGGGGTCTCTGGGTGAAAGGGCAGACAGTACCATAGCGATGCCCCGTTTCGCTCGCTAAACTCACACCATGAATGTCCGCATTGTCGCCCTGCTGGCGGCCCTGGTGCCGTTCTTTGCCGTCCAGCTCACTTATGTCGTGGCCGCCAGCCACGGCCTGGTGGAATGGTGTAACCCCTATCTGGACAGCTGTACTTCCATTAGCGCTACCGGGCGCAAGCCGCCGGCCAGTTACCTGTTTCGAGCAACAATGCTGCCTGCCGCGGTGATCCTGATGGCGTACTGGTGGCTCAATCACGCCTGGCTGGCAAGCCTGCACCGCCATCGCGGAACCCCCGGCCTGATCAATCTCTTGATGCTGGCGCTAGGGCTGCTGGCCTGCATGGGCCTGGTGCTTTACGTCACCGTGCTCGGCGAGCGTGGCGATGCCTGGCGCACACAGCGCCGGGTTGGCACGGTATTGTTTTTCTCGTTTACCTACCTCGCGCAGCTGCTGATGCTGGCTCAGTTGCGTATATTGCAACCGGCTGGCCTCAAACCGGGTTTGCTGTCCCTCATGTGGGCAGTCTGTGGCACACTGCTGCTTCTGGGTGTGCTGACCGTCGGGTTGGATGCCTGGGACGAGGCCTATTATGAGTCTGTAGAGGACGCCTTCGAGTGGAGTCTTTCACTGTTACTGCAGGCCAATTTTTTGTTGGGCTATTTTGTCTGGCGCCAGACCGGCTGGCAGCTTGAAGTTAGAGGTACATGAATTGACAGGTCAGATCGCACCGCAATATCAGGACATCGAGGCTGCGCTAGCGCGTATCGCCGGGGGGGTACACCAGACTCCTGTGATGCAGAGCCATTTGCTCAATGAGCATGCCGGTGCCGAGGTGTTTTTCAAATGTGAACACCTGCAGCGCGTGGGCGCATTCAAAGCGCGCGGTGCGCTCAATGCGGTGTTGTCGCTCAGCGATGAAGAGGCTGCGCGAGGTGTCGCCACGCACTCTTCCGGTAATCACGGCGCGGCCCTGGCCATGGCCGCTTCCCAGCGCGGCATTCCCGCCCATATTGTCATGCCGTCGAATGCGCCGCAGGTGAAGAAAGATGCGGTGGCTGCCTATGGCGGTCTGATTATTGAGTGCGAGCCAACCCAGCAGGCTCGCGCCGCTGGTCTCGAGTTGGTGTTGGAGCACACTGGCGCGAACGCGGTGCATCCCTTTATGGACAGCCGTGTTATCGCCGGCCAGGGTACAGTGGCGATGGAGTTACTCCAGCAGGTGGCTGAACTGGATGTCATCGCCGTGCCGGTGGGCGGCGGCGGTCTGCTCGCAGGGACCGCTATCGCCGCGAAACATATCAACCCAAAAATTGAAGTGATTGCTGTGGAGCCTGAGGGCGCTGACGATGCGTTTCGCTCCTTTGGGCTGGGCGAGTTGCAGGGCAATGCTTCGGTGAACACCATAGCCGATGGTCTGCGCACCAGTCTGGGTGAGCTGAACTTCGAGATTATCCGTAAGCATGTAGACACCATTGTGACAGTGCCGGATGCCCTGATTATCGAGGCGATGAAACTCATTTGGACACGAACCAAGCAGGTTGTAGAGCCCTCGGGCGTGGTGAGCTTTGCCGGCGTGTTGGAGCACCCCGAGCGATTTCGGGGCCGGCGAGCGGGCGTCGTCATTACCGGCGGCAACGTCGATCTCGATGCGCTGCCCTGGTAGTCCGATGAGTATCTCCCGGCGCCTGTGGTTGCTTGCCTGCCTGCTGCTGTTCCTGCAAGGCTGCAGCAGCACCACTTTTGTCTATAACCGCCTGGACTTTTTCATTCCCTGGTACATCGGTAAATACGTCGACCTAGAACGCCCTCAAAAAGCCCTCTTGAAGGAGGAGTTGGGGCCCTTCCTGCAGTGGCACCGGCGCGATGAGTTGCCCACTTATCTCGATATCATTGACGGAATTACCCGCGATCTCGATGGCGAAGTAGCGCCGGCGCAGATCAGTGCAACGGCAGATGCCTTCGAGTCAGCCTGGCTGCGCATTGAGGCACGGGGGTTGGAGTGGATGCTGGCGCTGGGCGAGGCCCTCAGCGATGACCAGATGAGGGAGTTCATTACCTCGCTGCGCGAGAAGCAGGTGGAGTACGAGGAGGAATACCTGACGCGCACTGACGCTGAGTTCCACGAGGAGGCCTACGAGAATCTGCTGGATTCAGCCCAGGATTATATGGGCCGGCTGGACAGGGAGCAGCGTGCAATTCTGCAGCAGGCTGCCAACCGTATGCAGCGTTCCGATAGCTATTGGTTACAGGAGCGTGCCCTCTGGCTGGATCGCCTGGAAAACATGCTGCAGCGCGACGAAGGCTGGCAACAGGCCGTTCGCGATTCCCTGACAGAGCGTGAAGACAACGCTTCACCGGAGTACCTGGCGGTTTACGAGCACAACAGTGACGTTATTTATACGGCGCTGGCAGCGCTGGCCAATACGCGTACGGACAAGCAGGACCAGCGCTTGCGGCGCAAGCTCGCTGATTTTCGAGACGACATTCAGGCACTGATTGCCCAGGGCAAATAGCCGGCGGCGCAAGCCACCGGCGTGTTTGATTAATCCAGCTGGGACAAATCCCTGACCGCGCCCTTGTCGGCACTGGTGGCCATTTTGGCGTACACCTTGAGCGCCGCACTGACGGCTCGCGGGCGCACTTCGACGGGTTGCCAGGCCTTGGCTCCGCGAGCTTCCATGGCGGTGCGGCGTGCGTCGAGTTCCTCGTCGGTGAGTTTCACATTGATCGTGCGCTCGGGAATGTTGATCTCGATGATGTCACCATTCTCCACCAGACCGATGGCGCCGCCTGCGGCCGCTTCCGGCGAAGCGTGACCAATCGACAGGCCAGAGGTGCCGCCGGAGAAGCGACCGTCCGTGAGCAGTGCGCAGGCTTTGCCCAGACCTTTGGATTTGATGTAGCTGGTGGGGTAGAGCATTTCCTGCATACCCGGGCCGCCGCGAGGTCCCTCGTAGCGAACTACCACCACATCACCGGCTTTGACCTTGTCGTTGAGAATGTCGTCGACGGCGGCTTCCTGACTTTCGCACACGTGTGCGGGGCCGGAGAAAACCAGAATTGATTCGTCCACGCCGGAGGTCTTCACGACGCAGCCGTCCTCGGCGATATTGCCGAACAGCACTGCCAGGCCGCCCTCCAGCGAGAATGCATTCTCGATAGAGCGGATACAACCGCCGGTGCGGTCGTTATCCAGGCTCGGCCAGCGAGTGCTCTGACTGAAGGCTGTCTGGGTCGGGATGCCCGCAGGGCCCGCCTTGAAGAACTGGCGCACGTCTTCGTTCTCGGTGCGCATGATGTCCCAGTTGTCGAGCGCTGCGCCCATAGTGGGGCTGTGCACGGTGGGGCACTCGGTGTGCAGCAGTCCGGCGCGATCGAGTTCGCCGAGAATGCCCATGACGCCGCCGGCGCGGTGCACATCTTCCATGTGATAAAGCGGCGTGTTGGGCGCCACTTTGCACAGCTGCGGAATCTTGCGTGACAGGCGGTCGATGTCCGCCATGGTGAAGTCCAGTTCGGCCTCTTGTGCCGCAGCCAGCAGGTGCAGGATCGTGTTGGTTGAACCGCCCATGGCAATGTCCAGCATCATGGCATTTTCAAAGGCCTTGAAGCTGCCGATGTTGCGCGGCAGTACCGACGCATCATCCTGTTCGTAGTAGCGTTTGCACAAATCGACGATGAGGCGGCCTGCGCGCAGAAACAACTGCTCGCGATCGGCGTGGGTGGCCAGGGTTGAGCCATTGCCCGGCTGTGACAGGCCCAGCGCCTCGGTGAGGCAGTTCATGGAGTTGGCGGTGAACATGCCCGAGCAGGAGCCGCAGGTCGGGCAGGCGGAGCGCTCGTATTCGGCGACGGTTTCATCGTCGGCGCTGTCGTCAACGGCGATCACCATAGCGTCGACCAGATCCAGCTTGTGCTCTGATAATTTGGTCTTGCCCGCCTCCATGGGGCCGCCAGAGACGAAGACCACGGGAATGTTGAGACGCATGGCGGCGTTCAGCATTCCGGGGGTGATCTTATCGCAGTTGGAGATGCATACCATGGCGTCGGCACAGTGCGCGTTGACCATGTATTCCACGGAGTCAGAGATGATGTCGCGGGAGGGCAGGCTGTACAGCATGCCGTCATGGCCCATCGCGATACCGTCATCGACCGCAATAGTATTGAATTCTTTGGCCACACCGCCGGCAGCTTCGATTTCCCGGGCCACCAGCTGTCCCAGGTCTTTCAGGTGTACGTGTCCCGGCACAAACTGGGTGAAGGAGTTGACCACGGCGATGATGGGCTTTTCGAAGTCACCGTCTTTCATCCCGGTGGCGCGCCACAGGGCGCGGGCGCCGGCCATATTGCGGCCGCCGGTGGAAGTCTTGGAGCGAAGTTCTGGCATGGTGCTATCCGTTTGTACGGCGGTGGCCGGTTTGGGTAAAAAATCAGCCAGCGAGGATAGCAAAAACGCGCAGGCTTGTATCGGGGTGGGGTGGAAGCTGGGGCTGTTATGTTATGTGCCCCGCAGGTGGCGCTGTCAGCGTCCTGCCACGGTGTCGCGACCGCGAAATTCCTGGAGTTCCGCGTTGTAGGTCTCGGCGGCGGTAAACGCCTGGTGAACGTAGTAGTTGTGCTCCAAATCGTGCAGTCGATGTGCGTTGCACTCGAGGAATAGCAGGATCTCTTCCACGTATTGGTTGGCGGCATCCTGGGAGGCCTGCATTTCGACTTGTGTGGCTGTCATGCCGTCTACGGGTACGGGGGCGTCTTCAGGACGCAGGGTTGGGCATGCGGCGGCGGTGTAGGTCGCAGCCAGGAGTAAGGGAATGGATAACAGGTATTTCATGGTGGTTCTCCTTGGTTGGTCGGTCGATGGTGATGGTGCGTTACCGCACTGTTACTAATATTCACATATTGTTACGTAAAAGCAACCTCTGGAGTATAAAATATTTGCTGTAACATATTGATATTTATCAATAAAAAACGGCTTCAGTGCACCGAATAAGGGCACTGCGCCAGAATGGTTACTATTTTGCACGTTATGAGGGCCGCTGCCCGCGAATGGTGCGGGCTGCGGGGGCGTCGCTACCAGGAGATACGCAGGCCGGTGGTAATGCCCCAGCCATCGTAAGCGCCGCCGTCGTCGGCGTTGTCGTCAAGTTCAGCGTATTGCACGCCAGTCTGCCACTTGAGTTTGTGGCCGTAGAAGAACAGGTTCAGGCCCGCATAGTATTCGCTGTACCTGTCGCCCCGGCCATCCACCACCGCGTTTTCATAGCGGCCCAGGCGCAGGCCGTTGTCGCCATCGCTATCCAGCCAGGTGTAGCGGAAGATCAGCTGGGTGAGGTCGCTGATATTATAAAAAGGCATCAGGCTCAGGCCTGTCACGTCAGGTTGTCCGTAGTAGCCACTGCCTCCTGCCAGATCGGTCCACAGCCCCCAGTCGCCATCTTCGAATTTCCCTGACAGGGAGTACACATTGCCAAAATCGCGGGTATTGGCCTGGGGATCGCGCTGGTTGTAGACATAGTCGAAGCGTACGGTAGCGTTTTCAAGGCCCAGTGGTTCGCTGAAGTTATAGCCTGCGGATGCCAGGGTGAAATAGCCGGCATCGAGTTTGCTCCACTCGTCATTGCCATCACTGGAAAAAATGCCGACCCGGTAATCCCAGTTGTTGTCGAGCGTACCCTTCATGCTGACCCCGGTGAAATACTCGGCGGTAAACCACAGGTTATTGGTCAGGTTGCTGCGTTGCAGTGTCAGCAGCTTTTTGGAGGAGGTGGCGCCGTCCAGCGTGAACCCGGCGGAGTGCTTGAGAATACGCAGGTCGCGAGCCTTGTCGGGTTGCCAGCCGATATAAGCGTCGGTGAGGCGGTTGTACCAATCGCCGGAAGATTCGTTGAGGTCGAAGTCGCCCTCCAGTTGCGCCATCCAGTCACCAGCGAATCGGGCGGTGAAGCCAAACCGGAAGCGCCGCCACTGCAGATCGTCTTCGTGTATTCCGTCGGCGTCGAAATGATAGGCATCGGCCTGCAACCGCCCGCTGAGGTCCAATTCGCGAACAGCGCCGCTCTCGGAGGCATACAGCGTTTCATAGGCCCAGATCCGGTCATAGGTATCGGTGTCTGCCAGTATGGGTTGAGCGGCGAGGGCGATAGGTGTCACTACTGAGGCGGCGCCCCGTCTTTTCATATTTTCCCCCGTGCCCTCGCCAGGAATGCCTACAAATCCTTGAAGAAAACCTTGGAGTTACGCTGCAGGTTGTACAGCGCCTGCTTCTGGTCTGGCAGCTCATCCCTTGAGTGCTCGGCGAAGCCCTGTTCCAGAAACCAGTGGGCGGTCTGGGTACTGAGCACAAAGACTCGCTTAAGTCCCTGGTTGCGTGCCTCCTGCTCCAATTCGCGCAGCAATCGCTGGCCGCGCTGGCCGCCGCGATAATCGGGGTGGGTGACCACACAGGCGATCTCACCGCAGCTTTCGTCCGGGAACGGGTACAGTGCTGCACAGGCAATGATGCGGCTGTCCCTCTCAAGCAGCTGGAAGCAGTGGATTTCCTGTTCCAGTAGCTCTCGGGAGCGCTTTAACAGTATCCCCTGCTGCTCTAGCGGCTCGATCAGTTCGAGAATGCCGCCCACATCCTCAATGTCCGCCTGACGCGACTGTTCATAGTCCAGATTGGCGACCAGAGTGCCGCTGCCGTCGTGCGTAAACAGTTCTTCGAGCAGGGCGCAGTCGTCCTGGTAGCTAATGATCTGACAGCGCGGCACACCTTGCTTGCAGGCCAGTTGTGCCGTCTGCAACAGCGTGCGTTGCGCGGTGTCCTGGATCGTCAGGTTTTCCAGTTCGCTGACCGCCAGCTGGCGGATGAGCTCACCGTCGCGATTGGTTACGCCTGCCTCGGCCCCGAATAGAATCAGCTTGTCCGCGCCGATGGCCGCCGCGCAGTTCACTGCAATATCCTCCAGTGCCAGGCTGAAAATCTCGCCGGTGGGCGAGTAGCCCAGCGGCGATAACAACACGATGGAGCCATCGTTCAATTGGTCATGAATGCCGCTGACGTCGATCCTCCGGACTTTGCCCGTGTGCTGGAAATCTACGCCGTCGACAACGCCCATGGGGCGGGCGGTGACGAAATTGCCAGAGCACACCCGGATGCGCGCGCCCTGCATGGGCGAGTTCGGCAGCCCCATGGACAGCAACGCTTCGAACTGGGCCCGCAGTGAGCCGGCGGCGTCTTTGACATGTTCCAGCGCAGCGGTGTCAGTGATCCGGATATTCTTGTGCATAACGCTCTCGACATCTGCAGCGGCGAGGCGAGCGGCAATTTGCGGGCGGGCACCATGGATGAGTACGAGGTTGATGCCCAGGCTCTTGAGCAGGGCGATGTCGTGAATAATGTTGGAAAAATTGTCGTGTTGCGCGACCTCGCCCCCCAACATCAGCACAAAGGTCTTGCCCCGGTGCATATTGATATAGGGTGCGGTATTCCTGAACCAGCGGATATGGCCCCGGCCCGGCGTGATCACGATGCTCTCCAACACATTGATAAATGGCGAATAATCAAGACTACCGAAGTCTGCGCTAATTACCCAATGGCAATTTTGCACAGTTCAGGGCCAAGCACGCTGTGGCTCTCGGAGTGGGAGATTGGATGAGACCCCGGTCGCCTGTGCGCGCAGGCAACCGGGAATAGCGATCTTCGATCAGGCGCCGAACATGGCCTTGAAGATGAAGAAGAACAGAATGGCCAAGCCGGCACCGGCTGGCAGGGTAATAATCCAGGACATAAAGATGGTGCCCACCACGCGCAGGTTGAGCGCGGCAATGCCTCTGGCGAAACCTACACCGAGTACCGCGCCCACAAGCGTGTGTGTGGTCGAGATGGGCAGGCCTGTTGCCGAAGCAAGCACCACGGTGGCGGCGGCGCCAAGCTCTGCGGCAAAACCGCGGCTGGGGGTGAGCTCGGTGATCTTGCGACCCACGGTGGTGATAACACGCCAGCCATAGGTGGCGAGGCCAACGACAATACCCGCGGCGCCGACCAGCAGAATCCACCAGGGCATGGCGGATTTTGCAGCGATCTCGCCGCCTGACTGTACGGTGCTGGCAATAGCCGCGAGGGGACCCACCGCGTTGGCCACGTCGTTTGACCCGTGGGCGAAGGCCATGGCACAGGCGGTGAATACCATCAGCACGGCAAAGACTCTTTCAACGCTGCCAAAGCGATTCTCGTGGTCCTCGTCGTCGCTGATGTTGCGCAGCAGCAGGGCGCCGAGACCCGCAACCAGCAGGCCGATCACGGCCGATACGGGCAGCGCATTGGCGAACTTACTGCCCAGTCCCAGATCCAGATCAAGGCCAACATGTTTCAGGCCCTTGAGCAGGGTGACCATGGAGATCATGAAGCCGACCATCCACATGTAGATGGGGATGTACTTCTTGGCGCGGTTAAAGGGGTCGTCGGTATCCAGAATGAGCCACTTCACACTCATGAACAGGCCGAAGGAAATCGTACCTGCGAGCACGGGTGATACCACCCAGGAAGCCACAATGCTGCCGACCTTGTCCCAGTGAACAGATTCGGCCGAAATACCCACCGCTGCAAAGCCCACGATGGCGCCCACGATTGAATGGGTGGTGGACACTGGCCAGCCCTTCATACTCGCGACCAGCAGCCAGGTACCTGCAGCTAATAGCGCGGACATCATCCCGTAGACCATTAGCTGCGGGTCATCCGCCATTACGTCGGCATCAATAATGCCCTTACGTATCGTCGAGGTGACCTCGCCACCCGCCAAATAGGCCCCGAGGAACTCGAAAATCATGGCGATAAAGATCGCCTGCTTAATCGTGAGGGCGCGTGAGCCGACAGAGGTGCCCATGGCATTGGCCACGTCATTGGCACCGATTCCCCAGGCCATGAAGAAGCCAAACATGCAGGCCATGATCAGAAAGACCGTGCCGTACTCTGCGATAATTTCCATTGCGTGTTACCTAAATTATTGTTTGCTGTAGATTATTTGGCGAGCAGGATCTGCAGTCGGTCGCCGACCTTTTCGGAGGCGTCGGCGAGCTCTCCCAACAGGGCCATGGCGCGATAGTAAAACATCACGTCTACCGGCGGCAGATCGGGTTCCATTTTGAATAGCTTGCGGCGCAGGGAGAACTGCTGCTTGTCGGTGCGGCGTTCCAGCTTGTCGAGCTCCTTGAGCATGGCTTCCACGCGCTTCACCTCGCGACCGGTGAAACCTACCTCCAGCAACTCGTCCAGTTCCTGGATGGCCTTGAGCGCCTGCTGACAGCAGGCCACACTGGTGTTGGTGAGCTCCAGTACCGCCGGGAACAATTTCTCCGGAAAGCGCAGGTCGCGGCCCATCACGGTGCTGGCGAAGTCTTTGGCGGTATTGGCCACTTGATCCTGAATGCTGACCAGCTGTAGCAAATCTGAGCGTGGCACCGGCAGAAACAGGCTCTTGGGCAAGTGACGGCGCACGTCGCTTTTGAGCTTGTCGGCGGTCTTCTCGTCGTCGGCAATGGCCTTGTGAATTTCCTTGGCCCGGTCCCAGTCCTGATCGGCGGTCGCTGCGAGCAGCTCGGGCAGATGTTCGGCCGCTTCAGTAGCCACCTGCATGTGTTGTTGAATGGGACCGATCGGGGAACGCCCGAACAGATTGCCAAGAGGGCTGCCGCTGGCCATAGAGAGACTCCAAAGTATGGGGTGTCTAACTTTCGCGCAGTATATGCACAACAGTGCCGAATGTCATAAAAAGTTCTTATCGCTGTAACATTTCATTTCTCCCGGTGCGAGATACCTCTCGAAAGCCGGCCCCTGTGCTAGCATAGCCGGCAACGCGACAACGCATCTCGGCGCGCTGGATTTCCCGCCGGGCGCTGCGCAGGGAAAAGGACATAATGCCCATGGACAACGGTGGCATCTTCGCCGAACAGCGCTTGAATCTTACCTCGCTGGCTCAGGATTTACACCGCGAGGGGCGCCTTGGCGACGCCGAGCTTAAGCGGGTTGCGGGCAATGCCCTGGTCAAGGTGCACCCCCTGATCTACCTGGCCGATCAGAAGCTGCAGGATGCGACAAATCCGGGGCGGGTAATGGATATGGATGCGCTGCTTGGCTGGCTGTCACAGCGTACCGATCAGGCGGTGTACGATATCGACCCGCTCAAGATTAACGTCTCCGCCATCGCCCAGGTGATGTCGCAGGCGTTTGCTGAGCGTCATCGGATTTTGGCGGTGGAAGTCAATGACAATGAAGTGGTCATTGCCTCTGCCGAGCCCTGGATACGCGCATGGGAAAGTAACCTCGAGCATGTTCTGCGCAAGCCCATTCGCCGGGTGCTGGCTGACCCCCGGGCGATTGCCCGCCACACGGTCGAGTTTTACAACATGGCCGGTTCTGTGCGCAGTGCCAAGGCCAGCGACCGCTCCGACAATCGCACCAATACCACCAATCTGGAGCAAATGCTCGAACTGGGTTCCATGAAGGAGCCCGACGCCAACGACCAGCACATCGTCAATGTGGTCGACTGGTTGCTTCAATACGCCTTTGAGCAACGCGCCAGCGACATTCATATCGAGCCCCGGCGCGAGCAGGGCGATGTCAGGTTTCGCATCGACGGCGTGCTACACAGTGTGTATGAGCTTCCGCACCAGGTGTGCGCTGCGGTTACCAGTCGCATCAAAATCCTGGGCCGTATGGATGTGGCCGAAAAACGCCGGCCACAGGATGGGCGCCTGAAAACCCGCTCACCTGAAGGCAGTGAAGTCGAGCTGCGTCTGGCGACATTGCCAACCGCCTTCGGTGAAAAGCTGGTGATGCGGATTTTCGATCCCGAGGTGCTGCAAAAAAGCTTCGAGCAATTGGGCCTGGCTGAAGACGACCTGGCGCGCTGGCACCAGATGACTGACGGCGGCAATGGCATAGTGTTGGTTACGGGGCCGACGGGTTCAGGGAAGACCACCACGCTCTACTCCACGTTGCGGCAGCTGGCGACCAGCGAAGTGAATGTCTGCACCATCGAGGATCCCATCGAAATGGTGGAGGACGCGTTTAACCAGATGCAGGTTAATCACGGTATCGACCTGGATTTCTCCTCCGGCGTGCGCGCGCTGATGCGCCAGGACCCTGACATTATCATGGTGGGCGAGATCCGCGATCTGGAAACGGCCAATATGGCCGTGCAGGCAGCGCTCACCGGCCATCTCGTACTTTCGACCCTGCATACCAATGATTCGCCCAGCTCTGTCTCCCGACTGCTTGAGCTCGGTGTCCCCGCCTATCTGGTTAAGGCTACCGTGCGAGGCATCATGTCGCAGCGGCTGGTGCGTATTCTGTGCTCCGCCTGTAAGACTATGGAATCGGTGGATCTGGGTGCCTGGCAACAGCTGNCCACTCCCTGGAAGATTACCCCGCCACGCCAGGTGGCCAGGCCGGTGGGTTGCAAGGCCTGCCGCAACACTGGTTACACCGGCCGCAAGGGCATTTACGAGGTGTTGGTCAACAGCCCCCGGGTGCAGGAACAGATTCACTCCCAGCTGGAGACCAGCGCCATTCGTGAAGCGGCTATGCGCGAGGGCATGCGTACTCTGCGTTTGTCGGGTGCGACCCGGGTGGCTCGCGGCGAAACTACGATCGAAGAAGTGATGCGGGTTGCGCCGGTGCTGGATGCCTGACCCGAGTCTGCCGCCGGTGCTTGCCGAGTCCGCCAAGCGGGCATGGCAGGCCATACTGGAACGCGCCGACACGAGTACCGCTCAGGCCCTGGGCGACTACGCCAGGCAAGGTGAACTGGCTCAGCAGCTATTCCATGTACTAGCGTGCAGCCCGTTCTTTGCGGAGCTTGTGCGACGCAAGCCGGCGTTGCTGGCAGAGCTGTTGCGCAACAGCGCATTTGAACAGCCACTGAACGAAGCAGCGCTGCGCGGCTTGTTGGATGCTGAACTGCTGGCCTCTGACGATCTTGGATTGACGTTGCGCCTGGTCCGGCAGCGCCACATGTTGCGTATTGTCTGGCGTGACTTCACGCGCGCGGCAGACACCTTCGAAACAATGCGCAGTACCTCGCTACTGGCGGAGGTGTGTGTAGCGGCGGCCGTCAAGCATTGTTATCGGGCATTAGAACAACGATTTGGCAGCCCTATTGGGCGCGACAGCGGCGACGCTCAATCGCTGATTGTGCTGGCCATGGGTAAGCTCGGTGCACGCGAACTCAACCTGTCTTCCGATATCGATTTGATTTTCGCCTATCCCGAGTCGGGGAATACCGACGGCGCAAAGCGCAATCTCAGTAATGAGGAATTTTTTATTCGTTTGGGGCAGGCGGTCATCGCCGCGCTGGACCAGACCACGCCCGAGGGCTTCGTATTTCGGGTCGACATGCGTTTGCGTCCCTATGGCGAGAGTGGCGCACTGGTCCACAACTTCAATGCTCTCGAGGCCTACTATCAGGAGCAGGGCCGCGATTGGGAGCGCTACGCCCTGATCAAGGCTCGGCCGATAGTCGGCGATCCCGGGCGAGCGCAGGCGTTGATGGCATCATTGCGGCCCTTTATTTACCGCCGCTATGTCGACTTTGGCGTCATTGAGAGTCTGCGCAGTATGAAGCAGATGATCAGTGCAGAAGTGCGCCGTCGCGGCCTGCATGACAACGTTAAACTAGGTCATGGCGGCATTCGCGAGATCGAATTTATCGTCCAGTGTTTTCAATTGATTCGCGGAGGGCGCGACCTGGGCTTACAGCAGCGCTTGCTGTTGGCTGCGCTCGAGGAGTGTGTGCACCTGGGTTGTCTACCCGAGCAAGCGGCGACTGAGTTGCGCCAGGCCTATCTGTTTCTGCGTGATAGCGAACACGCTATTCAAGGTTATCAGGACAAGCAGACCCAGGAGTTGCCCACGGACGAATTGGCTCGTGGGGCGATGGCCAGCGTGATGGGGTTTGCAGATTGGTCGTTGTACCGCCAGGCGCTCGATGCGCATAGAGCGCGGGTTTCGCAGCACTTTCACCAGCTGATTGCCGACCCGGATGAAGGTCAGGACAACCCCGGCGAGGCCAGTCAGTTGTGGGGAGAAGACATTAGCGGTGAGGCTCTGACAGCGCTGGGTTTCCAGCAGCTCGATGCCACAGTCGCTTTGCTGAAAGAGTTTTGGGCTTCCCGGCGTGTTGCCGCTGCGCAGGCCGAGGGGCGCCAGCGACTCGAGAAATTCATGCCCCAAATGGTGCATGCCTGCGCTGACACCGATGACCCCGATCTGGCCCTGGCCAGGGTGCTGCACCTGGTGACGGCCG
Organism: Halioglobus sp. HI00S01; assembly: GCF_001635445.1. Lineage (NCBI taxonomy): Bacteria > Pseudomonadati > Pseudomonadota > Gammaproteobacteria > Cellvibrionales > Halieaceae > Halioglobus > Halioglobus sp. HI00S01. Next base: position 70,955 of record NZ_LWEE01000058.1, read on the forward strand.
TGGTGCGCCGCTCTGCTTATCTGGTGCTGTTGCTGGAAAACCCGCCGGCACTGCGGGAGCTGGCGCTGCTATGTGGTGCCAGTCCGTGGATTGCTGAACAGATGGCCCAGCACCCGGTCTTGCTCGATGAATTTCTCGATCGCACCAGCCTGTACAGTGCCCCCTGCAAGGCTGAGCTGCAAAGTCAGTTGCAGCAGCAAGTCGCTCGTTTGAAACCGGACGATCTGGAAGCACAGATGAATGCCTTGCGCTACTTCAAGGCGGCGCAGGTGTTGCGTGTTGCTGCCAGCGAGTTGGGGGAGCGGCTACCGGTGATGAAGGTCAGCGACAATCTCACCTGGATCGCCGAGGTTATCCTCGAGCAGGTTATCGCTGTTGCCTGGGCAGATCTGACGCGCAAGTACGGAGAACCCGCGCGGGACAGCACGGGCTATGGCTTTGCGATCTACGGTTACGGTAAGTTGGGTGGGCTGGAGCTGGGTTATGGCTCAGATCTCGACCTGGTATTCGTGTTTGATGCCGCCCCCCAGGGCACCACTGACGGGGCTCGCAGTATCGATAATGCGGTTTTCTATATGCGCCTGGGACAACGAATTATCCATATCATGGAAACGCGTATGTCTCTGGGCAAGCTCTATGAGATTGATATGCGCCTGCGTCCCGACGGCAACTCCGGCTCTCTGGTACCCAGCGTCGAGGGTTTTGCCAGGTACCAGCAGGCGAATGCCTGGACGTGGGAGCACCAGGCTCTGGTGCGGGCCCGTTATGTGGCCGGTGACGCGATGGTCGCTGAACGAATCGACGTAATCCGTCGTGAAACCTTGTGCCAGCCCAGGGATGCGGCAGCGGTGGCGCAGGAAGTGGTCAATATGCGAGCCAAGATGCGCGACCATCTGTTACCGGTGGAGCGCGATGATGCATTCGATTTAAAGCAGGGCAGTGGCGGCATTGTCGATATAGAATTCATGGCCCAATATGCGGTGCTGGCATGGGCTGCAAAACATCCGCAGCTCGCGACCTGGCCCGACAACGTGCGTATCCTCGAAGAGTTGCAGCGCGCAGGGCTGTTTGCAACCGACCACTGTCGGGCACTGACCGAAGCCTATTTGCAATACCGCGGCTGCGCCCACGAGTTGGCCCTGCAGCAGCGCCCCGGCGTAGCCAGCCCCGCGTGGTTTGCCGCGCAGCGAGCGCAGGTCATGGGCTGTTGGCAGGAATTATTTGGTGAGTTGCCCAAAGGAGTAAGCAAGGCATGAGCAGCGGCGAAAAAATTCTCATCGTAGGGCCGTCCTGGGTTGGTGACATGGTGATGTCGCAGGTGCTGTACCGGCTGCTCGAGCAAACCCGCCCCGGAGTGATCATCGATGTGATGGCGCCTGGCTGGAGCGAGCCGATTCTTGAGCGCATGCCCCAGGTGCGTCGTGCGATCAATCTGCCGGTGGGACACGGCGAAATTGGCCTGCGCCGGCGCTGGCACCTGGGCAGGACGCTGCGTGAGGAGCAGTACGATCAGGCTATCATTTTGCCTAACTCACTGAAGTCGGCCCTGGTACCCGCATTTGCCGGGATTCCCCGGCGCACTGGCTGGCGCGGAGAAATGCGCTACGGGCTACTCAACGATATGCGCTTACTGGACGAGGAGGTGCTGCCGCTGATGGTGCAGCAGTTTGCCGCACTGGGTATCGACGCCGCGGCAACCTTGCCTGACGCGTTGCCCGCGCCGCAGCTCACCGTGGACAGCGCTCAAGCAGAGGCGTCGCGCCAGAAGTTCAGCTTGCGCAACGACAAACCCCTATTGGCCCTGTGTCCCGGTGCCGAATTTGGTGGGGCCAAGCGCTGGCCGGCACAATACTATGCTGAACTCGCCCGTCAGTATCTGCATCGTGACTGGCAAATCGTGTTATTTGGATCCGCCAATGACCAGGTGGTGACCGCAGAGATAGCCGAGGCCTGTGGCCAGAGTGAGGCAATATTCGACCTCGCCGGGCGCACGGCGCTGGCCGAAGCGGTAGATATGTTATCCCTGGCCGATGCTGTGGTCAGTAATGACTCCGGGCTCATGCACATTGCCGCTGCCCTCGGGCGCCCTCTGGTGGTGATTTACGGGGCCACCTCGCCGGGGTTTACACCGCCACTTAATCCCAACAGTGCAACGCTGGTCAGCGACATTGATTGCGCCCCCTGTTTTGAGCGTGAGTGTCCGCTGGGCCATCATCGCTGCATGCGTGAGACGCCGGCCAGCTTGGTTGCTGGTAAACTTGACGTTTTGTTGGCGGAGCCTGCCTAGGCCTGATGCGAGTTCTCATAGTCAAGATGTCGTCGCTGGGGGATGTGATTCATACATTGCCCGCAGTGACGGATGCTGCCCGAGCGGTTCCCGGCATTCAGTTTGACTGGGTGGTGGAAGAAGCCTTTGCGGAAATTCCCGCGTGGCATCCGGCAGTGAATCGAACCTTGCCCATTGCCTTCCGACGCTTGCGCAAACGTCCGCTGCGCAATTTTACGGGCCCCGAGTGGCGCAATTTCCGCCAGCAGTTGCGCAGCCGTCATTACGATCTGGTCATCGATGCACAGGGCTTACTCAAGAGCGCCTTTGTCTCGCGGCTGGCGCAAACGCCCATTGCCGGGTTCGACAAGCATAGCGCCCGTGAAGGTTTGGCGGCGACCGCCTATCACCACAAGTACAGCGTGCCGGTGCAAATGCATGCGGTGGAGCGCACCCGGCGCTTGTTTGCCAGCGTCCTTGGGTACTCAATTGATAGCGAGCGGGGCGACTATGGCGTTCGGGCCAACCTCGCCCGCACACGTGAAAAGCGCTGTCGTGGCCTGATGTTTTTTCACGGCACGGCCCGCGCAGAAAAGCTGTGGCCGGTGGCGCACTGGGCCGAGCTGCTGACGTTAGCCGATGCCGCGGGTTATCCTGTGTGGTTGCCCTGGGGCAGCGAAGAAGAGAAAGTCCGGGCGGCCCAGATCGTCGCTGCCGCCGGCACCGGTCGGGTGTTGCCGCGCCTGGACTTGCGGGGGCTGGCGAGTATGCTGCTGGAGGTGGATGGGGCGGTTGCTGTGGATACTGGCCTCGGCCATCTCGCTGCCGCGCTGGATGTCCCGACGGTGTCATTGTACGGGCCAACGGATACCGCGTTGATCGGGGCTTACGGTCAGCACCAGGTGCATATCCAGTCGCCGGTAGGGCCTGAAGATACCGACGATCCGCTGGCGATGATGACTGCTATTTCCGCAACAGACGTATGGTCAAAGCTCACCGCGGTGCTGCCGCAGGAGAAGTCGGCGTGAAGCTGGCGTTCCTGCTCTACAAGTACTTCCCCTACGGTGGGATGCAGCGTGATTTCCGCCGCTTTGTCGAAGAGTGCCAGGCGCGAGGACACCATTGCCGCATTTACTACATCAGCTGGCAGGGAGATGCCATTGCCGACGCCGAGCTGCGTCACGTTCCTGTCAAAGCCAATACCCATCACCGGCGCAATGAGAAATTTCTCGCCTGGGTGAGCCGTGATCTCGCTGCGGACCCCGTCGATGGCGTGGTGGGCTTTAACAAAATGCCCGGTCTGGATGTTTATTACGCGGCTGACTCCTGCTATCTCGACAAGGCCTTGAATGAGCGCGGCGTGTTGTATAGGCGCGGCGGCCGTTTCCGTCATTTTTCAGCCTATGAAGCGGCGGTATTCGGGCCGCAAAGCGACACAGAAATTCTGCTGATCTCCGAGACGGAGAAAGCGAAATTTGTGCAGCACTACCACACGGACGAAGCGCGTATGCATATGCTGCCGCCGGGTATCTCGCCTGATCGTCGAGCCGGGCCGGATGCGGCCGAGCGGCGCCGCGCTGCCAGGGAACAGCTGGGATCTGAGACGGGCGAAATGCTGCTGTTGTTCGTGGGTTCTGGATTCATCAAGAAAGGGCTGGATCGGGCCCTCCATGCGCTGGCGCATGTGCGTGAAGAGCAGCCACACCAGAAAATACGCCTGTTGGTGGTAGGCCAGGACAAGACCCGGCGTTTTCGCTGGTTGGCGCGCAAGCTCAAGGTCGATGAATATGTGGAATTCCTCGGCGGCCGGGATGATATTCCGGAGTTGCTGCTCGGTGCAGATACCTTGATTCACCCGGCCCTGGATGAGGCTGCCGGTATTGTATTGCTGGAAGCGCTGGTGGCGGGTTTGCCGGTCATCTGCACGGAGGTCTGTGGTTATGCACATCACATCGTTCGGGCCAAAGCGGGGCTTGTATTGCGTTCACCCTTCCAGCAGGAAGACCTGAACCTGGCGGTGTTGCGCTGTCTCGATGGAGTTTATCGACAGCAGTGTCGAGACACCGGGCTGGTGTACGCTGAGGTGACCGATCTGTATTCCATGCACAGCACCGGAGCGGAAATCATTGAGCGCAGCGTGATGCACAAACTGGATAAGGCCCGTGGCTGAGAGCTATGTGCGCGAAGATATCGCTGCCGTTGAGGGCCTGACATCCTCTGCGCAAGCGCTGTTGCACTGGGCCGACGAGGTGGCCGGCAGCGCGCCCGCAGAAGACGTTTACCGCAACAAGGAAGGGCGCAAAACACTGCGCTTTGGTCGCGGCGGCCATTCCTATTTTCTCAAGTTGCACAGCGGTATTGGCTGGGGCGAAATTTGTAAGAATCTGCTGCAGCTGCGACTGCCCGTGCTGGGCGCGAGCAATGAGTATCGCGCAGTGCTGGCATTGACCGAACTGGGGGTGGATACCATGAGCGTGGCTGCCTATGCCCGCTTCGGTGCCAACCCGGCGCGCCAGCACTCCATGATTGTCACTGACGATCTGGTTGGCACCGTCAGTCTTGAAGACTACTGCGCCTCATGGGCAAGTCACCCGCCGATGTTTTCAACGCGCCTGAAAATTTTGCGCAAGCTGGCAGATAGCGCAGGGCGCATGCACCGTGCAGGTATTAACCATCGCGACTTTTATCTGTGCCACTTTCATCTGGACGAGCAAACCCTGGCCAGCGCCAGTCCCACCTGTCACCTGATTGATTTACATCGGGCCCAGTTGCGGGCGAGCACCCCGCGGCGCTGGCTAGTAAAAGATCTGGGAGGGCTGTACTTCTCGGCGATGGACTGTGGCGTCAGTCGCCGCGACCTGCTGCGGTTTATGCGTTGGTATACCCCCGGAGGCCTGCGGCCAGCACTGACAGAGCATGTCTCGCTATGGCGTGCGGTTGAGCGCGCTGCAATTAAACTGTATCGCAAAGATCACGGGCGTGAGCCGCCCGCACTGGCGGCCTCGTGACGGCGCTGCGCCTACTGCGCGGTGACGCACCCTTGGCTCTGAGCGACAGCGAGGGCACTGCTGCGTGGTTGCAGCGCGAGGGTAGGGTGCTCAAGCAAGACCCGTACTCGTTGGTTGCATTGGTAGAGCTCGGCGGTGAACTGCATTACGCCAAGTACTACCGCCCCAAAAATATGATTCAACGTCTGCAATTTCGTTTCGGGGGTTGCCGCGGGGTAGCTGCCTTTGACAACGCCGTTGCGTTAGCTGCGTTGGGCATTGAAGTACCTGCGCCGCATGCCTGTGCGCTTATGCCTGATGGTGTGCTGCTGCTTACTGAGGCCATAATCGATGGGCAGGACTTGAAGCATCTCTGGGTGGAAGGACTGAAACCTGCGAGGTTGCAACATCTGATGGCGCACGCCGGCGCGGTGCTGGCAACGCTGCACGAGGCCGGCTACAGCCATGGCGATGCCAAGTGGAGTAACTTCTTGGTGAGTCAGTCCTCAATATACCTTGTGGATCTTGAGGCTGTCTGCCCTGCCGGCCCCTCCAGCGGACACTGTGTTCGGGATGTGGCTCGTTTTACCCTTAATGCCGAAGACATGGGATTGGCACCAGAGTACTACGCGGCATTTTTGGAAGCGTACGCCGAAGATCGCTGTGTTCCCGCGCGGGACATCGAAGTGCGCATGCAGCCGCTGCTGGACAAGCTCCGCGCCAGGCACTTGCGCAAGTACGGTGAGCGCGGTCACCGTCTGGTCTAGTCGAAACTGTACCCGAACGCCTCGATATCCTGCCGATACACCTCGGCCACCCGCTGCCGTGACGCCTCAGAGTAAAACGTCTGGTAGGGCTGTGAACGGCTCTGGTTCAGGTGGGGCAGCTCGCGTTCCACACCAAGCTTCTGGCCGATAGCACTGAAGTCCGAGTGTAAATTCTCAAAGCGGCCGACATAGTCCATATCCATCTGACCGAACCGGTTGGTTAAGAACACAATCTGCGGCGTGAACAAGGCATTGCGCATCACGTTTTCAGGCGTCATCCACTGCGTGACAAATTCGTCAAACGAGGCAAAGTTGCCGACGAACTCACTCCATAAACTGTCGTCGCTGCTCGCCGCGGAGCCGCCTTGTTGCAGATACGTGTAGGCCGACACCGCCCGGTCCCAGGGATTGCGAACAAAGGTGAATTTAAAGTAGCGGCGATACTTGTCGGGGTCGAGTAGCTGGTACCAGTCTGCGGGTGCGTGCTCCACGGATTTGATGTCAAACATACCGCGCACCACGCTGCGCCCCGCCGATTTGGGGACGTGGATGAACAAAGCCTGGTGTTCGTCAAAACAGGGCTGGTAAGTTGCTCGACCCTTGAGGATGCGCTCGATGTGACGCTGCTGATACTGAGGTGCGTAGGCCAGCAGCATTTCGCGCTCTTTGGCGGGCATGAGCCGCCACAGCAGATTGGTCAGTAGGTTCATTGCACTTTCCCCTTGGCCTGCAGCCGCTCCATGGCCCACTGGTAGGCACGCAGGCCCAGTACCCGGGCCTCGGTGTCGCTGAGTTCAACCATCTGGGTGCGCCACGCGCAAAAGCACCGCATGCGATCGCGGTCGCTGACGTCGCTTGGCAACAGCATGTTCAGCTGCATTAGATTACGCAGCATAGCGCGGCCAGCAGCGGGCGTCCTGAAAACATTGCGTTCGTTGTCGATCAGCGCGAACTGAAAGTGGCTGTTCTGAAACTCGGCCAGTACATTGCTGGTCCGCAAATCGCCGTGGACGAATCCTGCGGCGTGCATGCGGCCAATAAACGTGCCCAGTTCCCGCAATAGCTGGCGGCGCTGCGCGAGATCGGCGCCATGGCGTTCAATCAGCGTGTCGCGCAGCCAGGTGGTGACCCCGTAGCCGGGAACCGTGGAACTGAACAGGTACTCCCGGCCGGCAGGCAGTTTGCCCCAGGCCAGATTGTCGGGCGCCCTGAACCCGGCCTGCTGCAAGAGTGCATTGTGGGTGCGAGCACGGGAGGCACGAGAGCCGCGCACCAATGCCTTGAGGCGTTCCAGTGGCCCCCTGGGCAGAAATTCCTTGTAGTGCACGCTGCCGTCGCCATTCACTGCCACCCGGGCGTGAACGGAACTGCCTACCATGCGCCAGCCCTCAGGCAGTCGTTCGTCTGCCAGGGTTTCCGCCAGCGCCTGGTAGTTCACGGCTCGCCAACCTGCACAACGGCGACCCGGCCTTTCTTGGGATTGTTGCTGGCGAAGGATCGGCTCTCGGTCAGATGGTTGTTGGCCAGAAACTCGGCCCAGGGCGCTTCGTCGCGGCGGCGAACGTAGATCACCAGGTAATCCTTGTTGCGCCAGTGGCGGCTCTTGGCTATCAGATTCTGGAGCTTGAACTCCTGGCCCAGGGCTGCGGTCCAGTCGAAGTCGCGACGGCTGAAATAGGCGATATATTTTTCGTTGGTAGCAATACTGGCCTGGGCGTCGGTGTTTTGTTCCACCCATTGTGTGGCCTCGCGGATGAAGCGTTTATCGCCATCGCCCGTGAGCACGGTATCGAGGCTCATTCCCACCAGTAGCAAAATAACCAGTCCCTTGCGCCAGCCGCCGGCGTTCCAAAGCGTGCCGAGCAGGAAGGGCAGGTATAGCAGCAGGAACAACACCAGCTGTATGCTGTAGCGCTCCAGCATGAAGCGATTGATCAGCATAAACAGGGCGAGATAGAGCAGCGCGATAAGCGCATGCGCCCGCAACAGCACCACATCGTCATTACGCAGTCGCCCAAGCAGGCCTGTCAGCCGGCCCCACACCAGCACGGCAACCCACGGCCAGGTAATGGCTCGGCAAATATTAATTGCCAGCACCGCGAGCAGGCCGGCGGTCACTGCAATAGAGGCATCTTCCAGCGCCGTAAATTCAAGCATGGCCTCGCCGGTGGCTTGCGACATTGCCGCGAATTGGCCGGGGAAAGCCCAGAGTCGCTCCAGATACTGGTTAATGGCCGGAAATAGATTTGTATCGCTACCCAGTCCCTGCCGATAGAGGACTATACCTGCGGCTGCGATACCAATGGCGACGAGCTGGGGAATGAGTAAATGCAGGCAGTGGCGCAGGCGCTGATCGACGTTTCGGGTAAACAGCACGGCCAGCGGTGCCAGGGCCGCGAAAAACAGGCCTTCGAAGCGAAACAGGCTGGCGAGCACGATATAGCTGAACCAACGGAACTGGTATTTGAGGGTGGGGCTGCGCAGATACAGCAGTAATTCCCGAAACGCCAGTATGAGCAGGGCCCAGTAGATGGGGTCGCGCATGATGGAGCTGCGCAGATGATTGAGCAGTGGGTGCGATAACACCACGATGGCGCCGAGCAACTGGATACGGCGATCGCCGCCGAGCACGTGGATGACGGCGACAAAGCCCGTGCACAGCACCGCATAGGCCAGGGTCGTAATTAATTGCCCCGCCCACAGGGTGGGCAGCCCGGTCCACTGGTGGATAAGCGCAATGCAAATTGATAGCAGGGGGCGTCCGAACTCCTGCTGACTGGCCGCGAAGCCATGCTGTAAGTAGGCATCGGCGGCACGCAGGTATATGATAGCGTCCCGGTTAATCAGCGGGTCGATCGCGATTAACCAGGCCGACAGCAGCGAGCTGGCGGCAAATACCCAGCGATAATCGAGATGGGACAGGGAAGTTGAAGTTGGGTTCGGGTACACGTTTTTACTTGGTTTCGTTTGTGGCTAGTCTAACGCCGGCAACCAGCGGAAACCAGCATCGCCCCCACCAGGAGTTGTTTTGCCAGAGAAAGTTTTAGTCACCGGCGCAGGCGGCCAACTCGGCCAGGAGTTACTGCGTACAGCACCGGCTTCCACGCAGTGCGTTAGCCTGACCCGCAGCGAACTGGATATAGGCGACGCTGAAGCTGTCGAAGCTCTGATAGCGCGTGAACAACCCTCGCTGGCGATCAATGCCGCCGCCTATACTGCAGTGGACAAGGCTGAGGAAGAGATCGAGCAAGCCATGCGCATTAATGGCGACGGAGCGGGTAATCTCGCCCGGGCCTGCGTGGCAGCAGGCGCACGTCTGCTGCATGTATCCACCGATTTCGTATTTGATGGCCTGGCCAGTTCACCCTATCTCCCCGACGCTCAGACGGCCCCTATTGGTGCCTATGGCCGGACCAAGCTCGCCGGTGAAGAACAGGTACTGGCTGCTGCGCCGGACGCGCTGATCATGCGCACCGGTTGGGTGTATTCCGCTTTCGGCGCGAACTTTGTGAAAACCATGCTGCGGCTGATGGCCGAGCGTGACCAACTGGCGGTAGTTGCCGACCAGATCGGTACGCCCACCTGGGCTCGGGGTCTTGCCGCGGCCCTGTGGCAGGCAGCGAGCCGACCCGAGGTCGGCGGGATTTACCACTGGTCGGACGCCGGTGTGTGCAGTTGGTACGATTTTGCCGTGGCCATTGCCGAAGAGGGTGTGGCCTGTGAACTACTGGCCACTGCGCCTGCGATCGCGCCGATTCCTGCCAGTGACTACCCCACGCCGGCGGCGCGCCCGGCGTTCAGTGTGCTGGACAAGCGCAGCAGCTGGCGCGATTTGGAAATGAATGGCCGCCACTGGCGTGAGCAATTGCGCGCCATGCTGCAGGAATTAAAGGAGTTGTAAATGGCCAGGTCACTATTGGTTACCGGTGCCGCCGGGTTTATCGGCGCAAATTTCGTTTACTATTGGCGGGCACAGCACCCGGGCGATCGCATTGTTGCCTATGATGCCCTGACCTACGCCGGCAACCGCGCAAACCTCGAAGGGCTGGAGGGCACAGAAGGGTTTACGTTTGTCCACGCCGATATCTGCGACAAGGCGGCAGTGCTTGCCTGTCTGCGCGAACACCAGGTGGATACCCTGGTGCACTTTGCCGCGGAGAGTCATGTCGACCGCTCGATTACCGGCCCCGATGCCTTTATTGAAACCAACGTGGTAGGCACGCACAGCCTGTTACAGGCAGCGCGGGAATACTGGCTCGGTGGCGCTGAGCCGCTGCCGCACCGGTTTCACCATGTGTCTACCGATGAGGTTTACGGCTCCCTCGCCCCGGATGCGCCCGGGTTCTACGAGGAGCAGAAATATGAGCCCAACTCACCTTACTCGGCGAGCAAGGCAGCGTCGGACCATCTCGTGCGCGCCTATCTGCACACCTACGGCCTGCAGGTCAGCACCAGTAATTGCTCCAACAACTACGGGCCCTACCACTTCCCCGAGAAGCTGATTCCCCTGTGCCTGACCAACATCCTGCGCGGCCTGCCACTGCCCGTGTATGGCGACGGCAGCAATATTCGAGATTGGCTTTATGTGGAGGACCACTGCCGCGGTATTGAAAAAGTGATTCTGGATGGCGTGGTCGGCGAAACCTACAACATTGGCGGCAACAACGAGTGGAACAATCTCGATATCGTCAATTTGCTGTGCGAACAGTTGGATGCGCGCTTTGCAGCGGATGCGTCATTGGCGGCGCGCTTCCCCGATGCTCCCCAGGCCGCGGGCAAAAGCGCCCGCGATCTGATTACCTTTGTGGAAGATCGCGCCGGCCACGACTGGCGTTACGCGATCGACGCCAGCAAGATCAGTGGCGAGCTTGGCTATTCGCCGGCGGAAACCTTTGAGACAGGCCTGGCCAAAACCCTCGACTGGTATCTCGACAACGAGGACTGGTGGCGGCCGCTGCTCAATCGTTAAAGCAGCGGGGCTTCGCCCAGGGCGAGGCCCTCGGCGTCTTTGGCCGATAGCTGGGGCGATTCTCCCTGCGGAATCGGCCACTCTATACCTACCTGCGGATCGTCCCAGGCCAGCGATACCTCACTGGCAGGGTGGTAGATGTCAGTGCACTTGTACTGGAAGTCAGCGAACTCAGACATGACGTAGAAGCCGTGCGCAAACCCCGGCGGCACCCACAGCATCTGGTGATTGGCAGCACTTAATTCAACGCCATACCACTGGCCCAGGGTCGGTGAGTCGTTGCGCATGTCGACCACGGCGTCAAAGACCGCCCCGGAGGTGACTCGCACCAGCTTGCCCTGGGTGTGCTCCCGCTGGTAGTGCATGCCGCGCAAAATCCCCCGTGCCGAACGCGAGTGGTTGTCCTGCACAAACTTGAGATCAAAGCCAAAATCGCGAAAGGTCGCTGCGTTCCAGCTCTCCATGAAAAAGCCCCGCTCGTCGCCGAAGACCTTGGGCGTTAGCAGGTACACCCCTTCCAGCGGTGTCGCTTCAAACTTCATGGAATACTACCCCTCGTTCGTTTAACAGGCTTTTCAGATAAACGCCGTAGCCGCTTTTTTCCAGCGGGGCCGCCAGCGCCAGCAGCTGTTCTTCGTTGATAAAGCCCATGCGATAGGCCACTTCTTCGGGGCAGGCGATCTTTAATCCCTGCCGCTCTTCTACAACGCGCACAAAGTTGGCGGCGTCGAGCAGTGAATTGTGGGTGCCGGTATCGAGCCAGGCGCTGCCGCGGCTCATCACCTCAACATTGAGATCGCCGCGCTCCATGTACACCTTGTTAACGTCGGTGATTTCCAGTTCACCGCGATGTGACGGCCGGATACTCTTGGCGATGTCGATGACATCGTTATCGTAAAAGTACAGGCCGGTGACGGCGTAGTGTGACTTGGGTTGCTCGGGCTTTTCCTCGATGTCCTGGGCGACGCCCTCGGCGTCGAAGCTGACCACGCCATAGCGTTCTGGATCCTGCACATAATAGGCGAACACAGACGCGCCAGCCTCTCGCTGGGCCGCGCTCTTGAGTTTGAGGCTAAAACCGCCGCCGTAAAAAATGTTGTCGCCTAGCACCAGGGCGGCACGATCCGCGCCAATAAAGTCTTCCCCGAGAATAAAGGCCTGGGCCAGACCATCCGGGCTGGGCTGAACGGTGTAGCTGATGTTGATTCCCCACTGGGAGCCGTCGCCGAGCAGGTCGGCAAAGGCCGCCTGGTCGCGGGGCGTGGTAATCACCAGGATATCGCGTATGCCCGCCAGCATGAGCGTCGCCAGCGGGTAGTAAATCATGGGTTTGTCGTAAACCGGCATGAGCTGCTTGGAGACCGTACTGGTCAATGGATGGAGGCGGGTACCGGAGCCGCCGGCGAGAATGATGCCCTTATAGGGGGTTTGACTCATGAGAACAGATCTTGGCCTGATAAAAGGGATCAATTATAGCGGCTTTTTACGATGGCTGACGAAGCCGCGGCACTGACTGTACGGCCGTACAGGGGCTGGATTTTTAACCGCCCGCTGCTTAAAATCTAGCCTCTTTGCCGGAAAGTTCAGGCGCTGGAACTCCCGGTGGATGCGTACAACGATAAAGCGCCGTCCCCCGCCCGCCTGCGTTTACCCCATAAATATTGAGAGGATGCCCCCATCAGGCAAGTCGAGACACTATCTACAGAGGCTCAACCGCATGTTCCCGCGGCGCCTGTTGCTGCGCCAGCAATGCCGCTGCGCATCGCACTGCTCGGCTATCGCAGTCAGCCTCACGGCGGCGGACAGGGTGTTTACCTCCGCTATCTTAGCAAAGCGTTGGTTGATGCAGGCCATAAAGTGGACGTTATTTCCGGCCCTCCCTATCCGCACCTCGATCCGCGGGTTCGCCTGATTGAACTACCCAGCCTCGATTTATTCGAAAATGGCCTGGGTTCACTGCGCCCCCATCACCTCAAGTCGATGACTAACATCATCGAGTGGACCAGCAAGCTGACGGGCGGTTTCGCCGAGCCCTATACCTTTGGCCGGCGCGCGGTGAAATACCTGAAAGAGCACGGCTGTGAGTACGATCTCATCCACGACAATCAGAGCCTCAGCTGGGGCATGTTGCAGCTGCAGGACATGGGCCTGCCGCTGGTGACGACCGTTCACCATCCGATTACCAGTGATTTGCGCATTGCACTAAGCGCCGCTCGCGGCGCGTGGGAGCGTTTGCTGATCCGTCGCTGGCACTCGTTCCTCAACATGCAGAAGAAGGTGGTCAAGCAGTTGCACAATGTTGTGACTGTCTCGGACTGCTCGCGCCAGGATATTGCCCGCGACTTCGGCCTGCAGCCGGCGGGAATCAGCCTGGTATACAACGGTATCGACACGGAAATGTTCCGCCCCATGCCGGATATTGAGCGCCGCCCGCTGCGGCTGATGGCCACGTGTAGCGCTGATGCGCCACTCAAAGGCACGCGCTACCTGATTCGCTCCTACGCCAGGCTGCTGGAAAAGTACCCCGGGTTGGAGTTGCTGCTGGTCAGCAAGCCGCTGCCGGGAGGCAAGACTGAAAAACTGGTGAAGAAGCTGGGTCTGGAAAACAAGATCCAGTTTGTGAGTGGTATCAGCACTGAACAAATGGTGCGCTACTACGCCCAGGCCAGTGTTGCGGTGGTGCCCTCCGTATACGAAGGCTTCGGCCTACCCGCTGGCGAAGCCATGGCCTGCGGTGTGCCGGTGGTATCCACCGACGGTGGCGCCCTGCCTGAAGTGGTTGGCGATGCCGGTGTGATAGTGCCGGCGAAGAATGTCGACGCCATGGTGACGGCGATCGATGAGTTACTGCAGGACCCGGCCCGTCGGGCGCAGTTGGGCGAGGCCGGCAAGGCCCGCATTGAAGAGAAATTTTGCTGGCAGGTTTGCGCGCGCGAAATGACAGCATATTACCGAGAAGTACTGGCGCATGCAGACAGTTGATTTTGACCACTTTCCCCTCAAAGACGGCGACCTGGTCCTCGACCTCGGTTGCGGCGAGGGACGTCATGTGATTTCCGCCTACGTTGAAGCCAATGTGCATTCCGTAGGCGTTGATCTGTCGCTGAACGATCTGAAAACTACCCAGGAAAAGTTCGAGCACTTCGACGAGCCCGACAACGATGCCAAGACCTTCGGCCTGTCGTCTGCCAACGCGCTGGAACTGCCCTTTGCCGATAACACGTTCGATAAAGTGATTTGCAGCGAGGTCCTGGAGCACATTCCGGACTACCGCGGTGCGCTCGCTGAGATAGAACGCGTTATGAAGCCTGGCGGCCTGTTCTGCGCCAGTGTGCCGCGCCGCTGGCCCGAGAAAATCTGCTGGGCCCTGAGCGAGGGTTACTACAACACCCCCGGCGGTCACATCCGTATTTTCCGCGCCAACGAGTTGCGCGAAGACATCGAGCAGCTCGGCTTTGCCCGTTACCACCGCCACTGGGCCCACGCCCTGCATGTGCCGTTCTGGTGGCTGAAGTGCATGTTCTGGAACAATCAGGACGACAACTGGCTGGTGAAACAGTACCACCGCCTGTTGGTCTGGGACCTGATGGAGCAACCGGCACTGACCCGGGTGTCAGAGAAGCTGATGAACCCGGTCATGGGTAAAAGTGTGGTGATGTACTTCCGCAAGGAAGCCACCTCATGAGCGGCCTGTATCTCAGCCGCGGCCTGTTCCCGTCGGAATTCCTGCGCCCCACGGTAGAATTCATTCTCGAAACCCAGCGTCCCAGCGGTGAAATTCCCTGGTTCGATGGCGGTTACGCAGACCCCTGGGACCACGTTGAAGCGGCCATGGGTTTATCGATTGGCGGTGAATTCGATGCCGCGCGCCGCGCCTACGAGTGGCTGTACAGCATGCAGCTGGTCGATGGCAGCTGGTGGGCCGCCTACCGCGGCGAGGACGTCGACAACGCCGAGCGCCGCGAAACCAACTTTGTGGCCTACGTGGCCACAGGTATCTGGCATCACTACCTGGTTACCGAAGACCGGGATTTCCTGCGCGCCATGTGGCCCATGGTCGACAAGGCCATCGGCTTTGTCCTTGCCCTGCAAACCGAGCACGGCGAAATTCACTGGGCGGTAGACGCTGACGGCAATCCCAAGGGCGACGCCCTAATCACGGGGTGCAGCTCTATCTACAAGAGCCTCGAATGCGCCCACAATATTGCCTACACCCTTGGCGAGGACCGCCCCCAGTGGCTCGAATCCCGCGAGCGTCTTGGCCATGCCCTGCGTCATAAGCCGGAGCGCTTTGATCGCACCTGGGAAAGCAAAGCACGCTACTCCATGGACTGGTTTTACCCGGTGCTCACCGGTGTTCTGCCCCATAAAGAGGCGCTGGCGCGTCTGAACAAGCGCTGGGATGAATTTGTCGAAAAAGACCTGGGTTGTCGCTGTGTGTCTGACGAGCCCTGGGTGACTGTCGCTGAATCCTGCGAGCTGGTGATGGCACTGCTGGCGGCGGGCGATCATGCTCGCGCGGTTGAGGTCTACAGCTGGCTGCATCAGTGGCGTCTGGACGACGGTTCTTACTGGACGGGTTACCAGATGGTTGAAGACCTGCTCTGGCCCGACGAAAAACCCACCTGGACGGCGGGCGCTATCCTGATGGCTGCCGATGCGCTGACCGAGCACACTGCGGCGTCACAGTTGTTCTGCTCGACTCAGTTGTTGGGCATTGAATCTTCCGCTGAAGAGCGTATCTCCAAAGCGGATTGATCGTTCTTGGCTAGCCGCACCATCCCAGCGGTATCAGGCCTTCGCCACGGCCGCAGGTTTTGTTCTAGAGACTACGGCCGCGGCGTAACTCGGAGTGGGATTGCTGCGCAATCCTCAAGCACTCCTCAAACACCCACCGCGGAAAGCCCTTCGTCTCTTCCACAAAACCTGAGCGCGGCCTGATGGTGGCGAAAACCTGATACCGCTGTGATGGTGCTTGATTTCAGTTTGGCTCACGGGACGAGTTATTGGTGTGTTCAGGGTGATGAACGATCGGAGGGGCGGGTAAGTCTTCTCGCTTCCCGAAATCGTCGGGAGGCAGGATGCCGGACGCCGAAACGTCCCATGGATGGGCTCGCAGTGGTTTCGGGAAGCGAGAAGGCTTACACGTCCCGCTTAGCAAAAAAAGAACCAGCGTAATTACAGCCTCCGCAAAAGCCCCAACGTATTCACCTGCCCCAGATCCTCAAACAACCCAGAAGCCTTGGCCATCCGATACACCGCATAAGGTGCCTGGCCACCCGCATGAGCGTCGTCGAACAAATCGTGAATGGCCAGTATCCCGCCGCGCATCAGGTGAGCGGTCCAGCAACGGTAGTCGAGCAGGGCTGCCTCGAGACTGTGGCCGCCGTCGATGAATACCATGGCCAGGGGAGTCTGCCAGTGACGGGCGGCGGCTTCGGAGCCGGCGACGACCGGGACGACGGTGTCATCCAGATCTGCCTTGCGCATGTTGCGGCGAAATTCCCGGAACGTATCCATAAGGCCTTCTGAGCCGTCGTAGAGGTCCGGGTCGTGGAAGAACTCGCCCAGTTGATGCTCTTCTGAACCGCGGTGATGGTCCAGGGCGAACACCGTACTGCTATGTTGTCGACAGGCCAGACCCAGGTAAATAGTGGATTTCCCGCAGTAGCTGCCAATCTCCAGCACCGGGCCCTTGCTGCTCTCGGCGAGCGCGTGTTCGTACAGGGCGGCGGCCTCGTCGTCGGCGAGAAAGCCTTTGATCTGGTCGATGTCGGCGGGCAGGTCTGGAATCATGAGTCGTGGTCCTTTTGGGGCAGGGCAAAGTAGCCCGTTTGCCCCGACAAGGCAAGGCTGTGGGCGTGGTATGATGCCGCCATTGCCAAGCCAAGGAATTGCCAATGAAACTTGAGATGCCCCGATTCGACCAGGCCCGTGTGCTGGTACTGGGGGATATCATGCTCGACCGCTACTGGGAGGGCGGTACGTCGCGTATCTCGCCCGAGGCCCCCGTACCCGTGGTCAAGGTAGAGCAGATCAAGGACCGCCCGGGCGGTGCCGGGAACGTGGCCCTGAATATTGCAGCGCTGGGCGCGGCGGCGAGCCTGGAGGGGTATACCGGCGCAGACGAGATGGCGGATTCGCTGCAGGATATGCTGATGGGCGCTGGTGTCGACTGCGCATTCACGCGGGTAGAAGGCCAGCCCACGATTACCAAGCTGCGGGTGATCAGCCGTCACCAGCAGTTGATTCGGCTCGATTTTGAGGAGGACGCGCTTGCGGCCAGCGGCGATTCCCTGGCCGACGGCCTCGAGGCGCGGCTGCAGCAATGCGGTGCGCTGATATTGTCAGATTACGCCAAGGGCGCGCTGGCTGGTCCCGCGCCGCTGATATCGGCAGCCCGGGCTGCCGGTGTGCCGGTATTGGTAGACCCCAAGGGCACCGACTTCAGCCGCTATCGCGGTGCCACCCTGTTAACCCCCAACCTACACGAATTCGAGGCCGTGGTCGGCCATTGCCCCAGCGAGGCTGAACTGGTGAGTCGCGGCGAACAGTTGATGACGGAGCTAGATTTATCTGCGCTGCTGGTAACTCGTGGCGAACACGGCATGACGCTGCTGCGTCCGGGTGAAGAGGAATTGCACCTGCCGGCGCGCGCTCGCGAAGTGTTTGATGTGACCGGTGCTGGCGATACCGTCATTGCCACCCTGGCGACGGCGGTTGCCGCGGGTGCCGATCTGCCGCTGGCGGTAGGGCTGGCCAACGTTGCTGCCAGTATCGTGGTGGGCAAGCTCGGCACCGCCGCTGTCAGTGCGCCGGAGTTGCGCCGTGCGGTGCAGCAGGAGCATGGCTCTGAACGCGGGGCAATGACTCTGGAGCAGTTGCAGATTGCGATAGCCGATGCCCGTGTCCAGGGCGAACGTGTGGTCTTTACCAACGGTTGCTTTGACATTATCCACGCCGGCCACGTCAGCTACCTGGAGCAGGCCCGGCAACAGGGTGACCGGTTAATTGTGGCCGTAAACAGCGACGCGTCCGTGAAACGTCTCAAGGGACCGGGGCGGCCTATTAATCCCGAGGATCGCCGTATGGCGGTGCTGGCCGGGCTCGAGTCGGTGGACTGGGTCGTCTGTTTCGAAGACGACACGCCGCGCTCCCTGCTGGAAGCGCTGCGCCCGGATGTGCTTGTGAAGGGCGGCGACTATGCCGGCAAGGAAGAGGTGGTCGGCTGGGAAATTGTCGAGGGCTATGGCGGTGAGGTGCGGGTGCTGGGAGTGATTGAAAACCTCTCCACCACGGCCATTGTCAACCAGATCCAGCAAGACAGCTGACGCGGTGAATTCGGGTTAGCCGCCGCCGAGCGCCTGTCTTGCGGCAGCCACATTGGCCTGCAGGTGGGCAGGTGTAATGGTGCCGACGATGGCGGCTGTGCTGCCCGCATGGCCTAATATCAAATCCATGGACGCCTGAACCGGGTTGTCGATATCAGCCAGATGGCCACTGGCCAGCGCCTTTTTGATCAGGCCGGCCTTTCCCTGCGCGGCACAGGCGTCGAGTACCTCGGCTTCCTCTTGTTGGGCCAGATTGTAAGTCACCATGACAGCATCGCTCTGCGCTGCGGCGGCCAGGCCTCCCTCAACAGTTTTGGTCGACATGCCGAAGGCTCTGATCAGACCGCGTTGTTTCAGTTCCGCTAATGCCTGCAAGGTACCGAGTGTCTCGATGATGTGCATATCGTTGCCGTCTGAGTGCACCAGCACAATATCAATGGCATCCACACCCAGACGGCTAAGGCTGCGCTCTATCGAGAAGCGCGTGTGCTCCGGGGTGAAATCAAAATGCGACTGCCCGTCAGAAAATTCCTCGCCGACCTTGGAACAGATCACCCAGTCGCGCTGGTTCCCGGCCAGCAACGTGCCCAGGCGTTCTTCGCTGACGCCATAGGCCGGCGCCGTATCGATCAGGTTAATGCCCAGGTCGCGGGCCTGGGCCAACAGCTCTAGCACCTGCCTGTCATCGGGAATGGTAAACCCGTTGGGATACTTCACGCCCTGATCGCGGCCCAGCTTCACGGTGCCAAGGCCAATGGCGCTCACGTCAATGCCGGTGGATCCCAGCGGGCGCATCCAACTCATGAGAACAGGGTATCCCAGGGCGCGCTGGCAATCGGTGGCTGACCCAGTCCCGCAAGGGGCGCGAGGTCTGCGCTGGGTCCGGGGCGCATATCGCGTCTGGCCAGGGTGTGCTCCAGTTCGTTGCCGAGATCGGGGCTCAGGGTCAGCTTTGTGGGCCAGGTCACGAGGGCGTTGTCGACGCTGTCGACAGCGCCGACGTAAGCGGTGTCCGGGCGCTTAAGCGCTGACTGGCGCGGCTCGCCGCGATCGAGGCGCAGGGTGCGCCATTCGCAGTGGCCGAAGTCAATCCAGGGGAATAACTCATCCAGTTCTGCCTTGGCGCGCTCAATGACCCGCTGTGGTTCCCAGTCGGCGCCTTCGGTGGAGAGATCGCCGCCCAGATACCACACCGGCTCGCCCGCGCTGGTTCGGTGGCTGGACACCGTCAGGCGAGGGCTAGGGCTGCCGCCGGTACAGTGGCCGTAAAAGGGCTCGGGATACTCGTGTTTGACGATGACTTGCTGCAGTGGACGCCGCTGCATGGCTGGTGAGCTGCCTCCCAGAGCCTGTACCAGGCCCTCATTGCCTGCGCCGGCGGCGAGAATCAGTTGGCGCGGGCAAACCTGGGCAAAGGGGGTATCGATAATGGCCTGGCGGCTGTCGACGGCGAGGGTGCTGGTGTTCCAGTCGATGCTGAAGATGGCGCCGTCGCTTTGATCTGCCAGGGTTTTGACCAGGGAGGGTGCATCCAGTACCAGGTCAATCAGGCGGTAGACCTGACCCTTGAACGCGGGATTGGCCAACACCGCCGGATAGTCAGCGGGTGCCAGGCGATCGACGCGGCCGCGCAGTAGTTTGCTGGCAAAGAACGAACCCACGCGTGAGGTGAGGCCGGTGTCAGACCAGAGATAGAAATCCTCGCTGAGCACTTCGCAGTTGCGCAGGTCGACTTTGCCGTTGCCTGCCAGGCACTCGCGCCATACGCCGGGCATGCTGGAAATCGTTTCCGAACTGTTGCTCAGGGCACCAGAGAGTGCATATTTGATACCGCCGTGAATCATGCCCTGGGAGCCCACCGTCTGATAGCTGCCCAGCGCCTCCTGCTCGAACAAGATGGCCTGGTAGCCGGCATTGCGCAGCTGGCACAGCGCCCACAGGCCTGCAATGCCGCCGCCAATGATGGCAATGTCGGGTTGGATTACCGGTGCGGTCATGCCCGCTCCCTGGAAACAAAAACGCGATTATAACTCGAATCACTTTTCCGAGTGGGCGATTCTCGCAGTGGTCAGTGAAGGGCCACAGGCGGTATGCTTGCCCCACTAACGCCGTTGGAGTTGTTCATGCGCTACGTGTATAGCGCCTTATTCTACCTGTTGCTGCCCTTTATCCTGCTGCGCATGCTGCTGCGCTCGCGGCGTGCGCCTGTCTATCGTCAGCGTCTGGCCGAGCGTTTTGGCTGGTTCGCGCCGCGGCCCGATCTGCCTCGCACCGCAGTGTGGGTGCATGCCGTGTCGGTGGGGGAAACCCTGGCGGCCGCGCCCCTGATTGAGCATTTACTCCAGCGCTACCCCGAAGCTGATATTGTGGTCACAACCACAACACCCACTGGGTCGGACCGGGTCCGCTCGCTGTTTGGTGAGCGCGTATTTCATGTCTATTCGCCCTGGGACATGCCCGGGGCTGTGGCCCGTTTCTTTGCCCGGGTAAAGCCCGGACTACTGGTGGTCATGGAGACCGAGCTGTGGCCCAACCTGTTACACCACGCCCAGCGCAATCAGTGCCCGGTGATTCTTGCCAACGCTCGCCTCTCGGCGCGCTCTGCCCGGGGTTACCAGCGGGTGGCCGGACTCACAGCGCAGATGATGCAGCAGTTGACGTTGGTCGCCTGTCAGTCCCGGGCGGACGGTGAGCGCTTTGTCCAGCTGGGGCTTGCCGCGGACCGGCTCCAGGTGACCGGCAGCATTAAGTTCGATATCGATCTGGATAACAGTTTGCGGGCCGAAGCGACGGCCCTGAAATCCTCCTGGCCGAACGCGCCTGTGCTGCTGGGATCGAGCACCCATCCGGGCGAAGACGAGTTGCTATTGCAGGCCCTGGGTGAGGTGCGTGAACACCACCCCAACGCCCTGTTGTTGCTGGTGCCGCGCCACCCGGAACGGTTCGACGGCGTGGCCGCACTGTGTGCCCGAGAGGGGTTCAATGTGGTTCGCCGCTCTTCGGGCCGTCCCCCTGAGGCCGGTCGCGACGTTTATCTGGGTGACACCATGGGCGAGCTGCGGCTGTTGTCAGGTGTCGCTGATATCGCCGTCATAGGCGGCAGCTTCATCCAACACGGCGGGCAGAACGTCCTCGAGGCTGCGGCCTGGGGTGTGCCTGTAGTCAGTGGCCCGCATATGTTCAACTTCACCGAGATTACTGAACTGCTCACCACTGCTGGCGCTATGCGCCAGGTTGCCGATGGCGATGAATTGGGTCGTTGTCTGATGGAGATACTGGCGGCACCCAATGTAATGCAGGCCATGGGTGAGGCCGGTGAACAGGTGGTCGCCGAGAATCGCGGGGCGTTGGCGCGCCTGACGGCGTTGGTGGACGAACGAGTGCCCGGCGCTTGAGCAGCGCCGGGCGATAGGGATTATTCGCTTTCGCTGGCTGTCGGCGGCGCAGGTGTGATCAGGAAGGAATCCAGATTGTAAATGTCCTCCGGGCTCAGCAGGCCAGCCTGCTCCTTGAGCAGCAGTATGCTGTAAATGTAGTCGTAGCGGCTATTGGAGTAGTCGCGCACCGCGGCAAACAGGGTTTGCTGGGCGTTGAGCACGTCTACTACGTTACGTGTACCCACTTCGTAGCCCGCCTGGGTGGCATCCAGCGCACTGCGCGAAGAGACAATACTCTGTTTGCGCGCTTTTACGCGGCTGATATTGCTGTTCACTGTCATGTGCAGCGAACGCGTGTTGGTCACCGTATTGCGGCTAAGGTTAATCCGCTGTTCGCGGGCGGCATTGAATTGCTGTGCTGATTGGCGGCGGTTGGCGCTGATGGCGCCGCCAGAGTACAGCGGCAGGCTCAGGTTAACCGACCACTGGTCGCCATCGGTGGCGTTAT
This sequence comes from Halioglobus sp. HI00S01, assembly GCF_001635445.1. NCBI lineage: Bacteria > Pseudomonadati > Pseudomonadota > Gammaproteobacteria > Cellvibrionales > Halieaceae > Halioglobus > Halioglobus sp. HI00S01. The sequence goes on from NZ_LWEE01000058.1 coordinate 93,160, forward strand.
AGGGTGGGCTCAGGAAGTCGTTGGCCGGATCAATGGTGCGGGAGCCGTCGGTCTCAGTATCGGAGTAGCTGTAGCTACCGGAAATCTTGAAGGCGTGGCCGGTCGCCGCTGACTTGGAGTTCTGGCGTGCTGCTTCCTCGGCGTATTCCGCGGCTTTTAGCGCGTAATTGTTCTGCAGGGCAAAGTCTACCCAGGCCGCGCGATCATTGGGCTCCGGAGGATTGGGCTCAAATGTATCGGTCAGCACATTCAGGCTGCTGTGTTTCTGGCCGGTCAGTACCGACAATTGCTCCAGTGCAACCGCAACGTCGTTTTCGTTCACAATGCGGTTTACCTGCGACAAATCGTAAGCCGCCTGGGCTTCGTAGACGTCGGTAATGGCGATCAGACCTACTTCAAAGCGCTGCTGGGTCTGTTCTAACTGGCGCTCAAAGGCTTTTTCCTCGGCGATCGAGGCGGTCAGGTTGTCCTGTGCGCGCAGCACTGCCAGATAGGCATCAACCGTGCGCACTATCAGATTCTGCTGGTTGCCGGCAAAGGTGGCCTCAGCCTGTTTGCTCTGTTCCTTGCCCGCTTTGAAGCTGAACCAGGCCGGCAGGTCAAACAGCGGCTGGTTGAGCGACACTGAGAAGGCGTCGGTATACGTATCTGATGTGGTGGTGGACGAAATCGTGGCAATACCGTCTTCGGTCAGGGTGAAGTTTTCCGAGTCAGTGTCTGTGTCAGAGCCCGAGCGCGAGTAGCTGGCGCCGATCTGCGGTAACAGGCCGGAGAGTCCCAGTGATTCACTTTCCTTGTTGGCCAGGTAGATTGCTTCTTCCGCTTTGAGCTGGGCGTCATTTTCAAGTGCGAGTTCATAGATATCGCGCAGGGATTCTGCGCTTGCGCCCATCGAGAGTGTCAGTGCGATTAACGCCACTCCGGTCCGTTTCATATTGGTTCCCCTGTAAAGGTAGTGCGGCGAAAAGCAAAAAGAGAGTTTAGCAGCCGCTAGTGTTCCTTGCATTGTGTGAACTGCCGCCCAAAATGGACGTAGTCACGGCCATCATAAGTGGTACACTGCCAGCAGGTCCATGACATAGATCGTGCCCTGCATGGGTTTCGTCGCAAATAGGAACTGCTTTTCGTGCACGCTGCCAGAAGCCGACAATTCAACCTCAACCTCGCAGAGCTTCACGCTGTTTGCGAGGCGAACTATGCCCGATTGTTGCGCCTGTTTCCCGATTACGAGAGCACCAACACCCGCGAGTTCGCCGTCGGTCCCGCCACGGTGTGCCTGGAGGTGGTCGAGCGCTGTCGCTATACGACCATTTTCCGTCTCCACCAGCAGCATGCCCAGGCGCGTTGGCTGGGGAGCCTGAAGGTGGAAGTGCGCGCCTATCACGACGCGGGCATGCTCGAGGTCGGCAGCTTCCAATCGCACCGTCGTATTCAGGGGCGATACGCCTATCCCAACAAGCAGATGTTCCAGCAGGACGAGAAGTCCCAGCAAAACCGCTTCCTGGCGGACTGGCTCGAACATTGTCTTGGCAACGGTCACAGCACCAAACCTGTTTCGGTCGATAGTAGCGGCCCCTAGCCACCGGTATGACGGAACCAGCACCCATCGCGCGCGTAACACCGGCGACAGACGTCGTCCGTCTGGTTCAGCTCACTGATATCCACTTGTGCCAGCAGGCCGGTGGCACTCTGCTGGGAATGGATACTGATGCATCCCTGCAGCAGGTGTTAGCGCAGGTGCAGCGGGAGCGTGCGCAGTACGACCTGGTGCTGGCCACCGGTGACCTATCCGACAAGGGCGCACTGCACGCCTATGAACGCCTCGAATCCTATCTGGAGACCCTCGCAGCGCCCCATTACTGGCTGCCTGGGAACCACGACGATCGCGACCAGATGCTGGCGGCAGCCCGTGATCCCGAGCGTCTGACAGGGGAAATCAGAGTTGGGCCGTGGCAGATTCTCATGCTCAATTCGCAGATACCCCGCGAGGTTGGCGGGCGCCTGGGACCTGCGGAGTTGGCGCGCATCGAGACGGCTCTCATCCTGGCTGAAGCCGAGGGTCTGCACAGTCTGCTGTGCATGCACCATCAACCGGTGGCCGTAGGCAGCGCCTGGATCGACGAGCAAATGGTCGCTGATGCGGACGCGTTCTGGGCACTGACGGAGCGTTTTGCCGGGGTACGCGCGGTGCTGTGGGGGCATGTGCACCAGCAGATTGATCGTCAGCGCGGGTCGGTTGAGCTTATGGCCTCCCCCTCTACCTGCGTGCAGTTTGCGCCGGGCAGCGACAACTTCAAGGCCGACGCCCAGGCGCCGGGATATCGCTGGCTCGACCTGCATCCGGATGGGCGGATTGAATCCGCGGTTTCAAGGCTGACCACATCGCTGTATGTCGACCTGGAATCCGGCGGTTATCTGGACTGAAGTAGTCCCGCAAAATTTTTCTCAGAGCTTCCGTTCGCTGGCCGCCCCCTCATGTACAATGCGATGAACCCGGCCAATTCTCCAAGTAGTATCAAGTAACACCATAATGAGCACATATAACGCCGAAGATATCGAAGTCCTAACGGGGCTTGAGCCCGTGCGCAAGCGCCCGGGCATGTATACCGAAACCTCCAGACCCAATCACCTGGCCCAGGAAGTCATCGACAACAGTGTCGACGAAGCCCTCGCCGGTCACGCTGACCAGATCGAAGTTGTGCTGTACAAGGACGGCTCGGTGTCGGTCTCCGATAATGGTCGCGGCATGCCTGTGGATATTCATCCCGAGCAGGGCAAGCCTGGCGTAGAGGTGATTCTGTCCACGCTGCATGCCGGTGGTAAGTTTTCCAACAAGAACTACCAGTTCTCCGGTGGCCTGCACGGCGTCGGGGTCTCGGTGGTCAACGCCCTGTCGAACGAATTGATTGTCACCATTAAGCGCGATGGCCAGGTGCACCAGATTACTTTCTCGGGCGGGGAAAAAACCTCTGACCTCAAGGTGATCGATACCTGCGGTAAGCGCAATACCGGTACCACGGTGAAGTTCACGCCGGATCCTGCGTACTTCGATTCGGTTAATTTCTCCGTATCGCGCATGGTGCATGTGCTGCGCGCCAAGGCCGTTTTGTGCCCTGGCCTGCGAGTGAAATTCAAGGACGAAAAGAAAGGCGAAACCCAGGAGTGGTACTACGAGGACGGCCTCACCGATTACCTGGCTGACTCCACCATTGATTATCCGGCCATTCCGGAACAGCCCTTCACCGGCAGCTTTGCCGGTTCTACCGAGGGCGTGGACTGGGCGGTGCAGTGGCTGCCGGAAGGCGGCGAAGTCATCGCCGAATCCTACGTGAACCTGATCCCTACCGCCCAGGGCGGTACCCATGTTAACGGCTTGCGCACCGGCCTGCTTGACGCCATGCGTGAGTTCTGTGAGTTGCGCAGCCTGCTGCCCCGCGGCGTGAAACTCACGCCCGATGATATCTGGGATCGCTGCTGCTATGTACTGTCTTCCAAGCTGGAAGACCCGCAGTTCTCCGGTCAGACTAAAGAACGACTGTCTTCCCGGGAGGCGGCTGCTTTCGTGTCTGGCGTTGCTAAAGACGCTTTCAGCCTGTGGTTGAACCAGCACACCGAAGAGGCTGAAAAGCTCGCGGAGATGTGCATTAGCAATGCCCAGAGCCGTATGCGCAGCGCCAAGAAGGTCGTGCGCAAAAAAGTCACCGCAGGACCGGCCCTGCCTGGCAAACTGGCGGACTGTTCCGGTGATGACCCCACTCGCGGCGAGCTGTTCCTGGTAGAGGGTGACTCTGCCGGTGGTTCCGCCAAGCAGGCCCGCGACCGCGAGTTTCAGGCCATCCTGCCCCTGCGCGGAAAAATTCTTAATACCTGGGAAGTGGATTCCCAGGAGATTCTGGCCTCCCAGGAGGTGCACAATATTTCAGTGGCACTGGGTATTGATCCTGCCTCTGACGATTTGTCGGGTCTGCGCTACCACAAGGTTTGTATCCTCGCCGATGCTGACTCCGACGGCCTGCACATTGCGACATTAATCTGCGCGTTGTTCGTGCGCCACTTCCGTAGCCTGGTGGCGGCGGGCCATGTTTACGTGGCCATGCCGCCGCTGTACCGCATCGATGTGGGCAAGGAAGTGTTCTACGCCCTGGACGAGGCGGAAAAGCAGGGCGTGCTGGACCGTATCGAGGCCGAGAAAAAGCGCGGTAAGGTGAACGTGCAGCGCTTTAAGGGCCTGGGCGAAATGAACCCTATGCAGTTGCGCGAAACCACCATGGACCCGGACACCCGGCGCCTGGTGCGGCTGGTGCTGGATGCCGGTGACGGCACCAATAACATGATGGATATGTTACTGGCCAAGAAGCGCGCGTCAGATCGCAAGGCCTGGCTCGAGAAGAAGGGCGACCTGGCTGAGGTTATCTAGGCCGCCCCCGGTTGTGTCACCGCTCGCGGTGAATCTTGAAACAGATCGCGTAGAGCGTTGGCACCACCACCAGTGTCAGCAGTGAGGCAAAGCCCAGTCCCGCCATAATGGTCACCGACATGTTCACGAAGAACACGTCACTTAACAGCGGTATCAAACCCAGAATGATTGTTGCCGTTGTGAGCATTACCGGCCGCATCCGGCTGACAGCCGAATTCAGAATGGCGCCGTGACCAGGGGTAGTTTCATTGTTGCCATGGTCCAGATTTCTTTGGGTCTTATCTGGACCAGCATAGCACCCGCTCGGTGTCGGCGTTGGTTCTCGGGCCTCTTAATAAGTGGTGTCATTCCGCTACAGCGAGCGTTGGTTAACCCGGTTCATGAGATCCTCTGCGGTCTCCTTGCGCTCGGAGTAGCGATCGACGAGATGGTCGGCGATGTCGCGAGTGAGCAGGGTGAACTTCACCAGTTCTTCACAGACATCGACAATGCGATCGTAGAAGCCGGAGGGCTTCATGCGATTGTTGTCATCAAACTCCGCCCAGGCTTTGGCTACAGACGACTGGTTGGGGATGGTGAGCATGCGCATCCAGCGCCCCAGTACGCGCAGCTGGTTGACCACGTTAAAGGACTGCGAACCGCCTTCAACTTGCATCACCGCCAGGGTCTTGCCCTGCGTGGGACGAACAGCGCCAATGCTAAGGGGCACCCAGTCGATCTGCGCTTTCATGATTGCAGTCATCGAACCGTGCCGCTCCGGCGAGCACCACACCTGACCCTCTGACCAGGTCATCAGCTCGCGCAACTCCTGCACCTTGGGATGGTTTTCATCGCCGTCGTCGGGCAGTGGCAGGCCACTGGGGTTAAAGATGCGTGTCTCACAGCCCATGGCCTGCAGCAGCCGTTTGCTCTCCTCGACGACCAGGCGGCTGAAGGAGCGCTCGCGCAGCGATCCGTACAGCAGTAGAATACGCGGCGGATGGGTGGATCGCTCAGCGGGTACCAGGTCTTCTGCCGTGGGGACCTGCAGGGAGTCAGGGGCGATATTGGGTAGGTCGTTCATAGTTGATCTCAAGCGTTGGTAGCGGGCTGTGACTCAGGCGCGGGGAACCAGTCCCGGGTATTGTTGGCGAACTTTACCAGTGACAGCATCACAGGCACCTCCACCAGTACGCCTACCACCGTGGCCAGTGCTGCGCCAGAGTGTAGCCCAAACAGTGAAATGGCCACAGCGACCGCCAGTTCGAAAAAATTGCTGGTGCCAATCATGGCGGCCGGGGCGGCCACGTTGTGCGGCAGGGCCATTCTTTTCGCGGCCAGATAGGCGATAAAGAAAATGCCGTAGGTCTGGATGAGCAGGGGGATGGCGATGAGCACAATTTGTTCTGGCTTGGCCAGAATAGTTTCCGCCTGAAAGCCGAACAATAACACCACAGTTGCCAGTAATCCGACCACAGACAGGGGTTTCAGTTTGTGGACAAAGTCCGAGACCTTGTCGTGCAGGAAGCGGCGGGTGAGATAGCCAGCGACCAGCGGCAACACCACATAGAGCACCACCGACAGCAACAGCGTTTCCCAGGGTACCGTGATATCGCTAACCCCGAGCAGAAAAGCGGTAATCGGGGCGAAGGCGAAGATCATGATGATATCGTTCACCGACACCTGCACCAGCGTGTAATTCGGGTCGCCTTTTGTCAGCTGGCTCCAGACGAAGACCATAGCGGTACAGGGCGCGACACCCAGCAAAATCATGCCCGCGATATATTCACTGGCGGTTTGCGGGTCTACCCAGCTGGCGAAAAACATCTTGAAAAACAGCCAGCCAATGGCGGCCATGGTAAAGGGTTTGATCAGCCAGTTAATCACCAGCGTCAGTGCCAGGCCTTTAGGCTTTTTACCGACATCCTTGATGGCGGAGAAATCGACCTGAATCATCATCGGATAAATCATCAGCCAGATCAGCACGGCTACCAGCAGATTGACGTGGGCATACTCCCAGCTGGCCACGGTGGCGAAGGCTGCGGGAAACAGATTGCCCAGCAGTACGCCCGCGATAATGCAGAGCCCGACCCAGACACTCAGATAGCGTTCGAAAATTCCCATTAGTTCTCTCCCAGTGCTGTGAGCAAGGCGCGCAGTGATTCGGTGTCCAGCGTATCCGGTTGGGCCGCCGCCAAAGCTTCGATACGTGAGCTCAGTGTAGCGATGGTCGCCTTGAATGCGGCGCCAATTTCTTCGTCCGTTCCCGCCAGGCGCGAGGGGTCACTGAGGCCCCAGTGCACCTTCAGGGCCTGGCCAAACCACACCGGACAAGATTCCCCGGCTGCCTGATCACACACAGTGATGACCACATCCGGTGCCCAGGCTTCGTGTACATCCCAGGATTGGCTGGTAAGGCCGTCGATGTTTGCGCCCGCCTCGGCCAGGTATTTCAGCGACAGGGGGTGAACCACCCCCGAGGGCTGACTGCCCGCGGAACGTGCTTCCAGGGTGTGTGCTCCCCACTGGCGGGTCACAGCCTCTGCAATAATGCTGCGGCAGCGATTGTGTGTGCAGATAAACAACAGTTTCATGCGCTGGCTCCGCAGTACTTTCGATTGCGTTCCGGGCGGTCGCCCATGGTGTGCAGCCGCTCACAGCAGCTCGCCACGACCTCCTGATTGCCACGGGCGGTGGTAGCGACAATATCTTTTGCCCAGTCAGGCAGCTCAGGGTTAATAGAATAGTAAATCCACTGCCCGGCGCGGCGTGTTGCCAGCAAACCGGCATCGCGCAATTGCGCCAGGTGGCGGGAGACCTTGGGCTGGCTCACTTCCAGTGCTGTGGTCAACTCACAGACACACAGCTCCTGCTCGGCGGCGATCAGCAGCACGGTCTTAAGGCGGGTGTCATCTGCCAGGCATTTAAACAGGGCTTGTGGGTTCATGGTGTCCTCCAGCGTGGCGCATATCATATATGCATTATCATATATATGTAAAAACATATATATAGTAGTGCTGCCATGGCCTTGGCGAGGGTGTGACTCGCCGGTTAGGATGGTGCGCTATTCACAGTTGAAAGGAGGTGACGACCATGCGAGAAACGGCAAAACGAGTGGGTATCTGGGGTCTGGCCATGGGCATGATGGCGACCGCACTGCCGACGCTGGCGCAGTGGGAGCTGGACGATGCCAAGTCCAGTGTTGATTTCATAACCGTCAAGAATCTCGCGGTTGCGGAGAGCCACAGCTTTGAAAGTCTGATGGGTTTTATCGGCCAGGACGGCAATGCCACGGTGACGATTAACCTGGACAGTGTGAACACGCTGATCGAAATTCGCGATGAACGTATGCGCGAACTGCTCTTTGAAACTGCCGAGTTTCCAACAACGACGATTTCTGCGCTGATAGAGCCCGATATTCTCACCGCGGCTGCCGATGGTCGTGCGATGAGCACGGACGTTACCTTTGCCGTCAGCATGCACGGTCTGGAGAGGAAATATACAGCGCCGGTGGTGGTATTTGGTGATGAGGCGTCGCTGCGGGTGGTCACTGCAAAGCCTATTGTGGTCAGTGCGGCGGACTTTGGCCTTGCCGGTGGCGTGGAGGCACTGCGAGCAGTGGCCGGCCTGACGAACATCAGCACGGCCGTGCCGGTGAGCTTCAATTTATTGTTCGAATACGCCCGCTAGAAATAGCGGCAAGGTTGGGGGCAGTCATCTGATGCCCCCGGAGTTCAGGTCGCCGCGGTACTAGCCCCGCAGGTGCAGGAATCCATCTACACCCTCGAAGAACATCTGCACGGCGATCATTACCAGCACCATTCCCATCAGCCGTTCTACCGCGACCAGGCCGCGATTGCCCAGTACACGCAGCAACAGCGGCGCGCTCATCAAACACACGGCAGATGCGGCCCAGGCGCCGATCAGGGCCAGGGTCCAGTCCATCATCCGGTCCGGATTGGTGGTCACCAGCAGCATCGCAATCGCCAGGGCAGAGGGGCCGGCGACCATGGGAATGGCCAGCGGAACGATAAATGGCTCGCCTTCCGGGGTATCTCCCATCAGGCCGTAGGGTGACGGGAAAATCATGCGAATAGCGATCAGGAACAGGATGATCGCACCCGCAATACTGACTGACTCCTGGCGCAGGCCGAGCAGGTCGAGCAGGGCAGCACCGCCCCACAGGAACAGCAGCAGGACCACCAATGCGATGACCAGCTCCCGCGCAAGTACCCGTTGGCGGCGAGCGGGGTCCACATTCTTCAGCACCGACAGGAAGATGGGCACGTTGCCCAACGGGTCCATGACGAAAAGCAGGGTGATAAAAGCGGTCATTAAGTCCACGGTGAAATCCTGTATCAGTCGTTAGTTCAGCAGCCGCAAAGACCACCCCGCCAGGGCCCCATCCTCATCGAGAAAGGGTTCGGCCGTAGCATCACTGTAGCCGATATCGCGGGCGCGCGATCTTATGTGTTCGATACGGTCGCTGTCCAGTGCCGCGCTAAAAAGATCCTGCAGGCGCGCCTGTGCGCCAAGGAAGCCGGCCTCCTGCTTTTTCAGTGCCGCCGTGCGGGCCTCGGGCGACATGCGAGGTGCGTCGCCGCGCAGATCGTCAATCGCGCAGAACAGCCTTGCTGCAGTCTCGTCGTTGGGGAACGCACCGACAAACTGGCGCAATGCGTTCTCCAGCGCATTGTGGCTCTTCTGGAATTTGGGCTTGGTGGTCAGCTTCTCAACCGCCTGTGGATTGCGGGCCTTGCCCCAGCTGTCAAAGTGTCTCTTTAACAGCGTGAATAACTTCAATTGCTGTAGCGCAGCCTGATAAATGCGCGCGCTAAGCCCCTGCCGCTTGATCACCCCGGAACTCGCGTGGTGGGCGACGGCCTGGAAGCGGCCACCGGGGCGCAGTAAGCGGTGTATCTCCGCCAGGGTGGCGTCTATATCGCTGTATTCGAATCCGTACTGGGACACGATGAGATCAAAGCTCGCATCCGGGAATGGCTGTTGTTCGCAGGGCACCTCTGCACGAAAACTGATCTGCCCGCGCCATCGGGGGATATTAGAGTCGGTGCTGCTGGTATGCTCGCCGATGGCGGCGATGTCTGTTGCCGTCACCTGAAAGTGCTTGCCATGCGTTTCGGCGCACTCTACCGCGAGCGTGGCCAGAGCGCCGTTACCTGTGGCGATATCAAGGATATCGGCTTCGGATAGTTCCGCGAATATCTGTAACCAGTGCGCGCGCGTCGCGCCTTCATAGTTATTGATGAGCGCGGGGCCGAAGCTGGTGATGTGCCCCTCGGACCACCACTGGCTCCAGTGCTCGGCTGATGAATTTTTACTGGCAGGCACCTGTGCCCCTCCGCTGGCGAAGTGCCTATAATACTCTCCTTCGAAGCGCAGGTAATCCCATGGCCAAACCCAGCAAGAAAAACAAACAGGCAGCGCCGCCGCCCGCTGAGATCATGCGCCTTGCCAATATCATGAACTTGCGCAGTCAGGTGTACGAACACACCGAGTGGATGGGTTACAAGGCGGCATAATGCCCCATGGACATCTGGTTCTACCTGGAGTCAATGCATAAGCTGCAGACCGACCTGTTGGTGAAGACCGGAACACTTCAGGGCGTTTCCTCCCCGTTCTTTGGCCGCTTATCTACGTGCTATAGACGAAAGCGATGATCCGGCCGCCATGAGCAATCTGGCACGGCTCTATGACCGAGTTGGAGAGCAGTATGCCGCTCAAATGCGAACATTCAGTCGTCAGAATCCCTACCATTTGTACCACCTAGCCGAGCAGGCCTATGCGGAGGCAGACTACGAGGAGGACGAGCACTTTCTTAACATGGCCATACTCCGCAATTCCAACGTACATTAGTCCTACCGTTTGATGGGGTCCTCTCAATTGACTCGAAATGAAGTGCGAAAAGTTGAAGATAGTTTCCGTAAGGCAGCCGGGATTGCCGAGGGGGAGCAACAGTAGATCTGCAATCGCGAGCAGGATATACTGAAAATCGTTTCAGGGTCCCAGGACTGATTAAGATGACTTCTGCCCGAGTTATGACCGGGTTGGCACTGTTCTTCCTGGCAACGTCCTCGGGCGTCACCGCGGGGGAGTATGACGCCGGATGCTGCAGCTCTATCGTTCCAAAATTGCCCACCGCCACAGCTTACGGCGGCAACCTTGCGCGTCTGGACGACCCGGTAAACGGCTACAAACCGCACATCCACTCCCCACTCGACTCCGGCGGACTTGCGACCTATCTTGAAGAATCTCTGGGTTCCACGCAGGCCTTCGGCCCCTATTCAGCAGAGCAGGCAGTGGCGTTCAGTCGCCAAGGCGCCGTTCACCATGAGAATCAGCGTTATTCTCAAGCCATAGACTCCTATAGCAAGGCGATTCACCTGCTGCGCGTCAACGAAGGCCTTGAAACACCTCTGCAGATTCCGCTGGTGCAGCAGATAGTGGAAGCCTTGATGGCCCAGGGCCAGTTTGTCGAAGCCGACAATTACCAGAACTACCTTTTCAGGATCCAGCGGAAAAATATGCACGCGGCAGATCCTGAAATGCTATTGGCTGTTGAGCAGTACGCGGACTGGCAGCGCAATGCTTACATTTCTGAACTGGACCGGGAGCGCTACCCGCGCATTCTTGGGATGATCGACCTGTATTCTGAGATGGTGGATGCCGTGATCTCGCGCGAGGGTGAGCATGACCCTGCAGCTCTTCCTTATCTTCTGGGCAAGCTGAAGGCCCAGTACCTGATGTCCACTTATGCGGGTGAGTCCGAGGCCTCCGTCGCAGTCGAAATGCGACAGCAGGATCACGTCGAGTTGCCGACATTGAAAAAGATGCGGTTCATGCGTTTTCGCGACTTCAACTATCGCTACGGTGAGCAAAACATCAGGCAAATGCAGGCGATCGTAGACAATGATCCGTCGAAGAGCATGCGGGATCGAGCCGATATGGTGGTGGCACTGGGCGACTGGTACCAATGGCACCATCGTTACGCTCTGGCCCAGAACACTTATGCGGATGCGTGGGAACTGATGGATGACGAGCCGGAAGTCGAGATATGGCGACAGCAAACTTTCGGCACACCACTGGAGTTGCCTAGGGAGGTCGTCTTCCAGCCGGGGCGCTTGGTCATACCGGTGCCCCACAGCGGCGAGGTGAGGCTACGCTTCACGGTGTCCCGGCACGGTAAAGCTAGGGATATTGAAGTTCTTTCCCCTAGTGAGCTTGACAACTCGGATACGGTGAATCGTAGCCACCGTTTTCTCAAGAACATCCGATTCCGGCCCAGCCTTGTCGCCGGAGAAGCGGTTGCATCCAGCCCGGTAGAGCGCAGTTACCTCATTCGCTATTGATCGCCCACACTCGCCCGCGACAGGCTCAACCTTTACAATAGGGACTTGACTTCAGATACTGCTAGGAAACCCTATGATTGTAGACGCTAAGCAGCGCGCTGATATCGCCGCTGCGATGGATCATCTGCAGCGCGGAGACTTGGCGGGTGCTAAAGCACAGCTCGCCGAGCTCGAGCGCCGTTACCCGCAGAACCTAGAGCTTAAGCTGCACCGGGCCCTCGCCCATCGATTATCTGGCGAATTCAGCACGGCAGTGCAGGTTCTCGATCAGGCGCTCTCCGCAGATCCTTACTTTTTCCTTGCATTGCTCTCCAAGGGCGAAATACTCAAACAGATGGGTAAGGAGCGATTAGCAGCCGAGATCTTTGCCAATGCGCTCAAAATTGCGCCGACTGAGGGCCAGATACCAAGTTCGCTGAAAGCACCCATCGCCAGGGCGCGCGAGACCGTGGATGCGGTCAGCGTGGAGTTGGAGGCGTATTTGCGTGATGCCATTGCGGGCATTGACAGGTTCTCATCCGGTGACACCAGTGCGCGCATCGAGGAGACAATCGGCATTCTTGCTGGCACAAAGCGAATCTACAATGCCGAGCCCATTCAATTGCATATCCCACGATTGCCGGCCATACCCTTCTTCGACAGGGAATACTTCCCGTGGCTGGAGGCGCTCGAAGCAAACACTGGGACGATCCGCGACGAGCTTGTTGCGCTGCTGGAGCTGGACCTACCTGGGTTTGCGCCCTACATAGACTATCCGCCCGGCACCCCGGAAAACCAGTACAAGGAGCTCAATGGCTCCGAACTATGGAGCGCACTATGGCTGTGGCGAGATGGCGAGCCCCAGCTGGAGCCACAGCGTCTGTGCCCTCAGACCACAGAAGTTTTGTCGTCGATACCCATGGCTGACCAACAGGACTTTGCCCCTACGGCAGTGTTCTCCGCGCTGGCACCTAACACGCGAATCCCTCCCCACACCGGCTCGACTAATGCCAGGCTGCTGGTGCACCTGCCCTTGGTGCTGCCCGGCCCGGCGGGATTTCGTGTGGGCAACGAGACTCGCGAGTGGCGCCTTGGGGAGGCCTGGGTATTCGATGATAGCATCCAACACGAGGCGTGGAATAACGCAGACGAAACGCGCGTCATCCTGATTTTCGACGTGTGGAATCCGCTGCTGAACGAGGCGGAGAAAGAAATGATACGCGTGTTGCTGCGTGCCAACTATGCCTGGAGTACCCAAGAGGGCTAGTACAGCAGTCCGGCGTCTTCCAGAATCTTCCTCGCGGGAGCCATGCCTGCCTCTGCCCGGCGCCATGAGCCGATTGAATCCTTATTGACGGGATTGCGCACCTGCATAGCGCTGGCCGTCATCGATGCAGAATCCAGCTTGTAGAAGTCCAGCACGGCGTCTTCCCAGGTCAACTCGATAGCGCTTAGCAGGTTGCGCGAGACCTGGTCAGGATCAGAAACAAGGGACTCGTAGGCAACGTCAACGATTCTATCGGGGTAGACTGAGTGCCAGTGATCCATGAGTGCGCGATAGCTGACTAGGTAGTGGGCCAACTCTTCCAAGTTGTATGAGAAGTTGTAGGCCCCGAAGAAAATGGTTTTATATACCGCGTAGCAGGTATCCATGAGGTCGCGCGTGAGGTGAACGATCTTTGCCTCCGGCATTGCGGCTAGAATGTAGCCGCAGTACTGGAAATTGAATGGCAGTTTGTCCACGAAGCGGGGTTGCTCCCCCACCAGCTGACGGGCTGCGGCCATGTAATCCCTGCCGAGTTTTGTGAAGTCGAGGGCAAGGGAGGTATCGATAGTGGATGTCTTTGCCGGCGTTTGCTGCATCGCTTCCGACAGCAGGTTCGGAAAATCTGTGAATTCCCCAAGGGATGCGACCTGACTATGGGAGTTCAGTATCCGTTCCACCAGGGTGGTGCCGGTGCGTGGCATCCCGACCACAAAAATGGGCCCGGGCTCCGCGTGGCCTTCCCCGAGCTGCTCGAGGGCCGTGGCAGTAAATGTACTCATGATGTGTTCATGGGCGCCCACCTCATCCTCCAGCGAAAACTGGACGGTATTGCGGTAGGCTCGGGCACCGCGCTGCAGTGCCTCGAAAGAGGCGGCATAATTGCCACAGTCTTCATACTCCTTAGCCAGCGCGTAATTGGCGACCCCCACGAACCGGGGGTGTTCCTGGGCCTGCTCTAGCCGTTCCCTGATATCGTCTATGTGGTTATCTTCGGCACTCTGCCTGCGCAGAGTGGACCGCAGGTGCAAAGCGCCGTGATGAAAAGGCTGTAGTTCCAGCAGTCTTTCGGCGTGCGCAGTCGCTTCTTCTGGTAGGTTCAGGTGGAATTCGATAATGGCGAGGTCGTAGAGCAGCTCAATACTGTCCGGCAACTCCTCTATCGAGGTGAGCAGCCATGCCCGGGCACCTTCAAGATCCTGGCAGTCACGCAGCACGTGGGCAACCGTGCGTTGCTGCCATAGGTCTCTACTGACATAGCGCTGTGCGGCCTGTACCGCGTTGCGAGCGTCTTCGCGCCTGCGCAGTTCAAAGAGGAATTGGGCTCTGCGCACCAGTAACCTAGCGTCCGTCGAATTTGCGGTTATCGCATTCTCCAGTCGCTCCAAACCTAGACCCGTTTCATTGCGTTGACGAGAGACTTCGGCCGCAAACAGGCTCGCTTCCGGCTCTTCCGGGAAGCCGGACAGCAACTGCCGGGCGAGCCGCTCGGCGTCCTCCAGTCTTCCTTCGCGAAGGTGATTAACTGCCGTCGACAGAATGCTCTGCAGTGCTTGGGTCACGTTAGTTCTCCTGCTAGGGGGGTAGTCTGGTTCAGTTCCGGGGCAGCAAATCAAAGGCCACCGTGATCCGGGACCGCTGCGAGGCAAATGGTACTGTACCGTGCCACATGTAGGATGGGAACAGCACAAGGGTGCCGATTTTGGGCCGCAGGACTCGCCGCGGTTCTAGGTCTGATGGCGGCTCCAGCGACGGCACTCCAAACTGTATATGGCCTGCTTTGTCCCCTACCTGCTGCGCCTGAACCTCATGGGGAAGGGCGATGTAGAGGGCAGAACTGAGCCAGCCCTCCGAGTGAATGTGGTTGGTGTGAAAACCTTCGTTGCGTAGCCGAACGGACCACGCCCCTGCAAATTTGACCTCGGTTTGCGCCTTGGCCCGGCGCCCCCACAGTGGATGTGTGGGGTCGTGTGGGAAGCGTTCGATAATCTGAGCGACGGCTGCCCTGATACGGGTCTCTAAATCTTGTAACAGTGGCTCTCTCAGGCGGAACAAGTGTCCATTAGTCTGGGTTCCTCCTCGAACCGTCTGGTCGATAGGGTGGGCCTGGCTTCGGTGCAGTTGTTCCAGTACTTCCTGTATGTCGGCCATGAAGACGCGAATATCTGAGTAACCCTCTGGCGGTGTGAGCGTCACGGTATTGACCATGGTCTCATAGTCCATCAGCCAGTGTTCGCGTGCGTCGCCTAGCATCTGCCACGCAGTGCCCAGGTAGGCCAGCCCAAGCTGGTCTTGCGGATGCGTTTCAAGTGCGCGCGAACACAAAACCTCCGCGCGCGCGGGATCGCCGTTGGCCAGAAGATGCTGGGCGAAGTTGAGCATGATCCCCCTATGGGTAGGGAACGCTTCTTCGAGCTGCGAATAGATGGCCGTAGCTTCTGTGGGCTCGCCGGCCCTAGCGGTGCCCATGGCCATCAGCATCCGTATCTCGGGTGTCTGCGGGCATCCCAGGGAGGCCGCCACGCGCAGCGCTTCCTCACTCTCATCATAGCGATTGAAGCGGTTGAGCAGTTCTACCAGTGTCTGCCATACGTCCGGCCGTTGCGGCAGGTTGCGGGCGGACTGCCACAATGTGAGCAGTGGATCACCGGGGGCCTGCAGCTCCCAGTGTAAGCGGGCGTGGGACTTTAGCAGCATTGGGTTGTCCGGGAAACGCCTGACACCCTCGACGGCTGAGGTCATGGCACCATCTGCATCGCCCATTTCCAGCTGTGACTCCGTCAAGTTGCGATAAAGATCGGGAGCTTCGAAGCCGAGGACACGCGCCTGCTTATAGGCCATTGCAGCAGCCTCAAACTCACACTCCTGTCGCAGCAGCTGCGCGAGGGAGTATTGAAGCCGGGGAGCGTTGGTTGCTTTCTCTAGGCCGCGCCGACAGGCTTTGATCGCTGCTTTCGGTCGTTCCTGCTTTTGTTCGATGGCCGCCAGGAGCTCCCAGCCAGGCGCGTGATCAGGGGCGAGCTTGGTTACCTTTATAGCGCTGCGGTGCGCGTCGGCGAGCTCGCCTGTATTGAATTGCAGAAGACCTAGCTGGTACCAGCCCGGGACAAAGTCCGCTGAGGATTTTACCGCTCGACGCAGAACCTTGCGCGCCTCCTTTAGCTGCTCTTGACTGCGCAGAAAAGCCGCGAAATTCACCATGAAGTCGGGGCGCCGCGGTGCAAGGGATAGGCTTTTGCGAAACAATGCCTCGGCTTGCTGCGACTGGCCGGCATCGCGCGCCGCCATGGCTAGAAAATGGGTGGCATCCGAACTGTTGGGATTGTTGCGCAGTACCTGTTGGCAGATTGCCACGCCTTCGTCGCGCCTGCCGGATTGTAAAAAAGACGCCGCCTTTTGCAGCATCGCGCGCTCTTGCATGGGTTGCCCCGAACCTGAGTCATACACTGGGAAGAGTAGCGATGATACCACAGCGAGGGTTTGGCCTCTGCGTTTCGGTGCTGATCCAGCACAAGCGGCTGCGAGGTAGAAAAAAAGGCCGGCATAAGCCGGCCTTGTCTGAGTTAAATTGAGCTCTTTTAGAACTCGAAGGTCGCACCAACGAACCAGTACTGCCCCAGCGCATCATAGTAGCCTGGGAAAGTATTGCCGTTTTCACGAGCGGTCACACCCTGAGGTACGTACTCGGGCTCTTCGTCGGTAATGTTGCTGACACCTGCACGTATTCTCGCCCAATCAGTAACATTCCAAGTACCGGAGAGGTCAAGGTAGTTGACCGCATCCAGGTCGGAGGGCGGGTTGGCGGTGAACTCCTGCTTTACTTCACCGATGTAGCGCCACGTCAGGTTGAGGTTGACGTCCCAGGGGGTGGCCCAGTTAGCAGAGAAGCGATTGCGGTTTTCAATTGTAGGAGTACCACAAGAACCACCGTAGGCGCCCTCGCAGCTGACGACGCCAGCGCCGGGGTATTCTTCCTGCTCCCAGCTGTCGATGTAGCCATAGTTGTTGTTGAACAGGATGCTACCCATACTACCTATATCGAGGTTGTAGTTGATCTCTACGTCGATACCTTTCACGCGGAAGAAGCCGATATTCTGCGAAAGGGCCTCGATACCGTTGTCCGGACCGGCGCTACCCAGCCACAAAGAGTCGTTCTGACCACGGCGAATCTTGTCACAGAACTGGCCGTTCTCGATACACTGGATAAGAGTGGTTTCTGCCGCGATGTTGGAGATCGCATCGGTAATTTCGATGTCGTACCAGTCCAAGCTGAAGCTCAGGCCATCAATATAGCTGGGGGTAAATACAAAGCCGACAGAATAGGTGTCGGACTCTTCCGGAGCCAGTTCAGTACTGCCGCCGATCAGCGCGTTGTACTGGCTCGCAGGAGAATCAGTCGGGCCGCCGTTGTTCCATACAGCCTGGCTCACGCCTGTGCGAGCACATTGCTCGAACGTATAGCCGCGACCGGACCGACCGTTAACTACGTTGCCACAGGGGTCGTCGTCCATCGCGAACAGTGTGCCCTGCTGGGGCTGGAACTGGTCGTTGATGTTCGGCGCACGCACTGCACGCTGGTAGCTGGCTCGCACCTTGATGTCCTGATCGAAGGCCCAAGAACCTGCAAACTTATAGGTGTTGGTAGTCTCACCGCTGGGGTCGTAGTCTGAGTAACGATAGCCAACGTCTAGTACGACCTCTTCCATGAAGGTCTTGCCTTCTACCAGGGGTATGCTGGCTTCGACGAAGAACTCCATTACGTCGTAGCTTCCGTCAACAGGGGTTAGGGCTGCGCCAAGACCACCTACCTCGCCGTTCAGAGCCGCATCATCGGGCTGGTAAGTTAGGCTTTCTTTGCGGTACTCGGTGCCCAGTACCACGTCAATGCCAGTCTGCGCGGTGGGAATCTGGATACCGTAGTCTCCCAGAGAACCTTGGACGTATGCACTGAAGACTTCCTGGTCGGTGGTGCCGGTCTGAAAGTACTGCTGGTTCAGCCAGCCAGTCTGATCAGGGGTAACGCCGTCAGTCTGCCAGATGTTCCAAGGCACACAGTTGCCGCCAGAGAGACACACGATGTTACCATCTGCGTCACGAGTCGCGAGCAGCGCTTCCTGCGCATTAGCAATGTTTACGTAGCTGCTGCCTCTTGAACGCATGTCCACTTCCGCGTACTGCCAGGAAGCGTCGTAGCGCCAGGTCTCGTTGATGTCGCCGCGAACACCGAACAGGTAGCGGTAGGTGGTATGACGCAGGTCTTCCTGGCGAGGACCGCCCTCCACGTTGCGACGTCCGAAGATGGCGCCTACAGTCGTGTCGTCAGAAGCACCGGCACAGCCGATGGTGTCTCTCTGCTGAGCTGACAGGTAGGGGTTGCCACAGTTTACTTCGAAGCCACTGTTGAAGAAGACACCTGCCGGGCCGAACTGGGCCACGGTGCGGTTGTCCATGAACATCAGTTCGGTATAGGCCTCGACGTGCTCATTCAGCTCATAGTGGCCAAAGGCACCAAGGGTGTAGCGCTCATCAGGACGCTGGTAGTAGCTGGGTGCGGCAAAGTTGAAGCGCTTGCCGAGACCAGGCTCAAGGCTGTTGCCCTGAACGTTGTAGATGTTAGTGTACCCGTCGTTTTCAAAGTAGAAGGAACCGGCTTGGTTTGTGGCTGAGCCCAGACACGCCAGGGAGCCATCTGATACGCGGCGTACCGCACATGCACTGTAATCGCGATCGCCCTGCAGAACAGGTTCGATCTCACGGTAAGTACCCCAGGCAGTGATATTGCCTCGGCCGTTGTCGAAGTTTCCGCCCAGCATGATGGTGATGTCATCGATATCACCGTCATTCTGTACGCCGTCGGGTACGGGGAAGCCGGCTGCCACGGTGGCATCGCCAGGAGCGTTACCGCTGTTGTCATGGCGGTATGCAGCGTGCTGGTAGTCGATCTTAATGCCTTCAAAATCATCCATCATGACGAAATTGACGACACCAGCGACAGCGTCGGATCCGTAGGTAGAAGAGGCACCACCGGTCAGGATTTCAACCCGCTTGACCAGAGACGTAGGGATCAGGTTAAGGTCGGCGCCTGATTCAGACGACAGGGGCGAATTGGCGGGGAGACGACGACCGTTCATCAGAACCAGAGTACGGCTTACGCCGAGATTACGCAGCTGGGCCGTTGCGGTACCTTGTGATTCAATGGATTGGCCGGCGCTCTGGTCCAGATAGACTTGCGGCATGGAATTGAGCACGTCTTCGATCCGAGTAACACCGGTGAGTTCGATCTGCTCAGCGTCCAGCTCGGTTACTGGGCTTGAGGTTACCAGGTTTGCCTTGAGGATTCGTGAGCCGGTGACAACAACTTCTTCAAGTTGGTCAGCACCTTCCTGTGCGGAGACCTGAGAGGACACACCTGCGCCCATCCCCAAAATAGCACTCACAGCGAGTGCTAGTGGTTTTCTATGCATCATTTTAATACCCCTGTATTTTCTAGATAAAGGTAGGCCACTTTTATAGTGGGCGGAGCCACGCGACCATATGGGTAAGACGTACAAGTCTCCCTTAACCTCAAAGCAGTGTAGGTGTTGTGAGCATTAAAAAATGTGAAAAATTCACGATTGTGGAGGGTTGTGGGAGCATTGATGGTTGGTTTGCTGTCAACTTCTGCTTTTTGACCCTGATACCGCCTCAGACGGCGATTTTGTTCACTATTTGACCAGACTGACGCCGACGCTCTTATCGGTCTCAAGCACTGTCATTTTGTAAAACCCGAGCCAGTTGCGGGTGATTTCGATTTCCGGGTTGGGCTCACCCCGATGCTTGTAGCGGCCCGAGAGCCGCTGGCGCCAGACCTGGCCATTATCCAGGTAAAACTTCGTCTCGCCGTCCCACCCCTGGAAGTCACCATCTATCCGAGCCCGCAGGGAGAAGAATCCCCGGGCTTCCTTGACCTCCTCATTGTCGATCTGGAGCAGTTCCGCTTCCCCGGCTGTGTATTTCAGCAGCCAGGTATCGAGGGCGCGCAGCTGTTCTGCGTCCAGCTGTCCCAGTCCGGCGGCTTCGAACTCGTCACCACTCATCAGTTCGCGAATTCCTGGGAACTCCTCTGAGAATGCCGGCAGGGCTGGAAGAAGGAGAGCACAGGCAATCAGGCATACACACAGGTGTAGTGAGCGGGAAAAGAGTGCGGAAATAGGATCAATGGCAGTCCCGGTCATGGAGTTAGCCCTCTGGATACTGCGTTTACAGGCGCTGGGAGATTCGACTGTACCAGAAACGCCCTTTCAGTTCATGGGTGCGGCCGTCGATATTGTCATTGAACGCCGAGGCCGCCAAGGGTGCCTCGGCGCCGAGCAGGTTGTCCACGCCCAGGGTCAGCCGCAAGCCACCTAGTACGGGGACGGTGTAGCTGAGTTGCAAGTCATGCACCAACCAGCTGTCGATTTCGCGGGTATTGTCTATGCCTGGCACCAACTCCTCCATGCTGCCCACGTAGTGCATCTGCCAGCTACCGCGCCACCTGTCGCGGGCCCAGCGCAGACCCAGTTGGGCCTTCCACTCGGGGATACCACCCAATCCCTCGGAGGCTTCGTCACGGAATGTCCCAGCAAAATCTATTCGAGAGGCGGTGCGGTTCAGACGCGCTTTGTACCCCCGCATATAGGTGGAGCTGCCCACCAAGCTGAACTGGCCCCAGGGTCCTTTGCGGTAGTGGTAGGTGAGGGCCGTATCCGCGCCGGACACCTTGCGTTTTCCGATGTTGATATTGTTGGCCCGAACCAGTGTCAGGTTGCCCTGGGCGTCACGCTCGACTCTGTCTTGGAAGCTGCTGTCGCGGGCGCTCTGGTTGACAATAAACTGGGCGCTAGAGGAGACCACGTTCCCCTGGTCAATTATGAAATAGTCCACTGAGACCGCCAGGCCGGGGAGGGCGACAGGCGTCCAGACTAGCCCGGCACTATAACTGTTCGAGGTCTCGGGCCGCAGCTCGGTATTGCCGCCCTTGAGCGTGAGGAACTGGTTGCGTGACGGGTCCGCCAACTGGCTGCACCCCGGTAGTGCACTCACGTTCTTCGGGCGGGTGCAGGGGTCCTCTAGGAAGTCCTGGCTCTCTGTGACACCAGCGAACAGCTCGTTCAGGCTCGGCGCGCGAAACCCCTCCGCATAGTTGGTCCGCAGCAGGAACTCGGGCCCTACCTGCCAGTGTAGGGCCAGCTTAGGATTGATGGTGTCATCGAAGTCGTTGTAGTCCGAGTACCGAACGGCCGCTTCTACATCGAAATGGGAAAGGTTACTAGCACTTTTCCAGACCGGTAGTATTGCCTCCGCGTAAATTTCGATGATATTGCGATCTCCCCGCGTAGGTTCGAAATTGGTTGCGCCGATGGTGCCGATGTTGGCTAGCAGCGGGGAGGGGCGCTTTCTGGTGGACTCATGGCGTACCTCCAGTCCCATCGCCAGGTCCAGGCGGCCAGCGGGAAGGCCCTGCATAGCCCGGGTGACGTTGATACTACCCGAAGAAAGATGCGAGTAACCGCTCACTTCACCAACGGCGGTTATATAGTCAGCCTGTTCCTTCGTTATACTGCCAGCAGGTCCTGTCAAGTTGATCGGGATACATCCATCCAGTGCCAGCCCCTGGCAACCGGATGATGGGCCCAGGGCGCGGCGCAGATTGTCGGCATTGACAATGTTGGAGGTTACTTCGCTGGCCTCGCTGCGACTCCAGTTGTAACCGATGTCCCAGTGCCACTCACTGAATAGACCCTCGATAACCGCGCTGAACCGGGACACTCGGGACTCGTTGCGCTGGCGCCGGGTAGGAAGCTCGACCAGCCGTCGGCGTACATCGAGCAACTCTTCGCCAAAGGGGTTGTAGATATTGTCTGCGGCAACCACCAGCGGTTCTGTTTCAAAACCGGTGAACACCGGGGTGGGGGCTAGCGTGGACCTGGCATTGGTTTTGAGGTAGCTCAGCTCGACGTAGCCGGTGATGCTCTCGTTGAAGTCGTAGCTGGCATTGCCGTAGATGCTGCTTCGCTCCAGCGGCACCACTGCGGTGGTAAAGGCTTGGTAATTAAACAGGTCCTCGACGGTTGCGGCGCGGTAGCCGGAACCCTCGGCTATCAGCGTCTCTCCGTCAGGAAAGGCGATACGCGAATTGGGCGTGGCGCTGGAGCGTTGGTCAGTGCCGCCGATTGCCCGGGTGTCGGCATTGCTTGACACCTCGCGATCGCGACTGAAAATGGCCCCCTGCTCGTAGTAGGACGCACTGACAAAGAAGGAGCCCTCAGGCAGGCCGGTGCCGTACTGCAGCGTATGGGTGGTGGTATTGAGATCCCCCACGGAGGTTTCGCCGTAGAAGGTCTCGGCCAGGAATCCGTGGAAGTCACGCTTCATGATGACGTTGACCACGCCGGCTATGGCATCCGACCCGTAGATCGCCGAGGCGCCGTCCTTGAGAATCTCGATGCGCTCTACTGCTGCGGGGGAGATGCTGTTAAGGTCCACCGAGTCGCCCGCGAGGCCGTCATTGGCCACCCGTCGCCCGTTGATCAGCACCAAGGTGTTGCTCGCGGGTAAGCCCCGTAAGGTCACGGTGGCCGTGCCGTCGCCGCCATTGGAAATGGCGGTACTGATGGCGTTGCCCGACACCGCGGGAATGAATTTCAACAGTTCCCCCAGGGTCTGGGCGCCGCTCAACTCGATGTCGGGGGAAGACAGGATGTCCACCGGCGCGCCGCCGGTATAGCCGGTGCGGCGAATCCGGGAGCCAGTGACGGTTGTCCCATAGACCCAGGTCTCTTCGAGGCCCGGGGCGTAGATGGGGTACTCGGCCACCAGCTCGGCGGCTCCGGCGCAGCCCTCGACGCCCGGGCTGCACTCGCGCGGATAGACCGCGATGATGCGATCGTCCACGACTTCCCAGGTGAGACTGGTGCCCCTGAGTATTCTATCAAGCGCCTCGGCAGTGCTGCTCGCGCCGACCACAGGTGTCGAGGGCAGGTCGCGGATCTGTCGGTCGGAAAATACGATGGCGAGCCCACTTTGCTGGCTGAGCTGGATAAGGGCAGACGACAAGCGAGGTGAATCGAGGGTGAACTGGAGGGTCTCCTCGACATTGGCGGCGACGTGGCTGGCCAAGGCAAGACTGATGCAACCGCCTAGGAGGGCCCGGCGCCACGCAGAGCGTGTGCCTGGTGGCGGAAATTTACCTCGTCTTGTGATGTCAGTCACGGCTGTCCCGGCCGCGGCACCTTCGTCGCAAGCCATTGAAAATTGGAATATATTTTGGAATAGCGCCTGGGTCTAGCTAGAAGCTAGTAGTCCCAAGCAGGGGACTTTATAGCTTACTGGTCTGCTTTGAGCAACCGGACGGTGCCGCTCTCGAGGGTGTCATACTGGACGCCCAGGCTGACCTCGAGGGCCTTGAGAATTGCATCGGGTTCATCCAGCTGGAGTAAACCGGAAACGGTGAGGCCAGCTATGCTGGGATCGGCGATCAAGTAATTGGTCTGGTGATAGCGTTCGAGTTCAGCGATCAGTTCTACCAGCGGCATTTCATCGGCCACCAGCTCGCCCTGACGCCAGGCCAGTTGGGCGCTGAAGTCCGCGGGGGGTGACATTGCCCAGCCGTCACTGCTGGTGCGCAACTGCTGGTTAACCTGCAGTACTTTGCTGGTGGCCTTGTGGGCGCCGGTATCGACAATTTCGCTAACCCTGACCACGCCTTCAGTGACCGTGATATCGATAGCTGACGCCTGGCGGTACACATTAAATGCGGTGCCGATCGCCGTAACCCTGGTCTCACCGGCGTCGACGTGGAAGGGGCGTTCCTTGTTTGATTCCACCTGGAACCAGGCCTCGCCGCGGCGCAGGTCGATGTGGCGCTGCTCGTCGGTATAGGTCACGCTGATAGACGAGTCAGTATTGAGCACCACGCGAGACTTGTCGGGCAAGTTAATTTCGACGCGCTCACCGACGGCGGTCCGATACTCGGTGCTGATCGAATCCCCACCCAGCTCTGGGTAAATGAATACGGCTAGAAAGACGCTCGCTGCCAGCGCAGCAGCTCCTGCGTACCAGTGCGATGCGTTGGTTGCCTCGCGAGGGAGTTCGATTCTGTCAGTGCTGACTTCGGGTAAGGATTGTAGGACACCGAGGTCATCCCATAGGTCGAGCATCTGGTCCATTGCGGCGCGGTGGCTGGTGTCTTCACTCAGCCACAAGACAAAGAACTCTCTATCCTTTGTAGACACTTGATCCGAGCGCAGTCGCGCAATCCAGCCCAGAGCTGAGTCGCATGCGTGCTCGAATTGTCTGTTGCATTGTGTTTCCACGACTGCTTCCTGCGGCTACTTCCCGCTTTTCTCTGACGGCTTTGGTCGGGTTGCTTGCGATATAGCCTGTATCTTGATGTGACGAATGGGAAACAACTTCCCTCAATATATTCATGTGAAAGATTGTTAACCCTGCCTTATTGTCGATCTTCATGCAGATAATGTGACGCAAGTCTACGTCTGCAGTGCTTCAATGCCTGCAATATGTACTTTTCTACGCTCGAAACTGAAACTTGGAGCTGTTCTGCGATCGCGGAATAAGGCATTCCACTCTGGCGGTGTAATAAAAAGGCCTGTTTCACCTTGAACGGCAGCTCTTCTACCGCTCCCTCGATAGCCGCTAACTTTTCTCTAGCGCTGATAATCTGCTCGGGAGATACGCCCGCAGCGTTGGGGTCCTGCAGCTCGCCGTCCTCTACTATGCCTTTCTCACTTTTGAGGTATTTGTAGTGCAGCTGGCGCCGGCGCAGCTGATCCACAGCCAGGTTGGTAGCTACCTGGTAGAGGAATGCACGGGAATTATCTAGGGTCTCCGGCTTTTCGAGCCGATGCAGGCGAATAAACGCTTCCTGCGCCAGCTCCGCCGCGTCTTCCGGATTGCCGAGTTTGCGCGCCAGGTATTTCTCCAACGGCACGCCGTGCTCAGTCACCAGTTCGGCGATGAACTGGTCTCGGTTCGTGTTTTTCGTATCGTCGCTTGCCACAGCAAGATGATGCCACTGGGGAGCCGGCCGTGGCCAGCCCCCCGACAGCGCCTGATCAGAACAGAACCCGTGACCGGATGGTGCCTTCAATGGAGCCCAGCCGTTGCAGCGCAACATCGCTGTACTCTGCATCGACGTCGATCACCACGTAACCCACTTCCACGGTAGTCTGCAGGTACTGGGCGGATACGTTGACGCCGGTCTCGGAGAACACGTTGTTAATCGCGCTCATGATGCCGGGTACGTTGCGGTGAATGTGCAACAAACGGTGGCTGCCGGCGTGCTCGGGCAATGCCACCTCGGGAAAGTTGACCGAGGAGGTGGTAGTGCCGTTGTCGGAATACTTGGCCAGCTTCTCGGCGACTTCCATGCCGATGTTCTCTTGAGCCTCAACGGTACTCCCGCCAATGTGAGGGGTCAGGAAGGTATTGTCGAACTGACGCAGCGGGGAGATGAACTCGTCGTCGTTGGAGCGCGGCTCCACGGGGAAGACATCGATGCCCGCGCCGCCCAGGCGTCCCTCGGCGAGTGCTTCGGACAGCGCGTCGATATCGACAACGGTGCCACGCGAGGCATTGATCAAAATTGCGCCCTGCTGCATTTGCGCGAGTTCGGCTGCGCCAATCATATCCTGGGTGGCGCCGGTCTCCGGCACATGCAGGCTGACCACGTCGGAATTCCCGAGCAGGTTGTTGAGGCTCGGCACCTGGCGCGCATTCCCGAGCGGCAATTTATTAACCACATCGTAGAACTGCACCTGCATGCCCATGCTCTCGGCAATCACGCCCAACTGCATGCCGATATTGCCGTAGCCGACAATGCCCAGCTTCTTGCCGCGAATCTCGTAAGAGTTCACGGCAGTCTTCATCCATTCACCGCGGTGTGCCGCGGCGTTTTTCTCCGCCACACCGCGCAGCAGCAGAATCGCTTCGGCGATGACCAGCTCGGCCACGCTGCGGGTATTGGAAAAAGGTGCGTTGAATACCGCGACGCCGCGCCGGGTGGCCGCGTTCAGATCCACCTGGTTGGTGCCAATACAGAAGCACCCCACCGCTACCAGCTTTTTGGCGGCTTCGAAAATCTCTTCGGTCAGCTGGGTGCGGGAGCGGATGCCCACAAAGTGCGCGCCGGCGATGGCCTTCTTCAGCTCCTCGGGAGGCAGTGCCTTTTTGTGAAACTCAATGTTGGTGTAACCGTCGCGCTCTAGCGTTTCGACAGCGGACGGGTGAACGCCCTCCAGGAGTAAAAACTTGATCTTGTCTTTGGGCAGAGACTGCTGTGCCATGACCGCTCAATCCTGTGTTGTGGAGGCCCGTAAAGGGAGTGGACCAGAAAAAAAGGCGCGTATGGTACCATACGCGCCCCCTGATTCAGCGCCCTGTGAAAAATACCGGAGGTACCCTCGTGGCCCAGCTCGATCCAGCGATTTTGGAGGCTCTCGCAGCCATAGTCGGCGAGACGCGTGTGCTCACCGACGAAAGCAGCTGTGAGCAGTATGGCCTGGACTGGACCCGCTTCTACACGCCGGCGCCCTCGGCGGTGCTGCTGCCCGGTTCAATTGAGGAAGTACAGGCCATTGTGCGCCTGGCCGCTGACCAAAACCTCGCGATTGTGCCCTCCGGCGGCCGCACCGGCCTGAGTGCCGGTGCCGTGGCCGCCAATGGTGAGCTGGTGCTGGCCCTGGACCGTCTTAATACCCTTTCTGATTTCAATCTCGTAGACCGCACCGTGCGCTGTGGCGCCGGGGTTATTACCGAGCAACTGCAGCAGTTCGCCGAGGAGCAGGGTCTTTACTATCCGGTGGATTTTGCCTCCGCGGGTTCCAGCCAGATCGGCGGCAATATCTCCACCAATGCCGGTGGCATCAAGGTTATCAAGCACGGCATGACCCGCGACTGGGTGGCCGGCCTCAAGCTCGTCACCGGCACCGGTGAGCTGCTGGACCTCAATCGCGGCCTGATGAAAAACAACGCCGGCTACGACCTGCGCCAGCTGGCTATTGGTGCCGAGGGCACGTTGGGGGTGGTCGTGGAAGCCACCATGTCACTGACGCGGACGCCGGAGAACCTGGCGGTACTGGTCCTCGGTGCGCCTGACATGCAGGCCATTATGCATGTGCTCACCGCCTTCCAGGCCGAGATCGAATTGTCGGCTTTTGAGTTTTTCTCCGAGATCGCCCTGGAAAAAGTGGTCGCTCATCAGGATTTACAGCGTCCCTTCGAAACCGTGTGCGACTATTACGCCCTGATCGAGTTCGAGCAGCCGAACGATGCGGCCATGGAAAAAGCCATGGCGCTCTTCGAGCACTGCGTGGAGCAGGGCTGGGTATACGATGGCACCGTGAGCCAGAGCCTGTCCCAGGCCCAGAACCTGTGGCGCCTGCGCGAAGACATTTCCGAAACCATTACGCCCTGGACGCCCTACAAGAACGACATCTCCACAGTGATCTCACGCGTGCCGGAGTTCCTGGCGGAAGTGGAGGCCGTGGTTAACCAGAACTATCCCGATTTTGAGATCGTCTGGTTTGGCCATATTGGCGACGGCAATGTGCACCTGAATATTCTCAAGCCCGAGGGGCTGCCCATTGATGAGTTCAAGGCGCAGTGCGGCGAAGTGTCGACCTGGGTGTTTGAGATTGTGCAGCGCTACGGTGGTTCGGTCTCGGCCGAGCATGGCGTGGGCCTGCTCAAGAAGGAGTATCTCGAGTATTCGCGCTCGGCACTGGAGATCGAGATTATGAAGGGCATTAAGCAGGTGTTTGATCCCAAGGGGATTATGAATCCTGGGAAGATTTTTGACGCCTGAGGTTGTGTCTGGCTCTGGCTAGACGCGAATTTGCAGCGGCGTGGGTTTTTCTGCGGAGCCGCATGTTTTGCTCCAGCGGCTGCGGTCGCGGGGCAACTCGGGGTGGGATTGCTGACGCAATCCTCAAGCACCCCTCAAACACTCCCCGCGAAAGCCCTGCGCCGCTTCTACAAAACATAAGCGCGGCTTGAAGGCTTTGAAAAACCCACCCCGCTGCAAATTCGCTTGAGTCGGTCAGCGGGCCGATCATTGAGTGCACTAGGAATCTTTTGGAGTCGCCGGAAGCGAGGGGTGGCATTGCCCAGAGGCTTTTCGAAATCGTGCGAAGCCAGGGATGGCGAAGCCCGAAACGCCCATGGACGGCTTGCAGTGGTTTCGAAAAGCCTCTGGGCGATGCCGCACCGGTTAGCCAGCAACAACACACAAGACCTACAGCAACCGCAAAGGCTCCTCCTGTAAAGCCGCCATCTGCTCCCGCAACTCTAATATATGCTCAGCCCAATACCGCTCGGTGTTGAACCAAGTAAACGCCCGCGGAAACGCAGGATCATCCCAGCGCCTGGCCAACCAGGCCGCATAATTCACTAGCCGCAGCGTGCGCAGCGGTTCGACCCAGCGCAGTTGTCTGGCATCAAAATCGCAAAATTCCTCGTAGCCTTCGATCAGCTCACACAATTGCAGTTCACGCTCGTGGCGCTCGCCGTTGAGGAACATCCACAAATCTTGCATGGCCGGCGCCGTGCTGCAGTCGTCTAGGTCAACAAAGTGCGCCACATCATCGCGCCACAAAATATTGCCGACATGGCAGTCGCCGTGCACACGGGTCTCATCTTCCGGGGCAGGTTGGTATTGCTCGGTGACCGCCTGCAGTAGATCTGCCGTGAGCGAGCTGTAAGCCGGTTCAAGCTCCTTTGGAATGAAGTTTTCCAGCAGGTACTCGCGGTTCTCGGCGAGCATGCGGTCGATATCAATACGCTGGCGATGCTCGAAAGAACTGGCTTTGCCCACGGCGTGGATACGTCCAAGGGTACGTCCGAGGATGAGCATGTTGTCGAGGTTGTCCAGCTCCGGGGGGTAGCCGCCACGGCGTGGGAACAGGGCGATCTGGAAGCCCTCATAGGTATGCAGGGTGGTGCCGTGCTCGTCGGCCATCGGTGCCACTACCGAGATGTCGGCAGCCTGCAGTTCCAGACTGAAGGCGTGCTCCTCTTCGATTTGTGCCATGGTCCAGCGATCCGGCCGATAGAATTTCGCGATCAGCGGTTCGCCGTCTTCAATGCCCACCTGATAGACGCGGTTCTCGTAACTGTTGAGAGCCAGCAGGCGCGCGTCGGACAGCCGGCCCGTGGATTCCACCGCGTCGATTACCATGTCCGGGGTGAGTCTGTCGTAGGGATGTTCGCTCACAGGCTCGCCTCGCTGAGTAGTGCGGCGCTTTTGATCTGGGCGAAGATGTCATCGCCCGCGTTGAGCTTCAGGGTCTCGGCCGATTTGCGGGTGATGCGCGCCAGTAAATATTGGTCGCCCAGAGCCAGGCGCAGCAGCAGCCGCGCGTCTGTGCACTGTTCTATCTCTGACACGGTCACCGGGAGGATGTTCAGGATACTGCTGTCGGTTGGCTTGCTGGCGCACACGCTCACATCCCGTGCCGGAATGCGTACCCTGCGGCGGCTGCCGATGGGTTGGTCGAGGTGATTGACCAGTAGTGACTGGCCCGCAATGTGAATCTCGCTGAGGCCATAAGCCTCGTCGTGTGCTGTGATTTCACCGATGAGAATAGCCGCAGCCTGTTCTTCATGAGAGAGCCGGTTGTCCAGGCGTGACGCCAGTTCCAGAAACGGGCCCTGGGCAGTTACCCGACCATTTTCCAAGAGCAGGATGTGATCGGCCAGGGCGCCGACCTCTTCGATATCATGACTGACATACAACACCGGTAGTTCGAGCCGGCTCGCCAGGTCCTGCAGTAGTTGTAGGCACTCGCGGCTGGCGGCGTGATCGAGATTCGCCAGTGGCTCGTCCAGGAGCAGCAGATCCGGGGCGCCAAGGAGGGCGCGGCCAATGGCGACGCGCTGGCGCTGGCCCGCCGACAGCGTATCGGGTAATTGCTCGAGCAGCGGTGTCAGCCCCAGCCATTGCTCAAGTGCATCGCGCGCCAGCGGTGCGGGCCCGCTGGCGCGATTTGCCGCATAGTCGAGATTGCCCGCCACCGTGAGGTGCGGGAACAGCCGGGCATCCTGGAACACATAGCCAATATTGCGCTGCCAGGGCGGCAGGCATTTCTCGCGATTCTGCCAGGTGGCTGCGCCGAAGCGAATCTCGCTACCCGGCGCCGCGTTGCGTAAGCCGGCAATACAGTCCAGCAGGGTGCTCTTGCCGCTGCCGCTGGGTCCGTAAATAGCGGTGACACCCTCCGCGGGCAAAGCGCATTGCAGTGCCAGTTGAAAACCCTGTTCGCCGGAGCATTGAATATCCAGCAGTAACATCAGTGATTCACCCGCCAGCCCGCGCCCTTGCGGTAAACAAAGAACAGCAACGCCAGGGAGAAGACCAGCAGCCCGGCTGCGAGGCGGTGGGCCTCGGCAAATTTCAGGGTTTCCACCTGGTCGTAGAGGGCGATCGAGAGTACCTGGGTCTCCCGCGGAATATTGCCGCCAATCATCAGTACCACGCCGAATTCACCGACCGTATGGGCAAAGCCAAGCACGGCTGCGGCGATAAAACTGCGCCGGGTCAGCGGCAGGATGATGGAGCGAAACTGGTCGAGGGGTGTGGCCCCCAGCGTGGCAGCCGCTTGCAGCATGCCGCCGGGTACCCGCTGGAAGGCGGCCTGCAGTGGCTGGACCACAAATGGCAGCGAGTAAATGACCGAGCCGATGACCAGCGCGGAGAAGCTGAAGGCCAGCTGCTGGTCGGTCAGTGCCTGCCAGGTTTTGCCCAGCGGCGCGTCCGGTGCCAGCGCCAGCAGCAGGTAAAACCCCAGCACGGTCGGTGGCAGTACCAGCGGCAGCGCGACGATGGCTTCGATAAAAGCGGCGAAACTGCCCCGGTGTCGTGCCAGCCACCAGGCCATTGGCGTGCCGAGCAGGAGAAGAATCACAGTGGTGGTGCTGGCCAATGCCATGGTCAGGGCAATGGCATCCAGTTCGGCGGGGTTCAGGGGCAAGGCAGGTAACCCGAGTCCAGAATCAGTCGGCGCACGGTATCACTTCTCAGCCACTCGAGATAGGCATTGAGGTTTGGGTGATCCTTGATTACCAGCGCGTGTTGCTGCAGATCGCGATGCCATTTGGCGGGAATGGCGATGCCCGCCTCACCGGCTAATGACTTGGACACCAGGGCCATTTGCACGGTACGGGTGCGCCAGTACTGGTAGGCCTGCA
The DNA here is from genome assembly GCF_001635445.1 of Halioglobus sp. HI00S01. Lineage (NCBI taxonomy): Bacteria > Pseudomonadati > Pseudomonadota > Gammaproteobacteria > Cellvibrionales > Halieaceae > Halioglobus > Halioglobus sp. HI00S01. The sequence goes on from NZ_LWEE01000058.1 coordinate 124,391, forward strand.
GTACGTTATTGCCCCGCACCAGTCTCTGCGGCTGAGTACCCTTCAGGTTCAGTACATCCATGGCGGCCTGGCCGTAGGGGGCGGTATCGGGATTGGCAATGGCCAGATCCAGCCCCAGGCCCGGCGCCTCAAGCTGACTGAGGGGGCCGCCTAGCAGTGCCAGCTGGCCGTTGGCATAGCAGAAGGGCTGCAGGCCCAGGCCTTCATCGTGCAGCAGTGCCGGTGCGGCGGCGTCGGCCGCCAGGAATAGATGATATGGGGCGCCGCGCATGACCTGATGGGTGAGCACACCGGTGGAGGCACTACTTAGTCTGACCGGGTGACCGGTTTGGGCGCTGAAGCGGGCGTTAATGTCTTCCAGGGTGGAGCGGAAGTTGGCGGCGACGGCGACGGTGAGTGGTGTCTCAGCAAGCCCCGCCGGCGCTACTGTTAATAGCAGAGCGAGTATTAGGCAGCGCATGGAATATTCCTCGTTCCTCTTACAGGGGGGTGCGGGCCAGGCACCAGATGTCGACCTGCCGGGCACCTGCGTCGAGCAGGGCTGTGGCCGCCGCTTCCGCGGTGGCACCGGTGGTCATCACGTCGTCGATCAACGCGATTCGCAGGCTGTCACAGCGCCGCCGCACTGTAAAGGCACCCCTGAGATTGCGCGTCCTGGCCTGGGCATCCATGGCCGACTGTGCTGCCGTCGCCCGGTGCCTGTACAACAGGTGTGTATCGATCCGGGTGCGCTGCAGCGAGCTGGATTGTGCTGTGATAGCCCGGGCCAATAGCTCGGCCTGGTTGTAACCGCGGGTGAGCTGGCGCCGCCAGTGCAGGGGTATGGGCACCAGCAGGTCTGGCGGTGTCACCTGGGCATGCTCTAGCCACAAGGTGGCCAGCAGGCGAGTGAATCCTGATTGGCGCTGGAACTTCCAGCGCTGGATAAGATATGCCAGATACTCCCCGTAGATGAGCGGCACGACCGCAACGCTATAGGCCGGTGGGTGGCGCAGGCAGCGGCCGCAGCCTGGCGCGGCGATGTGGGCCGGCAATGGCAGTGCACAACAGGGGCAGGCGGCCTGGTTGATAGGCAGTTCCTCCCGGCAGTGTTGGCAGAGGGGCAGATCGCTGTGGCTGAACATTCCGCAGAGGGCGCAGTACTGGGGTAGCAGCCCATCCAGCAGGTATCTGGCGAGGCGGTTTATGTTGTTAACCATGGCCGTTCTTCCAGGTTGACAGCGCCCGGTCCCGCGGTATCATTTGCCACCACCGAAACAGCATGAACAGAATCAGGTTAACTATGAGCACCGCTGCTACCCCCATTGTTGATCCCACCGCCTCGGAATTGCGCCACGACTGGACGCGCCAGGAAGTGGAAGCGCTGTTTGCCCTGCCGTTTAACGATCTGCTGTTTGAAGCCCAGAGCCTGCATCGCAAGTATTTTGACCCCAACAAGGTGCAGGTGAGCACATTGCTTTCCATCAAAACCGGCGCTTGCCCGGAAGACTGCGCCTACTGCCCCCAGAGCACCCGCTATGACACCGGTCTCGAGGTGGAGAAGCTCATGGAAGTGCAGAAAGTGCTGGAGCAGGCCAAGGCGGCCAAGGCCGCAGGCTCAACCCGTTTCTGTATGGGTGCTGCCTGGCGCAGCCCGAAAAACCGCGATATGCCCCACGTAGTAGCGATGGTTAAAGGCGTGCGGGATCTGGGTTTGGAAACCTGTATGACCCTGGGCATGCTCACCGAAGATCAGGCCCGGGAGTTGGCCGAAGCCGGCCTGGACTATTACAACCACAACCTGGATACCTCCCCGGAGTACTACGGCGACATTATCACCACCCGCACCTACCAGGATCGTCTCGATACCCTGGACCATGTGCGCAACTCCGGCATGAAAATCTGCTCCGGCGGTATTGTCGGCATGGGCGAGCAGGAAAGTGATCGCGCCGGTATGCTACAGCAGTTGGCGAATCTGCCCCAGCATCCGGAGAGTGTGCCTATTAATATGCTGGTGCGTGTTGAAGGCACGCCGCTGGAGAGCCAGGAAGATCTCGACCCCATCGATTTTATTCGCATGATTGCCGTTGCCCGTATCATGATGCCCGCGTCACATGTGCGCCTGTCGGCAGGCCGCGAAGAGATGAACGAAGAGATGCATGCGCTGGCCTATTTTGCCGGTGCCAACTCGATCTTCTACGGCGAGAAGCTACTGACCACGCCCAATCCCCGGGCCAACAAAGATATGGCCCTGTTTGGCAAGCTCGGCATTAACACCGAGGAGCTGGCTCTGGAGCAGGCGCCGGAAACACCGCATCCCCAGTTCTACGACGCGGCCCGCGCCTGAGTGGTGCCATGCCCGGTTTCAATGAGCGCCTTGGCGCTGTCCTGGCGCAGCGCCGCAGGGACGATCTCTATCGCCAGCGCCTGACCCTGGAATCGAGCCAGGGCCCGCGGGTGCGGGTCGATGGGCGCGAATATCTCAATTTCTGCAGTAATGACTACCTGGGGCTTGCCGCCCACCCGCAGGTGGTGGCTACGCTGCGCGCCGGCGCTGAGCGCTATGGTGTGGGCAGCGGTGCTTCGCATCTCGTGTGCGGCCACAGTACGCCCCACCGCGAACTGGAAGAGGCTCTGGCCGAGTTGACTGGCCGCCCGCGGGCGCTGTTGTTCTCATCCGGCTATGCTGCCAACACCGGTACCCTCACCACGCTGCTTCAATCCGGCGACCAGGTGTTTCAGGATCGCCTCAATCACGCCTCGCTACTCGACGGCGGCCTCCACAGTGGCGCGCGATTCCGCCGCTTCGCCCACAACAATGTGACCGACCTTGAGCACAAAATCATCGCAGCGCCGCCTGACAGCGCCAAACTTGTGGTGGTGGACGGGGTGTTCAGCATGGATGGGGATACCGCGCCCCTGGCCGACCTGGCCGCCCTCTGCCAGCAGCACAATGCCTGGTTAATGGTTGACGATGCGCATGGCATCGGGGTGATGGGCGAGGGCGGTGCAGGCAGCGTTACCGCCGCCGGGCTTGATTCTGCCCAGGCGCCGGTACTCATGGCCACCCTGGGTAAGGCGCTGGGTTGCGCCGGGGCATTTGTGGCCGGTGACGAGCTGTTGATCGAAAGCCTCATTCAGGGTGCGCGCAACTACATTTACACCACAGCGATGCCACCGGCGGTCGCCGCAGCGGGGTTGGCGGCGGTGCGCCTGCTCGCGACAGAGGCCTGGCGCCGTGAACATTTACAGCACTTGATAGGGCGCTTTCGCGCAGGCGCTGAGGCGCTTGGCCTGCCATTGATGTATTCCGACAGCGCGATTCAGCCGCTGCAGATAGGTGACGCGGGTCGGGCAATGGCATTCAGTGCGGCCCTGCGCCAGGCGGGCTTTCTGGTGGGGGCGATTCGCCCGCCCACCGTGCCTGCGGGCACTTCGCGCCTGCGCATTACCTTGACTGCAGCACACACTGACGCCGAGGTGGATGCACTGCTCTCGGTCTTGGCCGACGTGGCCGGGGGGCAGCTGTGATGTTGCAGCGCGAATATTTGCCCGCAAGCGGTGAGCCTCGTCAGAAACTGGTGTTATTGCACGGTTGGGGTGCCAATCGCGAGGTGTGGCGGCCGATGCTGCCCTCCCTGCGTCTTTGGGCCGATGTGATGTTACTGGATTTGCCCGGGCTGGCTCCCGGCTGTGGTGACAAGGCGCCGGAGTTCGATGTGCTGCTCGACGAGATCCTGGCCGCGGCACCTACCGGGGCGGTTTACCTGGGGTGGTCGCTTGGCGGCCAGCTTGCCCTGGCCCTGGCCGAGCGAGCACCGGAGCGCGTACGTGCGGTAGTGACGCTGTGTACGAATCCCTGTTTCGTGGCCCAACTCGAGTGGCCGGGAATGCCGGCGGCAGACCTAGCCGTATTCGCCTCCGCATACCGCGATGATGAACAGCGAACCTTGCGCCGCTTTGACAGCCTGCAGGTGGCGGGCGCGGAGAATCCGCGTGCACTGCTGCGCGAGCTTCAGGCCCTGCGTCCACCGCAGCCTGGTTTGGCGCTGGAAACCGGTCTGACCTGGCTGGCGCAACTGGATCAACGCCAATTGCTGTCGTCATTGCTGCCGCCCCAACTGCATTTGCTGGCCGACAACGATGGACTGCACCCGCCGGAGTTGCAGGACTCGATGCGAGGACTGCCAGCACGAGTGTGGGTGTTTGCTGGTTGCGCACACACCGCCCCTCTCGAACAGCCAGAAGCAGTCGCCGAAGCGCTGCAGGCATTCCTGGCGGAACAGAATCTATTGGCTGCGGTAGCGGCGCCACTGGCACTGGCCAAGCACGATGTGGCGCAGTCTTTCAGCCGCGCGGCGGCAGAATATGACAGTGTCGCCCAATTGCAGCGAGACGTCGGTGATCGTCTGTTGGCCAGTATTAATGCGCTGCCGGAGGCGCCGGAGAAGGTGCTGGATCTCGGGAGCGGCACCGGCCATTTCAGCGCCGCGCTCAGGCAACGGTTTCCCGACGCCACGTATATCGGCGTGGACCTGGCCGAGGGCATGGTTCGTTATGCACGCGAGGTGCATCCCCAGGCGGGCGAGTGGCTGGTGGGCGACGCCGAGGCATTGCCACTGGCCTCCGCCTCGGTTGATCTGGTGTTCAGTAGCCTTGCCATTCAATGGTGCTTGCGCCCGGAGTTGTTGTTCGCCGAAGTTGCGCGGGTACTGCGGCCGGGCGGGCGCTGCGCCTTTACCTCGCTGGGGCCTGCCACGTTGCATGAACTGCGATCTTCCTGGGCAGCCGTGGATGAGTATCAGCACGTTAACGAATTTCTCCCGTTGGAGCGTCTCGATCAGGCGGCGGCGCGCACCCCGGGCATTGCGTTGCAGGTGGATATTGAGCCGTTCTGTATGGAATACCGCCAGGTGCGCGAATTACTCAATGAGCTGAAAACCCTGGGGGCCCACAACGTCAACCGCGATCGTCCCGTCGGCCTGACCGGCCGCAGGGCCCTGCAGGGGATGTTGCAGGCGTACGAGCAGTGGCGGCGCGATGGACTGCTGCCCGCCAGTTACGAGGTGTACTTCGGTACCCTGACGAAAGTGTGAGAGAGCGAATATGAGCAAGACTTTCTTTGTGACCGGTACCGATACCGAGGTGGGGAAGACCGCGGTGAGCTGTGCCATTCTCGAGGCGGCGGCTGCGGCCGGGCTCAACACCGCGGCCGTGAAACCGGTGGCAGCCGGCTGTGACGATCAGGGCCAGAATGAAGATGCCCTCGCATTGATGGCCAGTATGACCGCGCAGCTGCCCTACGCCCAGGTCAACCCGGTGGCACTGGCACCGGCAATTGCCCCGCACATTGCTGTCGCCCAGGTGGGCCGGACCATGAAGGCCTCGCAACTGGCGGGGTTTTGCCGCGGCGTTATGACCGGGCCGCATGATCTGGTGCTGATCGAAGGTGCCGGTGGCTGGCGTGTCCCGCTCTCCCCTCGGGAGACGCTCGCCGACCTCGCCCGCGAGTTACAGGTGGGTGTGATTCTTGTCGTCGGCATGCGCCTGGGCTGTATTAACCACGCCCTGCTGACGGCCGAGGCCGTGTTAGGTGACGGCCTGCCGCTGGCGGGCTGGGTAGCAAATCAACCCGGTGAGCGAATGACGTGCCACGAGGAAAACCTGGACACACTGATGCACCTGTTGCCTGCACCGTTTCTGGGTGAGGTGGCCCATATTTCCCCCTGGAGCCCTGTTGAAGCAGGTCAATCTCTTGATATTCAGGCGATTATAACGTAGTAAGTGCTTACTACCATCTGATCGCAAGACGCCTGATTGATCGCTTTATAACCAGAATACCTGACTCCGCCCGGGGCTAACCCCAAAAAGGTATTTGACTTCGGGGGCGTTTTACGCAAAATGTGTGCACTGCTTACATGGCCCCCATGGGGTGGCTGCTGCCACCGCGGGCCGGTTTAAACAAAGAGAGGTAAAGGACAATGCCAGACTATAAGGCTCCCCTGCGCGACATCGGTTTTGTTGTCAACGAAGTACTGGAAGCGGAAAAAGTTTTCCAGACCCTGCCCGGCTACGAAGAGGCCAGCACCGACCTGATGGACGCGATTGCGGCCGAAGGCGCCAAGTTCTGTGAAGAAGTTTTGCAGCCCCTGAACCGTGTTGGTGACGAAGAGGGATGTACCTGGAGCGAAGAGGGTGTGACCACCCCGGCGGGCTTCAAAGAAGCCTACCAGCAGTATGTCGACAATGGCTGGCCCTCGCTGTCTGCCGATGTTGATTACGGCGGTCAGGGCATGCCCAACCTGGTGGGCATTGTGAACACTGAAATGGTGGGTAGCGCCAACTGGTCCTGGGGTATGTACCCCGGCCTGAGCCACGGTGCTGTTAAGACCATTGAAGAGCACGGTACCGAAGAGCAGAAGCAAAAGTACCTCACCAAGCTGATTTCCGGCGAGTGGACAGGCACCATGTGTCTGACCGAATCTCACTGTGGTTCTGACCTGGGCCTGCTGCGCACCAAGGCCGAGCCCAATGCCGACGGCTCCTACGCGATTACCGGCCAGAAGATCTTCATCTCCGCCGGTGAACACGACATGACGGACAATATCGTCCACATCGTACTGGCTCGCCTTCCGGACGCACCGGAAGGCACCAAGGGTATCTCCCTGTTTATCGTTCCCAAAATGAACGTGAACGATGACGGTTCTGTCGGTGAGCGCAATGGCGTGTACTGTGGATCGATCGAGCACAAGATGGGAATTCACGGCAACGCCACCTGCGTGCTGAACTTCGACGGCGCCAAGGGCTACCTGATTGGCCCCGAGAACCGTGGCCTGAACTGCATGTTCACCTTTATGAATACTGCGCGCATCGGTACTGCTGCCCAGGGCCTGTCCCACATGGAGCAGAGCTTCCAGGGCGCCCTGACCTACGCCAAAGAGCGCCTGGCGATGCGCAGCCTCACCGGCCCTAAGAACGCCGATGGCCCCGCTGATCCGATCATCGTGCACCCCGACGTGCGCAAGATGCTGCTGACCCAGAAGGCCTTTGCCGAAGGCAGCCGCGCGTTCCTGCTGTACCTGGCCATGCTGGGCGACATCGTGGACAAGGGCGCCGAGGAAGAAGCGAAAAACGCTGATGACCTGATGTCACTGCTGACCCCGATCGCCAAGGCCTTCATGACCGAAACCGGTTACGAAGCTGCCAACCACGGCGTCCAGATTTTCGGTGGCCACGGCTTTATCAGCGAGTGGGGTATGGAGCAAATCGTTCGCGACTGCCGTATTGCCATGCTGTACGAAGGCACCACCGGTATCCAGGCCATGGACCTGATAGGTCGTAAGGTACTGGGTTCCGGCGGCAAGATGCTGCTCAACTTCACCACCATGATCGACGAGCTGTGCCAGGCCAATTCTGCCGAGGAAGATAAGCCCTTCATCGACGCGCTGAACGCCAAGAAAGACGAGTGGCTGGGTGTGTCCATGCAGATTGGCGAAGCTGCCATGAGCAACCCTGACGAAGCGGGCTCCGCTGCGGTGGATTACCTGATGTACTCCGGTTACATCACACTGGCTTACTTCTGGGCCAAGATGGCGATTATCGCCCGCCAGAAGATTGCCGCTGCCGACGACGACACCTCGTTCTACGAGGCCAAGCTGATGACCGCGCAGTTCTACTTCGAACGCCTGCTGCCGCGCACCGAGTCGCTCAAGACCACCATGCTGGCCGGCGCTGACAACCTCATGCAGATGCCCGAGGAAATGTTCGCGTTCTAAACGTTTGCTGCTGGGAAATCGCGCCGGTTTGGCGTGACATTCCCTTTATTCGGGGGGAGAATACGTATCGTGTTCTCCCCTTTTTTTATCTATGAAACAGCCTGAAGAACAGCAAGACCGCAGCTATCAGAATTCCCTGTATCCCGAGGATCAGGCCAAGGTCGACGAATTCCTTAAGCGCGGCGTCAACTCGGTCGAACGCAAGCCATTTCGTCCGTTCTATATGATCCTGCTGCTGATTGGTTCCGTAACCATTCTCAGCTTTGTCAGCCAGTGGATTGCCCGGGCGGCCGGCATATACTGAGGGCATTGGCGGCCCTTAAGCCATTTGGTATAGTGGCGCGCCTTAAATTAACGGTGTGTAGCGCAGCCTGGTAGCGCACTTCCTTCGGGAGGAAGGGGTCGGAGGTTCAAATCCTCTCACACCGACCATTTTCAAATCCAATATCTCCGATGTTGATAAAAAAGCCCTGAAAATCAGGGCTTTTTTGTTTACGCTTTGTCCTGAGTGTCTGATGCGTTCCAGCCAAATACCGTCACATTTGGCGGTACAAGTGGCGGTACATTCCAGCCCGGCCCATCTGATACCGTCAAACTGCCTAGACAAAGTAGAGGAGCATACATGGGTAATCTTACTGCCGCACAGGTCAAGCAAGCGAAGCCAGGAAGCAAGGTACAGAAGCTCGCTGATGGGGGCAGCATGTACCTTCTGATTCAGCCCAGTGGTGCCAAGTACTGGCGCTTTGACTACCGATATGCCGGGAAGCGCAAGACACTGGCTCTGGGTGTCTATCCGGAAGTATCCCTGAAGGAAGCCAGGGAGAACCACCAAGATGCCCGGGACAAGCTCAGGCAGAAGCGTGACCCAGGTGATGTGCGTAAGGTCGAGAAGCTGACCCGGCACCTGGCTTCGGCAGAGAGCTTCGAGGCCATTGGCCAGGAGTGGTTTAACCAGGTCATGCCTGCCAAGTCTGAAAGCTACCGTGTTCGTACCAAGCGGATCCTTGAAAAGGACCTCTATCCCTCACTGGGCAGTCGTCCCATCGCTGCGATCACGGCTCCTGAACTCCTGGCTGCACTCAGGAAGGTTGAAGCCAGGGGTGCCGAGGACATTGCTCATCGGGCCAAGCAAACGGCAGGGCAGGTCTTACGCTATGCGGTCGCCACCGGACGCGCAGAGCGCGATCCCAGCGGCGACCTGAAAGGCGCATTGAAGCCAAGGCGGAAGAAGAAGCACCATGCCGCCATTACCAAGCCCGATGAAATCGGACACCTGCTGGTTGCCATGGAGGGTTACGACGGATCACTCCCGGTGAAAACGGCACTCCAGTTGTCCGCGCTGCTGTTCCAGCGCCCCGGTGAGATCCGTGCCATGAAGTGGTCCGAGATCAAGTGGGATGAAGCTCGCTGGGAAATCCCCGCTGAAAAGATGAAGATGAGGCAGCCGCATATCGTGCCCCTATCCACACAGGTAGTCCAACTGCTAGAGGAACTCAAGCCATACACTGCAAGGCGGGGTGACTATGTCTTCCCTAATGCCAGGGGTGCCAGCCGGTGTATGTCAGAGAATGGCGTACGGACCGCCCTGCGCACGCTGGGATACGACAATGACACCATGACCCCTCATGGCTTCAGGGCCATGGCGCGGACCGTGCTGGACGAGGTGCTTGGGTTCCGGGAGGAGTGGATCGAACACCAGCTGGCCCATGCTGTGAAAGATCCCAATGGCCGTGCATACAATCGTACTGCCCACATTGAAGGTCGCGTAGAGATGATGCAGAAGTGGGCCGATTATCTGGATGAATTGAGGGAGGCAGCATCTCCCTCATCCGATGGGTAATACTCGTCCAATAGAGATAATGTGAAATTATCTCTCTGATAGCGCACAAATCTCAGAAAAAGGATTCTCCATACCAAAAAATACCCCTCAAGCCTGATCGAACAGGCGAAACATAGAGTTTGTTGATACGAGGAGTATCCATGAAGAATCCCGCCCCTTCTGCCGAACCTATTCGGCTTTTGCGTGTTAAGGAAGTCCTGAATCTGACGGGCTTGTCCCGTTCCTATCTCTATACCCTCTCTGGCGATGGACGTTTTCCGGGGAGCGTACCGCTTGTGCCGGGAGGCACGGCCCGAGCGTGGGTGTACTCCGAGGTTCAAGATTGGCTGAATCAGCGTATTGAAGAGCGGGGGGCCGTATGACCCCGCCCCTTCAGTCGAATCTTCCAGTGGCTACCACGCCTATCTCTGTCCCGGTGAAATTGGACCCAGTGAAGCTGCGCGACCCAACAAGCTGCATTCAGGAACTTAATCGTCGCTATGCAGTTGTAACTCTGGGCAGCAAAGTTGTCGTCGTAGATGAGCGGGGTGATGGCCCGGAATTCCTCGGGTTTCAGGACTTTGAACGCCTATTTGCCAATGTACGAGTCACGGACGGAAACCGCCAGGTTCAGCTGGGTAAACTCTGGTTGTCCCACGAGGATCGGCGTCAGTACCTGGACGGAGTAGTCTTCGATCCAGCAGGCAACCTATCCACCTCACAGTACAATCTTTGGTTCGGGTTCGCCGTCAAACCAGACAAGGACGAGAGTTGCGACTTGATTCTGGATCATATCCGTGACGTGATCTGCAGCGGTAACCCAGAACACTATGAGTATGTTTTGAACTGGCTCGCGTTAATGGTTCAGCAGCCAGGTACATTGCCGCTTGCCGCAATCGTTTTGTTGTCAGAGCAGGGTACTGGCAAGGGCATTCTCATGGAGTACCTGGGAAAGCTGCTTGGCCGACACTCCAAACATATCACCAATAAATCCCATCTGCTTGGTACATTTTCTGGTCATCTGCAGGACGCTGTATTGGTTTTCGCTGATGAGTTGTCTTGGGACGGGAACAAGGCAGACGCCGGCATTCTGAAGGGGCTTATTACCGAGCCCTCACGGATGATGGAAAAGAAGTTTGCAGATGCTGTCACGGTCAAAAACTGCACTCATCTTATTGTGGCATCTAATGAGAAGTGGGCTGTGCCGACTGAAATATCAGATCGGCGGTATTTTGTGCTCGAAGTCTCGAATGCCCGGAAGTACGACCACGAGTACTTCGAAGATCTGGCAGCCGAAATGGATGCAGGTGGGCCGTCAGGGCTTCTGTGGTACCTACTTCAGCGAGACCTGAAAAACTTCAAGGCAAGTAGCTTTCCTTCAACGCCCGCTCGTTTGAACCAAAAAATCATGTCCCTGGACCCGATCGACCGGTGGCTATATGAAGTTCTAGATGTTGGTCATATTGATGTTGACTCCGGCGGTCCGGAACATGCATGGCCATTAAATGCAGAGAAGCAAGCGGTGTATGACTCATTTTGTCGCTGGATTGTTCGCTGTGGGCTTAAGGTGGCGGCCCCCAACCTCTCCAGTTTTACATCGACCCTGAAGGGGTATGGGATTAATACTTTCCGCATGTCGGTATCCCAATATGGAGTGCGCCCTTATGGGTATCGTTTCCCGCCGCTGGAGGCGGTGCGAGACAGCTTTCAACAGACTCTAGGGGGAAAAATTTGGAAGGAGGATGTTTCCAATGCTGCGTAATCACGGGATTGGCAAACATGGCGAGCAGGGTAAGGTGCCAACAAGCCTTCCCTTTAAGGGGGCCGGCCCAGGACAGTTCCCTCTATGTCCGCGTTGTCTAACATGTCCATGTTGGTGTCGGGCTTGGATTCTACTTTCAGATTTTTACCCACTTATCCTAGTACTCTTTTCCTTGGTCACCTTAGACAACCTAGACTAGAAGGGAAAAGTATAGGGTCGTGAGTGTCTAACCTAATTCGGATCCTCGGACATGCTGGGCATGGAGATGTTGCCGAGAACGCGCGGAGCGCAGTTCGTAGGCAACGGTCCGTTCGCAATAGAAACTTGCACAGAACGGTACCCTATCTCTAATTGATGTCGAACCGATAGATACCCTGTGTACTAAATTCCGGAACCGCGGACTACCCTATATTCTAAATACTGAAATTTCAGGGTTTTCGACTATATGTAGACGGCATACTAATTCTGTTGTCGAAAACTATAAGGCAAAATTGCTCATCCAGGTACGAGCCTAGGGAGGCTTCCGCGACCATCCAAATTTGGCCGCCATTCAAACCACTACGATTACAATCTGGGTAAGCCGGCGGTCACAGACCGCAAGGCGTCCCAGGGAGGAAATCAAAAACAATAAAATACTATTATCTATAACCGTCGTGACGCACCTGGCGTCCCAGCACCGACTGCCCTATCGACTTCGTCGCCGGGCAGATCGGACTGTCCGCCAGTCGGTCACTCGGTTGGATGTTCGCGCTGGCTAAGTAATGACCGAAAACCATAAGGGGATTGTTGTAATCTGGGTACGGGTTCAGTACTGAATGTAATGAACCAGAAAGTGGAACTACCCCCCCCCCTAGACTTCCTCCAATAAATTGAATGCTTACCCACCATCCGCGGGGCGCTCCGCGCCGGCCGTGGATGGTGGGGGCCAGTTTCATCTTCAAGCCTTGCTCACCATCCCAACCAGTTGTACATCGCCTGGTTTCATTCCAATCAATGAATGCGGGAGCAAATCCATGAGCACAACCACAATCTACAACTTCACCCCAACCCAGGAGCTGACCATTCAGGAAGCACTTGGCTTGATCCAGTCCAAGCTTCGAGAGAACGAAGTGTTCTCCAGCCCCAAGGCTGTCAAAGAGTATTGCCAGCTACATCTGGCCCAGGAACGGGATGAGCACTTCTGCTGCCTGTTCCTGGATAACCAGCACAGGCTCATCACCTTCGAGAGGGTCTTCAGAGGCACCGTAGACGGCGCTGCTGTCTACCCCAGGGTCGTTGTCAGACGTGCCCTGGAACTGAATGCTGCGGCTCTGATACTCACCCACAACCACCCTTCTGGCGTTCCTGAACCCAGTGAAGCAGATAAGCGGATCACTTCCCGCCTCAAGGATGCCCTGGCGCTGGTCGACCTGCGGGTTCTCGACCACATTATCGTTGGCACCGATGGCACCCACTCCATGGCAGAATCTGGTTTGATCTGACTCTCTACAGCACCGGCTTTCGGTGCTCATTTTTTTATACAACAATAATGAAGTCGAAGATTGAACATAAAACGGGATTATGCGCAGTGCATGGCACTGTCCGCTGCCGCCGCATAATCTATTTTATGTGTAAATCTACTCGGCGTACTCGGGCGAGTTAGCTCGGCACAGGTACAGATAGGGCAGTTATTTTTGCGCCCCTTCAATAGACGCATCCATGGTGTCCAAGAGAAGCCAATCCGTTGTAACTCGGATCACATAATCAAATGGTAGTTTGCTCTTTCCGCGCAGAGCACATTCCCAAATAGTCAGAGTCTTCCACCCCTTCTGTCGCCTGATGCGGCCAAACCTAACGTCACGCTCACGATTGTCTCTAATTTTCTTTGACCAGGTTTCTCGATTCTGCCCCGGTAGTCTGAACAGGTGGCAGTCATGACCATGGAAGAAGCAGCCATTGAGTAAAATCACCGCGCGGTGCTTAGGGAATACGAGGTCAGGGATTCCCGGTAGACCTAGGTAATTTCTTTGTGATGGAATCCTGTATCTAAAGCCTTTGTGCCAAAGGGCTTTTCGGACACGAACTTCTATCTTGGTGTCGCGCCCTCTAATCCGAGACATCATCTGCGAACGGGTTGATTTATCAACAATATCGGTCATGGTCCCTGGATTCTAGCTCGCTTCCTGGTATCCTTCCCCATCGACACTCTATCAAGCCATCCCATATCGATGCCTGGAAAAATCAATGTTATAGATCTCTTTGCTGGACCAGGTGGTTTGGGAGAGGGGTTTTCGTCTTTCAAGCCAGATGGTGCGGAAGAAGGCGCATTTAGAATCCGTATGTCTGTTGAGAAGGAGAAAAATGCGCACCAGACTCTCACGCTTAGGGCATTGTTCCGTAATATCAGGAGAGGCGGGGAGGTCGCGTCCTACTTCGATTACGTATCCCAAGACATCACCAAGGAAGAGCTGCAATCAGAATTGAAAGCAGAGTGGGGGGAAGCCAGCGAAGAAACCTTGGGTAGCCCCAAGGCTCTTGGTGTTGACAACGCGGAGATTCACTCGAGGCTGAAACAGCTTAAGAAGAAACATAGGGGTGAAAACTGGATTGTCATTGGAGGCCCTCCTTGCCAGGCATATTCGTTGGCAGGCAGGTCACGTAATAGAGGTATCAAGGACTACAAAGCGGAAAATGATCACCGGCACTTTTTGTATCAGGAGTACCTAGAAGTTCTAAGTATTATCGAGCCTGACGTTTTCGTAATGGAAAATGTCAAAGGTATCCTGACCTCTAAAGTTGGTGGGGAGAGGATCTTTCCAACTATCCGGAACGATTTGAAGAACCCGGGCAGAGCAATTGGTAAGTCGTCTAAATCAGCCAACAGGGAATACCAGGTTTACTCTTTCGTCTGTCCACCAAGTGGGCCAGGTCTCTTTGGTGCCGAATATAAAGATGACGCGGACTTTGTTATCAAGGCCGAGCAGTTCGGGGTGCCTCAGGCGCGGCATCGGGTAATTTTGCTGGGTGTTGCGACAGACGCGAATAAAGAACCAGATTTTCTCAGTAAGCCACATTACAGCTCGCCGACGGTGGGGCAAGTGCTTACTGGTTTGCCGCGCCTCAGAAGCCGTTTAACTAAGCAAGAAGACAGTTCTGAGCGTTGGGCTACCCGAGTCAATCAGCAGGCAAGACAAATTAGAGCGGAGATCAAAGGCTCGAAGCAAAAAGCTTTACTATCAGAATTAGATAGAGCGATCGAGTCTTTAGAAAGTTCTTTGCCTACAATGTCGAAAACATATCCACAGCATCGAATCAGCAGACGAATATCCCCTGAACTAAGCAACTGGATAATCGATGATTGTCCACCAAAGCTCATTAATCATGATGCCAGAGGGCATATGGATAGCGATTTAGGACGCTATCTTTTTGCATCCTGTTGGGCGCGTGCTTACCAGGGTGGTGAAGTTGAGATACCCAAAGCAAGTGACTTTCCTGGTTGTCTGGCGCCAAATCATGCCAACTGGCACAGTGGGCACTTCGCTGATCGTTTTCGGGTGCAAGTTAGAGGTAGGCCTGCTACAACAATTACTAGTCATATCTCCAAAGATGGGCATTACTACATACACCATGATCCCTCACAGTGTCGAAGCCTCACGGTTCGCGAGGCTGCGAGAATTCAGACATTCCCTGACAACTACTTTTTTGAAGGAGGGCGAACTGCACAGTATGTTCAGGTTGGAAATGCAGTGCCCCCGTTTCTCGCCCATCAGTTGGCTGAGATCGTTTACAAATTAATTGAGGGCGGCTAGCAGGAGCTGGTGGTAGATCCTGATAAGTCTGTTCTCATGCGGCTTTTGCCCGGTTTCCTGCGATCTCTACCAAATCATTCATTGCGAATGTGTCAAGCATGCCTACATCGCGATATCCATTGATCAGAGTTAGATATTGCATGATTCTTTGGAGATATTTGTCGGTAGCAGCATCCCCCTTTGCTGCTGCGTGATCTAGAACTGCGGTTGCTACTGTGGGAAAGGCACCAACTTCACGGTCAAATATTGCGTTAAGACGGTCTTCACTTTTGAACACCTCCCTCGTATAGGCATACGGGTCTTCCATGGCAATACCTTCAGTCGCTGAGGGTTTGTATGTCAGATGCGAAACCCACCAAAGGCGAGCTATTCCGTGACGAACAAGGCGCCCCCTGGTAACTGATCCGCTATGAAGCAACCATCGGTCCCGTGCCCTCCGTCTCCAGCTATCGCTATCCGAGTTGCCCGAAAGGAGAGGCCATCTTCTTTCCATGTATTCCCGGTAGGTTCCAAATGCGAGATATGTCCACAGACGAGCATCGGATGCGTTTGCTCTATCCATCTCTCCTAGGTACTCGTGTACACAGGGTGCATTGTTGATATCAACTGCCCTGGTGCCAGTTACGCTGAGCGAATCCGGTATACCATGACTGACTGGAAGAGGAAGCTGGTTTTTGGGGTTAGATATAACCGCGTCCGCAATTCCAAGGAACTCTTCCGGAGTGCGTGCCTGCTCTAGTGCATTGAATAGATCCAAAAGTGCTGACTCAGTTAGCGCCCTAGCCTCTAGTGCCGGTCTATGCATCAGTCATCCTCCTCGGAAGTTAATCCTGTGCGAATTGCAGTATCAATAGGGTTTTCCAGAATTTTCTGCGCGAGTACTAGGAGGCTTTGATCCCATCCGCCACGATCTTCTACAAGCTGCTGAATTTCGTTATACCAGACCTTGTCATCTAGGGGTTCTTCCTCGTTAGACTTAATAAAGTGAAGCGTCTCAACTAGGGCCGGCAACACGACAAGACCTATCTGAAGGTCCGGCCGGTGACTAAACAACTGGAACCCATCAAATGTTTTCTCCGGTAACTGTACGGTAATCGTCTCGTTCCCATCAAAAGCGACTTTCACTCCCTTGTGAAGGCTCGTGCTTCTTACAAATTTGAAACAACTCCCGACCGGTGGGTTGAGGGGATCGTACATTTTTTTGGCATCGAACTTGAAGGAGCCGGCATCAGCCAGGACATCGCCAGGTTGAAGATTAAAACTTGCATTTCCGTAGTCAACATGCTGTCTAGTCCAACGATGACTCAATAGCTCTTTGGCGACTACGATCTGTACATCCGCCCATACATCTCCTTTAACCAGCTGCTGATCGAGGTATGCTCTGAGGCGAAAGCCAGTAGGGGTGCGCTGATATTCCGTTGGTTCCATCTCGTCAGTTGAGATAGTTGATGAGCATCGCCAGCGAAGGCTGTGGACTGCGCTGCCGCTATCTAACAATGTGATGAGGTCAGGGTCATCTGAGCGCACCTCGTAAGTAATCTCGATATCCTGCTGAGTCGGATCAACGAGGATATTGATGACTTCTATGTTGGAGGATACGTCATCGGCAGTATCTATAACTGGGTGGGGATATGAGCCACGGTTCGCCATTATGCTACTCCTAGGCGATACCGCTCGCCTGCAGGCATGTATATATCTATGCGCGTCTTCTGACCTGCTGTCAGCGTAAGGTTTTTCAGAGTGTTTCCTGAGCACTTAATAATATTCTCCCCATCCGGGAGATGAATCACGGCGCGAGTTATTGGCAGCATGTAACTCTGCTCCGGATCGCCACCTGCCCCTAGTCCCTGAAGTTCGAGGTCTCCCGACTCGTCACTATTGGCTGTAATGGATAGCACCGTTACGGAGTGGCCCTCTGAATCGACAGGAGCGCTCCAGCTGCGGAATGATAGGTCTCTACCACGAATGCGAGAGGCGCCTTCCCCTTCCTCACCTGAACCTGGCAGGCCGGTGTTGTCTCCTCGACGCTTCTTTTTTCCGCCTCTCTGTTTGCCTTCTTCAGTTTCACTATTGCCGCCGCTTATGGCGGGGCGACGGACTTTAACTCGTATCTTCTTGCCTGGAGGTGCGGGAGTGGGCTCTTCGGGCTCGCTATTGCCTGTGACCGTGCTGGATTCAGAGGTATTAGCATCTGATTCTGGATTACCAAAGGGAACTGCAGGTTCGCCGATAGCGGCATCAGCATGTGAACTAGCAGGTAGAAACCTGGATAGACCTTCAATTTTCACCTCATCGCCTATTTCAGTGCCGATTCTCTCCTTTAAAGACTCGCGAACGAAGACTTTGAGTTCGGAGATAACTTTTTCCCCATTCAGTGGGTCACGGGCTGGATCCCATTCGTGATGCTGTGGCGGTTCCAGTTGTCTTAGATATTTGTTTCCCTCAGGACTATCGCAAATAAGCACCGCAGCATATTTGGCGGTGACGGATGTATGCTTGAATAAGTCAATTTTCATTAGAGGAGCACGCGTTGTAATTGTGTGAAGCTTTTTCTCCAGGCTGTCATCTATATTGATGTACAGCTTCACTTTTCCAACATGATTGATGACTGCTTCCGCGGGGTTCGGGTCCTGCAGTGCCTGGTAGAAGGCGTGAGCTTCTTGGCGACCCTTGGTAAAGCCGGGCAACGTCTCAGCATCGAGTGTCCAGTGGTTTCCGGGAGCAATTCCCTCGACGACCAGTTCGCCTGCATTGATTGCAGCCATGAAGTTGTCAATCATCGCGTCTCGAACTCTTTCAAGTTCTGGGTCGATTTCTGCCATTCGATAGCCAAGAATGTAGGTATCGGTGCCAGCCTCAGACCTGAGCGGGAATGGCCCGATTTTGGGGGCTGGACGAAGATACTTAAAATCATTATGGATACCGAGGTTTGTGAAGTAGCCCTCTGCGCGATAACTCTCTCCATCGAGTCTGTGCGTTGCCAGTCTCGTATAGGCGGCGAGCACCGACTCGCTTGTGTCTTCTGGAATCGATGTGTAGATGACCGTACATAAGTCTGAGGCCATGGGCCCCACTGCTGATCCAATACCGAACGATCCTCCCCGCCCATCATCAATTGAGCCGCCTTTGCCGCGAGTCAGTCGACTAAGCGGGGAGCCCTTGGAGTCGAGAGATTCGCTGCCCACGAGACCCGTGGTGTTGTAGTCAGATATACGGAGCACTTGTAAGGTTTCTTCTTTGGCTAAGGCCGCTGCCTTGACCATTCGATCGTGCCCTTCCTGCCCCGCGGTTTGTTCGGCAACCGCTTCCAAGTGTTTTGTCAGACCCTCGATACCAGGGATGTCCTCCATGTTCATAACCGCCAGTTCGAAAACCATGCGCACCGGGCCGCTTGAATGCTTTCCGGGGTTGTCTTTACTATTTTGCCCTGTCTCTCGAACTACCGAGTGATCAGCATGGGATCCCTCGAAAAATTGTTGTAGGGGGTCAATAGGCCCCTCCTCGCCTGAAAGTCCCTGCTTTTCAAAGTGGAACCCGTAATCTTCGTCCTTCATTAGAAATTCACCTTCCTGGTTGATGGGGTCTCAGTGTCAAAAAGAGCCCGAACTTCGCTCAGTTCGCGCAAAATTGGCGTGAATAATCGCTCTACCTCTTCCTCTGAGTAGGAGTAGTTCTTTCGATTTGCCAGATTTCCCAGAAGAGAGATTTCTCGAATTAATCGATTGCCTCTGGATTCGGCAAGCCTTCTGAACCGCTCATTCTTGGTTTCTGTGCTCATGGCGACACCATATATGATCAATATATCAGATATATAACTACTATATATCCTATATGTAGGATGCGCAACATTGGGTTCCGACTTTCTATCGGGCTCTTCACCTACCAAGTGGCTTCTCGGTATGTCGAGAACTTGTGCCGAGTTAACGGTGAGAACTTGGAAGTCGCTTGGTGATAAGAAGGTAGGTAAAGTATCTTGTTACTGCATTCGTTTTGGGGCATCACTGGCTGTTTTTAGCCAAGCCGTGAACTGATGCCGTACCATTGTTCGTGCGCAGTCAGATTATTCGAATGGAATGTAGATAAAGGCAGGGATTGCTAAATGCAGTTTGTTAAGGGCGGACCAGACATACCAGAGCGTCTTCTGCAGGCGCACGAAGAAGGGCGGGTCGTATTCTTTTGTGGGGCAGGGGTTTCTTATCCTGCCAGGCTCCCCGATTTTTGGAATTTGGTGCACGATCTGTACTCTGCGGTGGGTGTTGCCCCAAGTGAAATTCAGCAGGCAGCGTTAAAGGCCGGCCAACTTGATACGGCGGTTAGTCTTCTCGAAGACTCAGTTGCTGGGGGTCGGAAGATAGTGAGGCCTGCCCTCGCATCGCTTCTACAGCCAGATCTTGGCGCCACAAATGCGACCAAGACTCATGAAGCTCTTCTGACATTGGCGCGTGACAGGCATGGCAGTACTCGACTAATCACGTCGAACTTTGATCGGCTTTTTGAAGAAGTCATAGAATCCAAGAGTCTCAGCATAGAGTCCTTTCAGGCGCCACTACTGCCAGTACCAAAGAGGCGCTGGGATGGCTTGGTCTACGTCCATGGCCTCCTGTCAGCCGATCCCAAGCTGGCGGAGTTAGATCGTCTTGTAATTTCCAGTGGAGACTTTGGGCTCGCATATCTGACGGAAAGATGGGCAGCCAGATTCGTTAGTGACCTATTCAAGAATTTTACGATATGTTTTGTGGGTTATAGCATCAATGACCCTGTTCTCCGGTACATGATGGATGCATTGGCCGCTGACAGATTGCTAGGGGAGTCTCCTCCCGAGATGTTTGCCTTTGGCAGTTACTCAAGAGGTAAAGAAGAGGATGCCGCGAATGAATGGCGCTCTAAGAACGTAACCCCAATCCTCTACAAGATGCATAATCGTCACGCCTATTTGCACAAGACGTTGTGGGCATGGGCTGACACTTATAGAGATGGGGTTCGAGGAAAAGAAAGAATTGTTGTTAATTATGCTCAGTTGCGACCAATGGCTAGCACTAGGCAGGATGACTTTGTTGGCCGTCTCATTTGGGCATTGAGCGAGTCGTCCGGACTTCCTGCACGTCAGTTTGCAGATCATGTCCCAGTACCTAGTCTAGATTGGCTGGAACCACTGAGTGAGGATCGGTTCGAGCACAGCGACCTCTGGCGCTTTAAAGTAACACCGAATGTTGAACCCGATACTAGCCTTCATTTCAGTCTAACTGATCGCCCAGCCCCATATTCATTAACTCCCAACATGGCGCTGGTTGGAGGCCAAATTCAGGTCACCCGATGGGATGAGCCGATGAGGCACATAGCCCGCTGGCTTCTTCGTCACCTGAATGATCCGAAACTGTTGCTTTGGCTCTCCAAACACGGCGGGTATCTCCATGAAGAGTTTCTGTGGCTACTAGAGCGCAGGCTGTCGACCATATTTAGGGCTGAAGCCGATGGCAACAAGGCTGAGCTAGACGAGATTGCGGAAGGGGCTCCTAATGCAATTCCTGGTGCCAACATTCGCGTTCTATGGGGATTGCTGCTCGCGGGGAAAATTCGCAGATCCTATGACCACTTTGACCTTTACTCTTGGAAGAGCCGCTTTGTCAGCGAAGGGCTGTCAGTGAGTCTCCGGTTTGAGTTAAGGCGTCTGCTCACTCCATTGATTTCTGTCCGGGAGCCGCTATCTCTCTACGATGAGGACCGAGTTGAGGGCGAGGAGCGGATGAGTGATCTCGTCAATTGGGAAATTGAGCTGAGTACGAGACACGTTCACCATGGTTTCGAGGAACTTGAGGGTAACGCAGGTTGGCAGCGCGCACTGCCTACCCTGCTTGATGATTTTGCTTCGCTCCTGATGGATTGCATGATGCTGATGCATGAGGTTGGCGACATTGATGAGAAAAGCGATCGTTCATACATTCATCAGCCGTCTATATCCAAACACTCACAGAATCGTGACTTCAGAGACTGGACAGCTCTGATCGAACTAACTCGTGATGCCTGGGTTGCAACCGCAGAACAACAACCATCTAGAGCTTCTCAACAAGCCGCAGCATGGATTGATTTGCAATTTCCACTGTTTAAGAGACTGGCGCTCTTTGCGGCAACTTGGAGCGAAGTAATCCGGCCGGATGTCGCCATGGAATGGCTTCTTTCAGAGGATGGCTGGTGGTTGTGGTCTACAGAAACTCAGCGAGAATCCTTCAGACTAACGGTGCACTTAGTGCAGCATATCGAGCCTGAGCTGCAAGAAGTGCTAGAGATGGCAATTTGTGCAGGACCACCAAGAGAAATGTTTAGGCCTGACATAGAACCTGAGCGTTGGGATGAACTTCGTGAGCGAGAAATATGGCTAAGGTTGGCGAAGATAACCAGTGTTGGGGTCTTGGTAGGGGAGGGTAGCCGCCGGTTATTTGAAGAGATTTCTGTCAACTTCCCAGAATGGCGCCTGTCTGAAGATGAACGCGATGAATTTCCAATGTGGATGGGTGACGGTAGTAGCTTGCGAGAATTCGCCTCTTCCCCGCGTTCGCAAGGTGATCTGGTCGAATGGCTAAGATCAAGCCCCGAACATGATCCATGGCAGGGAGATGATTGGCGTGATCGTTGTCGGGATGACTTTTTTGTCACCTCTAATGCGCTCAAAGTGCTTGCGGATGAAGGTGTCTGGCCGAAGGGTAGGTGGCGTGAGGCGCTTCAGGCATGGTCTGACGAAGAATTTCATCTGAATTCATGGCAAAAAATGGGTCTGGTTGTCGAGGCGATGCCAGAAGACGTGTTACTTGAGCTTTCGGGTAGTGCGAGTTGGTGGTTACAAGCTATAGCCAAGGTTGTCGATGAGCGACAGGTAGTGTTCTTTTCTGTTTGTCAAAATCTCTTGGCCTTGGATTACGAAGAGGATGCAGAGGTAGATGATCCGGTATCTAAGGCTATCAATCACCCTGTTGGGCATGTAACCGAAGCAATTCTTCGATATTGGTATGAGCAGGGCCTTGAAGACAATCAGGGCTTGATCGATCCAATAAGGGGTATCTTTACTAGTCTAAGTAATCTGGAAGTCGCAAAGTTTGGGCATGCCCGTGTCCTTCTATCCGCGCATGTCATTCCTCTCTTCCGGGTTGATAAGGAATGGACTGTCCAGCACGTCACTCCCTTACTGGATTGGGATATTAGTGAGGCAGAGGCAAAGAGGTCATGGGAGGGCTTTCTGTGGTCCCCTCGCTTGTATAGGCCGCTGCTGGAAGAAATCAAGAGTCCTTTCCTGGCTACGGCGGGGCATTACGAGTCGCTCGGCAGTCATGCTCAACAGTACGCTGCTATTTTGACTTTCGCCTCATTGGAGCCCGACGATGTGTTTTCTCGAGCCGAACTGGCAGAAGCCACAGGGCGACTACCACATGAGGGGTTGATACAGGTCGCCAGTACACTGGTGCGAGCGGTAGAGGGAGCGGGAGATCAGCGAGGCGAGTATTGGACTAATAGAGTCATGCCATACCTACAACGAATTTGGCCCAAGACGGTCCAAGAAATACCTGTTGGCGTTAGCGAGAGCTTGGCTCGGTTATGCATATCAGCCGAAGAATCTTTTCCTCTAGCACTCTCCAAACTCCGGGCCTGGATGCAGGCAGTTCCGCACCCCAATATGTTGATCCGTAAAGTCAGTAGTTCAGGCTTGTCGCAGGCCTTTCCGAGGGAAACACTCGACTTTCTTGATCTAATAGTCGGAGAAGACGGCTATCTATCTCCAGAACATTTGAGAGGGTGCTTGGATCAGATAGTTGCCACTCAGCCGGAGCTTCAGGAGGAAGCGAGCTTTGTTAGGCTGGACACACGCCTCAGGCAGCAGGGTGTGCTGTGAGTGGGAGGGATGTTCCGAAAGGTTAGTTAAGCCAAATTTTGTCGGTACTTTTGCCGGTATATTGTTGTCCCGTACGAGAAAATATCTTTTATAAACAATTGCATAGAGGGGTTTTTTGGGCCATCTCACACCGACCAAACACCAAAAAGCCCCGACATTCGGGGCTTTTTCGTTTCAGGGCGGTACGCCCTTCACTCAGCTCGAATTACGGCCTTTTTATCCGCGGCCGCTCTTTCTCGCCGCTGGCACTGGCCCGGTATTTAACGGTGATACCGTGTATATGAACTCAGGCTATGGGATTTACTTCCACATGCCGGGCAATGTGTTGCTGGCCTACGAGCTCGCGCCGCCAGCGGCGGCGGCAGACTAAGCCTCTTCGGTGTAGGCCGGGCCCTCAAAGCCCGGCTGCCCCTGCTGGTCGAAGGTGAGCACGTTAATCTCCTGCCACGGCGGCGCTTCCATGCGCAGTGCAACCAGGGCCTTTTGCTGGCTCCACTTCATGACATCAAACATGAGTTCGGCAATTTGTGCGGGTGAAAAATGCTCGCGCAGGTTGGCCTTTAAGGTTGCGTCTGCAAGGGACGGAGTCAGTATCATGGCGTCGCAAAGGCGCAGCGCAGCAATCTGGTGAGGAGCCAGGTCGCTCTGCTCATAGCGGCTGATTTTGGCCTGCATGTCTTCGTCAAAACCTTCGGCAAGTGCTTCTGCATTGCGCAGCGATCCGCAAAGTCTGCAGTCGTGAATCTGGGCGCAGCGCAGGCGCACCAGTTCAGTGGTCAACGGGTCGACCCCTTTTTGGCGCACGACAGATGCGGCGAAGCCGGCAATCGCCCGATCGAGTTCACCATCGCCGGACACGCCTGCGGTGAGTGCATCAGCGGGTAATCTGCTCATAGCAACACCTCCCTGCCTACCATGTAAAAACGCAGCGACATGTCCATGAGATACAGGGCGTGTACCAGGGCATAAACCTCGTCGGCGCTGAAAAAAGACTGGAGTGCCTCGATGCTGGCTGCCTCCAGTGTGCTGACCGACATCACAAACTGCTCAGTGAGCTGAATTACCGCCTGCTCTTTCTCTCCCCAGGCATCGGCGGGCGGCCGCCAGTCGCGACAGTGTAGCGCAGCGTCGATATAGCCTCTGCACAAGTCGAGAATGAATGGATCAACCCCGGCTTCGCCAAGAGCTATTGCCTGATTTAGTTGCGTCGTTATCTCGGGTTGGAGATCGCTGGCTACCGATGAAAGCGGATCCGTCTGCATGTTCACAGCCTCGTGGGAAGAAGAGACCATTTTGCCTGTACTGGCGCGCAACACAAGCGCCAGGTCGGCCGCCGAAATCGACGGCGTGACACGTTGTTACTGCGGGCTGATGCCGGCCACTGTGGAGAGCTGCTCAAAGGTACTTTGGGCCTGGATACACTGGGTATCGAGTTGCTGCATTGTCTTGCCCAGGCGCTTGGCCTCGGCATTGAGGAACTTCACCACAAACTCGTCGCCGCCTTCCAGCTGGGCGGCATCCTGAAAAATCTTCACCTGCCGGATGCCTTCGCAAAGCCCGGCAATCCGCGACACAATCATCGCTTTGCCCATGATGTCATTGCCCTGTGGTGGCTGAGGTGCCTGCGGGGGTTGGGGGGCGAGCTGAGCATGCGCTTGCATGCTCATTGCCGCCAGAATACCAAGTAGCCAATAACGCATCGGCGTGTCCTCCTTCTAAAACGCGCATCCTATCACGAGGCGCGGGTCAGCGCGGTATCGGCTGAGAAGAATAATGTCCATCGCTGTCGGCATATCCAGGGGGCAGTGCCTCGGCTCTTACGCTATAGTCAATTGCGTATTATCAGACCCGTTACTCAGGAAGTACATTATGTCCGCAGCACCCGTCACCCCTCTGGAAATGTTCTATCGCTGGGAGCAGGAAACTCCCGACAAGGTATACCTGCGCCAGCCGAAAAACCTCGAATGGTCGGAGCATACTTGGCGCGATGTGGGGAATCGGGTGCGCCGTATCGCCGCATTTCTGTGCGACAAGAACTACCCGGCCGGCAGCCGCATTGGTATCTGGTCGTCTAATAGTATGGATTGGCCTATTTGTGATCTGGCGATCATGCTCGCTGGCCACATTAGCGTGCCGATCTACCCGGGCCAGGACATCGGTTCAGCGAACTATATTTTCAACCACTCGGCCGTGAAACTGGTGTTCTGCGGCGATTTTGATCAGCACGCGCGCGTAACCGAGGCCCTGCCCGAGGGTGTAGAGACGGTCGCGATGCTGGGTTGTAAGTTCGCGGCGGATACTAGCCTCGACGAAGTCATTGCTAGCTATGAGCCTTACCTGGAATCGCCGGTGCCCAATGGCGAAGACGTGTTCACCATCATCTATACCTCCGGTACCACCGGCAATCCCAAGGGGGTCATGCATATGCACCAGACGCCCGGCCATGTCGTGCCGGGGCTGGTTAAAAGCTTCCGCATGAATGAGACGCCCAACGAATTTTTCTCCTTTTTGCCCATGTCACACGCGGCGGAGCGCATCATCGTTGAGATGACCAGCCTGTACAGCAATGCCTCGATTTCATTCTCTGAGTCTCTGGACACCTTTGGTGACGAGGTTCGCTCGGTGCAGCCGACGTTCTTCTTTGCCGTGCCGCGCCTGTGGGTGAAATTCAAAGCGGGGATCGACGCCAAGATTCCGCCCGAGGCGCAGGCCGGCCTCAACGATGAGCAGAAAGCGGGCATCGCCCAGGCGCTGGGCCTGTCGCGTGCGCGCTGCATTATCACCGGCTCTGCGCCTTGCCCGGTAGACGTGCAGGACTGGTTCCTGTCCATGGGAATTGCGTTGCGGGACGGCTACGGCATGACGGAAAACTTTGTCCATGGCATCGCCTGGACAAAGGATGATCAACCCATTTCCGGCTGTGTTGGTCAGCCCATGGACCCGAGCGTCCAGGTACGGGTATCGGACGCGGGCGAGATTCAGTTCAAAAGCCTCGGTCTGATGAAAGGTTATTACCTCAACGAGGAGAAAACCGCGGAAGTATTCGACGATGGCTGGTACTGCACCGGTGACTCAGGGCGCTTCGATGACGATGGCAACCTGTGGGTGACAGGGCGGGTGTCCGAGGTCTTTAAAACCTCAAAGGGTAAGTTCATCGTGCCGATGAAGCTCGAATCGCTGTTTGGTCGCAATCCGAATCTGGCTCAGTTCTGCTGTATGGGCCATGGCCTCGACCAGCCGATTGTTCTGGTGACGCTGTCAGAGGTTGGTCTGGCCAAGGACCGGGCAGTGGTGCAGGCCGAGCTGGAATCACTGCTCGAGGAGATTAACAGTGAAGTGCCGTCCTATGAGCGCATTTCCAATATCTTTGTCTGCGATGAGTGGACGATCGAAAATGCCCTGCTCACCCCGACCATGAAGTTGAAGCGCAAGCAGATTGAGGACGAGTACAAGGCGCTGGTTCAGGCCCAAATGGGTGCCGGGCCGGTCAGTTTCCTCGATTAGTATCTGGATCAGGCAATCCGTGTTTTACCGGGCTGACCCGCTTCCTCGAGCACTAATCGTGGCACCAAATAGCCGGGTAGCTCGGCCGCCATGGCATCTATGAGCGCAATACCCTCTGCTTGAGGGACATCGAAGTGAGCCGCCCCGCGGACTTTGTCGAGTAAGTGTAGGTAGTAGGGGCGCACGCCGATCTCGAACAAACGCTCACTGAGATTGACAAGTGTTGCCGCGTGGTTGTTTACGCCGGCCAGCAGTACTGACTGGTTCAGTAATTCCACATCAGCCTCCCGCAGCCGCTGCATGGCCTGCACCACGGGCGCATCAAGTTCGCGGGCGTGATTGCTGTGAATCACCATGACACAGCGCAGTCGCGAACCCGTGAGTGCCTGGAGCAGCCCGTCGGTTACCCGTTGTGGAATGACCACCGGAAGCCGGGTGTGCACGCGTAGGCGCCTGACGTGTGGAATGGCCGCGATGGTCGCGACAAGTTCCGCGAGTGCAGCGTCGGCGACCAGCAGCGGGTCACCGCCGGACAGGATGACCTCAGTAATACTGGTGTCCGCGGCCACATGTTCGAGCGCCTGCAGCCACTCCTGGCGGCTGTTGCGGTTTTCCTGGTAGGGAAAGTGGCGGCGGAAGCAGTAGCGACAATTAATCGCGCAGCCACCGGCAAGAATAAGTAATACCCGGCCGCGGTACTTCTGGATAACGCCGGGGCGCTGGATGGTCGCGCCGGTCTCTCCGACGGGGTCGTCGCTGTAGCCCGGTTCGACCAGTGTTTCCTGACCTGTAGCGAGGACTTGTCGCAATAGCGGGTCATCGGGGTCGCCAGGTGTGATGCGCTGTAAATAGGGGCGCGGTACCAGGACAGGAAAGTCGCGTGCGGCAAGTGCCGAGTAACCCAACTGCTCGGGGTTCAGCTGGAGTCGGGCAAGCAGTGTCCCGCCGTCGGAGACAGCGTGGCGTAACTCTGACCGCCAGTCACAGATATGTAGTTCGGTTTGCGGGATCACGGAGGTATTTTACCAGCGATCGATCGCTGTTGCGCGGCCTCCCTGCCGCGGCTGAATGCGTGTATCTCAGCCGAGTCGGTCGCGCAGGGAGTAGAATAACATGCCGGCGACCAGGCCTGGCCAGCGCAGCAGGGTGCCGCCTGGGAAGGTTCTGGAAGGAACCGAAGCCATGACATCAAAGCGCTCCGCATCTCCGGCAATCGCCTCGGCCAGCAATTTTCCGGCCAGGGTGGCAATAGGCACGCCGTGGCCCGAGTAGCCGTGGGCGTAAAAAACGTTGGTCGAGAGCCGCCCGAAATCCGGCATTCGGTTCATGGTAATCGCCAGGGTGCCTCCCCAGCCGTATTCAATCCGGGTGTCGGACAGTTCGGGGTAAATTTTCAGCATGTACTTGCGCACAAAACTGCCAATATCTCGTGGGAATTTGCGGGTGTAGGATTCGCCGCCGCCAAACAGCAGCCGGTTGTCTGCCGAGAGCTTCCAGTAGTCGATCACAAACAGGCTGTCGGACATCGAGGTGTCGTCGCGAATCAGCTGTCGACACAATGCTTCGGGCAGAGGTTCGGTGGCCAGCATGTAGTTGTTAATGGGCATGATGCGGCCCGCGGTGCGCGGCTCCAGCTTTTCCAGATAGCCGTTACAGGCCAGCACCAGCTGTTTGGCCTTGACGGTGCCCTGATCGGTGCTCACCGTGACGCCGTTGGACTCCGTATAAGCGGTAACGCGGCTACCTTCATGTACTGTAGCGCCGAGATCGCGGGCGGCCCGGGCCAAGCCCAGAGCGTAGTTCAGAGGGTGTAGATGGCGGGACCCCGTGTCCAGTACGCCGCCGTGAAATCCCTGGCCGGAGGTCATCTGCGCCAGTTCCTGGGGGGGCACGTAGCGAATCTTGTCGTAACCGTAAACACGCTCCAGGTGCTCGACTTCCGCCATCAGGTCGGGCTGCTCTTTCGCCTTGGAGGCCACGTGCAGGTTGCCGTATTTCAGTTCGCAATCAATGGCGTGGGTGTCGATCAGCTCGCACACCGTATCCACCGCCTCCAGCCCCAGCTGCCAGAGTGCCCTGGCGTGCTCCAGGCCTACCAGTTCCTCGAGGGTTTCCTGGTCTGCTCGCTGGCCGGTGCCGACATGGCCGCCGTTGCGACCCGAGGCGCCCCAGCCCACTTTGTTGGCCTCCAGTACGACCACGGAGTAGCCCTGTTTGCGCAGATGAATCGCCGTGGACAGGCCGGTGTAGCCACCGCCAATCACGCATACATCAGCTTCTGCTTCGCCCAACAACGGGGGGAAATCCAGTGACTGGTTAGCCGAGGCGGCGTACCAGGAGTCGACATGAGGTAGGTTCTGCATGGCCGAACTATACTCCGAAGCTGAACCCGCCGCTGATAACACGTTCGGGGTAGCTCCCTTGTTTTGCCCTTGAACCGGATGTCGCGGCCCGCGATACTGGATTTTTAGGCAATGTGGACATTTTATGAGTACCGATACCCAGGCCATTAAGGACTGGCTCAAGCAGCACCAGATCTCCGAAGTAGAAGTGCTGGTGCCAGACATGACCGGTAACGCACGGGGCAAATTCATCCCCGCGCACCAATTTCTCGACATGGGCGAGCCCAAGCTCCCTGAGAGCATTATGGTGCAAAGTGTCACCGGAGAGTACAGCGACGAGCATTGGGAGTTGGTCGAGCCTACCGACACCGATATGATTCTCCGGCCAGACCCGAACACCATGCGAGTGGTGCCCTGGGCTCGCGAGCCGACCGCCCAGATTATTCACGACTGTTACAAGCAGAACGGTGAGCCCCACCCGCTGTCTAGCCGCAATGTGCTGCGCAGGGTGCTGGAGCTTTACGAAGCCGAGGGGCTGCAACCGGTGGTGGCGCCGGAAGTAGAATTTTTCCTCGTCGATCGCAATACCAATCCCGACAATGTCCTGATTCCTCCCAGCGGCCGTTCTGGTCGTCGCGAAACTTCACGTTTGTCTTACAGCATCGATGCTGTTGCAGAGTTCGAAGATTTCGTGGAAGACATGTACGACTACGCCGAGGCGCAGAACCTGGCGGTGGACACGCTGATCCACGAAAATGGCGCCGCGCAAATGGAGATCAACTTTTTGCATGGCAACGCCATGGATCTGGCCGACCAGGTCTTCATCTTCAAGCGCACTATCCGCGAAACCGCGCATAAGCATGGCATTTACGCGACCTTTATGGCCAAGCCCATGCAGAATGAGTGTGGCAGCGCGCTGCATATTCACCAGAGTATTGTGCGCGCTGATACGGGAGAGAATATCTTTGTCACGCCCGATGGCGAACATACGGAAACCTTCCTCAGCTATATCGCCGGCCTGCAGCACTACACGCCTGAGTTGATTGCATTCTATGCGCCCAATGTGAACTCCTACCGTCGCCTGGCCCCCGATATTTCGGCGCCGATCAACCTCAATTGGGGTCTGGACAATCGCACGACTGCTTTCCGGGTGCCTGAGAGCAGTCCGGCGGCGACGCGGGTAGAGAACCGCTTCCCCGGGGCTGACACCAACCCGTACCTCGCTATGGCGGCTACTTTGGCGTCCGGCTACCTCGGGATGAAAGGCAAATTGAAGCCCACCGAACCGCACCAGGGTACGGCCAATGAGGACGAGGTGGAAATTGCCCGCAGTCTGGAGGAAGGTCTGCGGAATCTGGATAACTCGCCCGAGGTTCGCGAAGTGTTTGATCCGCTGTTCCTGAAGGCCTTTGCCGCGGTCAAGCGCGATGAGTTCGAAGAATTTAACCGGGTAATTTCTTCCTGGGAGCGGGAGCACTTGCTGCTGCAGGTTTGATACTGGAATGACGAAAGATTCGGACACGCTGCTAGGCGGCAGCGATTTCAACTATCGCCTTTACACCGGCGTTAAATACCTGGTCTATGTGTTGCTGACATTCAATGTTTTCCTGTTCCTGCAGGAGGAATTGGGCGCGCTGGAGCACACCTTTGTCGATGGCTTTGAGCCGTCGCAGATTATTCAGGTCTTTTCCGCCACCATTGATACCACCGCCTGGGTGTTGCTCTTGCTGCTCTTTGAGCTGGAGACATCGGTGCTCGATGACAATCGTATTCAGGGTTGGGTTAAGCGCGGTCTGCACTGGGTGCGCTTGCTCTGTTATGCCGCGGTGTACTACGCCTTTACTGGCTACTACGCCGAACTCACCATGCTCTACGACGCCTCTCCGTTGGTGGGTTTCGACCCTTGCGCGTCGCTGGATCAGGGATTGTCGATGCAGGTTGATATCGACGAGTATGTCCCGCTGGATGCAGCCAGCTGTGCGGTATCCGGGAACCAATGGTTTCAGCTCAACGGATTCCAGATTGTCTCCGAGAGCGAGGTGCTGGCCGCGGCCCGGGCCCTGGCCTGGACGGATGTCATCAACTCCGCCGCCTGGTTGTTGGTTGTCATCATGCTGGAAGTTGAAGTCCGCCTGCAGTTGCGCGGTAACCTGTCTGACCAGATTATGGCCTTCACCAAGTGGATTAAGTTCGCGCTGTACGGCACCTTGTTTGGCGCAGCGGGTTACTGGGGTGTGGCAGGTGACTTCCTCGACTTCTGGGATGCGGCACTGTGGCTGTTTGCGTTTATTTTCATCGAGCTGAACGTGTTTGAATGGCAGCATGAAACTTCCCATACCGAGAATGCCACTGCACAGGAAGCCTGAGCGTGTTTTCATCGGATGACTTGTCCAGCCTGCGCTGGGACGCTACATCCGGCGCGGTAGAGGTCATTGATCAGACCTTATTGCCTCACACGCTGCGCTGGGTGCACCTCGAATCACTGGACGACTATTGCCATGCCATCAGCGCCATGCAGGTGCGGGGCGCACCCCTGATCGGCATTACCGCGGCCTTTGGGTTGGCCCATGGGTTGCGTGATGATTCGAGTGATCAGGGCCTGGCCGTCGCTTACGATAAGCTGCTCGCAACCCGCCCCACCGCGGTGAACCTGCACTGGGCCCTGGAACAGGTTCGCGATGAGGTTGGCGAGCTGATGCCCTTTGCCCGGGCTGAGGCGGCGTGGCAACGCGCCGTGGAATTGCGCGCCGAGGACATCGCCAGTTGTGCGCGTATCGGTGAAGTCGGTCTGCCACTATTGCGTGAGGCTCAGCGCGGCGACACGCTGAACGTGATGACCCATTGCAATGCTGGCTGGCTGGCAACGATTCAGTGGGGAACTGCGCTGGCACCGATTTACAAGGCTGTGGAAGCGGGACTCAACGTGCACGTGTGGGTGTCGGAAACCCGTCCCAGGAATCAGGGTATGAACTTGTCGGCCTGGGAGTTGCAGCGCGCCGGTGTGCCCTGCACGGTGGTTGCTGATAACAGCTGCGGGCAGTTGATGCGCGAGGGTCTGGTCGATTGCGTCGTTGTCGGCTCAGACCGTACCGCCGCTAATGGCGATGTCTGTAACAAGATAGGGACTTATCTGAAGGCGCTGGCCGCCACAGACAACAACATTCCTTTTTATGTCGCCTTGCCTGCGTCCACGGTCGACTGGCGTTGTGACGCCGGTGAACACATTCCCATTGAAGCTCGCGACAGTGGCGAGGTGCTGGCGATGGCGGGTGTCGACGGGGCAGGTGAGTCGCGCCAGATCAATCTGGCTGCGGCCGGCACCCGTGCCGCTAATCCTGCATTCGATGTCACGCCAGCTCGCCTGGTGTCGGCGCTGATCACCGAGCACGGCTGCTTTACGGCTGACCCTGCCGGACTCCAGGCGTTGCGCGCACAGCTGTACGATTTATAGGGCTTCGTCGGCGCCGACGTAATCAATGCGTGGGTATGCGCGCCACTGAAACGTCTGCTTGTGATCGCAGATCAGGCAGCGGTGCTCGATGTCACCGCTGGTTTCGTCCATGGATCCACATTGGGCCATCATTCCCTGGTTGCATTTGTCGCACAGGTAATTGACTTCGACGGGCCGAACTTCGCGTTTTATTTCTGGCATAAATTGGCTCCCCCCTGATTGCGCATGCTAGCGCGAGAGCCGGGTGTGAGAGAAGAGGGTGGGGTTTGAAAGCTGCGAAGCCGACCCTGTCACCACCGGTTGCCCCGTGGCGGCCGTGCCTGCGCCCACAGTCAGCGAAACTTTAGTGGCTTGCGCCGACTAGAAGTCGTCCAACTCCAGATCGTAGTAACCCAACTCGTCCCGCAGGCGTTTCTCTTCCAGACGTTGCTCAGCGCGGCGGCGTTTCTCCGCCAGGCGTTGCTTGTCCGAGGCCAGCGGGGCCAGTTCGGCCAGGTCCTCGTCGGACATGTCGCCCAGGCCGGGTTCGAACATATCCTCCAGGGGTTCCGAAGTATTCGGTTCCTGGTTGCGCTCTCCCATAAATCACCTCCCGATGATTTACACAAAAACCAAGGGCCAGCTCGTTTGAGCATGCCTCAAGGCGGAGTTAAGCAAAAAATATCGACGTTGGGAATACTAACTTTTTGCCGGTAGCTGTCGGGCGGCCCGCCACCCTCCATGGTGTTCTCTGCGCTCCGTTGACGTCCTTGTCGCCGGGTGCCCATTAATGCAGAGATGCGGGCCGCCTCGACAGTTAATTTGCAAAGGCCGTGCCAGCGGCAGACTCGGTAAATCGAAGGATAGTGGGCTCCAGGTGCTGTCCGGACATGTCCATTACAGCTGTTCCAGCTGCGCGAGAATGGCGGCGGCCACCTGATCTGCCGTCCCCGCGGTGGCGTTGATCGTGATGTCGCTGTAGCGCTCGTAAAGCGGGGTCCGCTCCGTATAGACACCGGCAAACCCGTCGTCGCTGTCACTGGCAATGCCCCGCGGTGGCGCGGCAGCCACCCGCGCTTCCAGCGTTGCCAGGTCGGCCTGCAGATAGACAATGGGACCGGCAGCGGCGAGGCGCGCCATGGCATCTTCGCTGTAGACCACGCTGCCACCTGTAGATATCAGCGCGTGGTCCAGGTCCAGTTCCATGAGCACATCGTGCTCGATCTCGCGCAGGCGCAGATAACCCTCGCTGTCGACGATTTCCTGCAGCGTGGCGTTCTCGCGGACCTGGATGTCGAGATCGGTGTCGACAAAGCGCAGGCCGGTTTGCTTGGCCAGAATCACGCCAACGGTACTTTTGCCCGCACCGGGCATGCCAATCAGATTGACGGTATTGAATTTGTACACGGGCCAGTCCTGGTAATTCGGGGGCGCGCATTATCCCCGAACCTCGCCTGGCTCGCCAGTCGGACAGCAGTTGCACCGGCACCGGGCTGTGGGTAGAGTGCCGGCTTCTTCTCTTATACGCGGAGCCTGACCATGAGCCTGCTGACCACACCCCTGGATGGATTGCACCGCGAACTCGGTGCCAAGATGGTGCCTTTTGCTGGCTATGATATGCCCGTGCAGTATCCCTCGGGCATCATCAAGGAGCATTTGCATACCCGGGCTGCGGCCGGACTGTTTGATGTCTCGCATATGGGGCAGGTGATCATCACGGGCTCTGGCACAGCTGCGATGCTCGAGTCCCTGGTGCCGGTGGATATTGAAGGGCTGGCCGTCGACGGCCAGACCTACGCGCTGTTTACCAATGAGCAGGGCGGCGTGCTCGACGATTTGATTATTACCCGCTGGGCCGAAGACCGGTTCTTCCTGGTGGTCAATGCTGCCTGCAAGGCGCAGGATATCGAGCACCTACAGGCCCATCTTGCCGGTCAGACGCTGGAAGTGCTGACTGACCAGGCCCTGTTGGCACTGCAGGGACCTGCCGCTCGCGAAGTAATGGCTGAGCTATGTCCGGCCGCTGCGGAGCTGGTGTTCATGCAAGGTTGTCGCGCGCAAATCGATGGGGTCGAGGTCTACATCACCTGCTCCGGTTATACCGGCGAGGATGGATTCGAAATTTCAGTCCCCGCAGCGGCAGCCGATGTTCTGGCTCGTCGCCTATTGGCGTTTACCCAGGTTGAGCCGATTGGACTTGGCGCCCGGGATTCACTGCGCTTGGAAGCGGGGTTGTGTCTGTACGGCCATGAACTCAGCACCGAGATCGATCCTGTGCAGGCGGGCCTGCTGTGGTCTATCAGCAAGGTGCGTCGCCCTGATGGCGCACGCCCCGGAGGCTTTCCGGGTGCGGATGTGATTTTCAATCGTATGCAAAACAAGCCGGCGTTGCGTCGGGTTGGCCTGGCTGTTGACGGCAAGCGACCCGTTCGAGAAGGTCAGCCGGTGGTCGATCAGAGCGGTCATAAGGTGGGAGAGGTCTGCTCCGCAGCCTTTGGCGCCAGCTACGGTGGCCCCATTGCCATGGCGTTTATTGAGCGCGACCTGGGAGAGCCGGGTACAGCCCTGGCAGTTGAGGTTCGCGGCAAGCAGGTGCCGGTGACCGTGACTAAGATGCCTTTCTGTCCGCAGCGCTACCACCGCGGCTAGTGCCCGGATTGAGTTGAGAGGGCAGCCCGGGCTGACGCAGCGCCACCAGGCCCCGTCGCGCATCGGCTATTGGCTTGGCCAGCCAGCGCCAGGGCCGGTAGCGCAACAAGCCGGCGGCGATGAAGCCCAGGGCCACCAGTCCACCTATACCCATCCATTGAACACTGCGCAGTGCATTGTTGGTTGCTGGCTGCTGATTCATGTCGCCTTCGACATGGATCTGGACGGCCGGAACCGTGATGACCTCCAGGGTGTTGGTCTTGGTATTCCACCAGAAAAAGTCCTCTGCAGGGAGCAGATAGTCCCCCGGTTGTTCGGCCACGTAGCTGACGGTCTCTATCCGGGAGGCCTTTGACTGGCCGCGATTCATCCGGTTTTCCAGGTTCGGTGTGCCGGGATAGGCTGCGAGGCCGGGCGTATCGCTCTGGCGCAGTGTGGGAAGCATCATGGCCTGAACATCACTGGCACGAAACTCCACTCGTCGTTCAAAGGCATCGCCCGGAGTCAGGGCGTCGGTCTCTCGGTCGAGGGACTGGCGTGCGCTGAACTCGGGTGCGGCCACCCAAAAGGGCGTGTTCGCAAGTGCCTCAGGAACGATGACTTCGAGCTCCGTGGCTGGTGCAAGCGCGGGTCCTTCCAGATTGCCCAGCTCGCCCCCGTTGACCTTCAGCGTGACTTCAATCGGCCCAATAGTGAAGAGGCCGGCCTGTTGTGGATAAACGTCAATGGTCCAGCGCTGCATGACCCAGGTTTGACCATCGCGACGCTCCGAAGAGTTGGCGGCAANCTCCTCGGTTTGCAGGATCACCAGACCGGGCACCTCCGGTAGGCGTATACGAGCACCGCCGGTAAACCAGGTGCCGGTGCCGATCTGGATATGCAACAGGGCCCGCTCTCCCGGCACTACGCCGGTGGCGGGCGTCATGCTGCTGTCGATCGTAAGCTGGCCCGCCTCCAGCAATGGCTGCAGTGGGCTCTCTGCGCTTACCGCCGGTGGCAGCAGCAGGCTCACGCACAGCAG
Source organism: Halioglobus sp. HI00S01 (assembly GCF_001635445.1). Classification (NCBI taxonomy): domain Bacteria; kingdom Pseudomonadati; phylum Pseudomonadota; class Gammaproteobacteria; order Cellvibrionales; family Halieaceae; genus Halioglobus; species Halioglobus sp. HI00S01. Next base: position 160,339 of record NZ_LWEE01000058.1, read on the forward strand.
AATCAGCCCGGCCCTCACGGCGCGGGCTCCCGCTGCTGCAACTGCATATTGAACTTGACCGCCAGGAAGTTTGAAGGATCCTTCTGTACCCCGCGCAGCCACATATCGCGGGTGGCTTCACTGCCGAGTATTTCCTCGGCGGTGTACTGTTTCAGTTTGACCTGCTCGAAGCTGAGGACTTCCGCACCATCGGCGGGAATCGCGTCATCACCCCCCATTTGCTTATCTTCCGTGCCGACACCCTGTTCCTGCATTTGCGCCTCGCTCATGCGATTGATGTCGTCGATGATCGTCTGCACTTTGTCCCGATTGGCCTGGGCGCCGGGATAGTCCGGGGTGCGTGCCAGCAACTCGTCGTATCGCTTTACGGCGCGCAGGAAATCCCGCGCGTGACTGCGGGCATTGGCTTCGTTGAACAGGGCGTCATCGCTGTCAGAGCGCGAGAAATACTCGGCCGCCTGCATAAAATCCTCGTTGTAGTAGTAGGCGATGCCTTTCCACATGGGGTCGGCAAAATGCCGGGCGGCGGCGCGATAGTCGCCGAATTGGAGTAGCAGGCGACCCTGTTGATCGGGCGTGAACCAGAGGTCCGCTAACCACTGCACGACCACAGGCGTGTGCGCCTGTTCCTGGATTTCTGCGTCGCCGTCTTCCTGGGCGAGCGCGGGCTGGGGTGAGCCAGTAAGCAGCAGCGGAACCAGCAGCCAGCTCCAGCTGAGTGTCCAGCCCTTGCGGAACCACATGAGAAACAAGGTCAGGCAGACAAACACCAGCGGGTAACCGCTGTCCAGCCAGGGCAGCGCATCGTCGTCAATGATGACATAGTGCGATTCAATACGCCGTTCGATGGCGCGCACGTCGCTGTTGTCGATGGTCAGATCAACATAGTGGCCTCCGGCTGAATCGGCCAGGGATTTGAGCGCCCATTCGTCCAGAGGCACCAGTCCGTCGTCGTCGCTGTTCGTGCCGATGCCCAGCACAATGAACTGGTGGGGTTTGTCGGCAAAGTAAGCGCTGAACGCCGCGATTGAGTCAGCGCCAGCGCCATCGCTGAGAAGCACGACCGTGGCCGGGGCGGTTGTGTCGCGCAGAATTTCGTCGATCAGCGGCAGCGCGTACTCGGGGAATTTCCCCTGGCGCGGCATCATCACGGGTTTTATCGCCTGCAGGTACTGATTCAGAATATCCTGGTCGGCGGTCAGTGGAAGTACTGTGTGTGCGGAGCCCGCGTAGGCGATCAGCGCGGAGCGCTTGTCCGGCCGCAGTGCGAGCAGGTCAGAGGCCTTGTGGCGGGCCCTGACCAGTCGCGAAGGCTGGATATCCTGCTGTGTCATTGATGACGATGCATCCAGCAGTACTACCAGAGCGGATTTGTCTTCGGATAGCGGTGAGGGCTGTTGTCGCCAGCTGGGCCCGGCCAGGACAATAGCCGTCACGACGGCAAATACGATTCCGAACGAGGAAGGATTCAGCCAGCGCGAATCACGCTTTTCCAGTCGCAGATGTTCCAGCAGGTGGGGCGCGATAATACCTTTGAACATGTCGCCCTGGTCCTTGCGTAGCCGCATGACTACCGCCAGCGCTACCCATACCAGCAATACCAGCAGCCACCAGGGTCGCAGAAAGTGGAAGTAGGTCAGGTCAGGCAGCACGGCGCAGCCTCCCCTGACGCCATGTCCAGGCCGCCATGAACAAGTGGTAGCAGATGAACGCAATGACAGCGACGGCCACTGGTACCCAGTGCAGGTTCTGGCGAGGGCGGAACGAAACACTTTCGTAGAGTTCCGGTTCCATGCTCGCAATGGTGGCGTAGGCCTCGCGCATCTGCGCCTGGTCCAGGGCCTGGAAGCTGCGGCCCCTAGTGAGTTCGCTGACTCGCTCGATGGTCTGTGTATCCAGCGCGTCCTCACCTACGGTCGTCGGGTCGCCAATGGCGATGGTGTAGATGCGAATGTTATTGGCCGCGGCGACCTTGGCCGCATCCACAGGTGGTACCGTACTCCCGGTATCATTGCCGTCAGTGAGCATGATCAGCACACGGCTGTCGGAAGTGCTTTCACGAAAGAGCTTTATGGCTAGACCAATCGCATCCCCAAACACCGTACTGGGCCCAGCCATACCAATTTCCGTCTCCCCCAGAAGTTGTTGCCATACTTCGTGGTCATCGGTGAACGGTGTCTGTAGATAGGCGGCGGCGCCGAACACGATCAGTCCCAGCCGATCGGAGGAGCGCTGACTGGCCAGTTCATCGAGGACAATTTTCACCGCTTCCAGGCGGTTCAGCGTGGTGCCGTCCGGTAGCGCAAAATCGCGGGCTTCCATAGAGCCCGACAAGTCCACTGCCACCATCAGGTCGCGGCCTGATTTCTGTTGCTCAATCGGCGCGCCAATCCACTGCGGTTTGGTGGCCGCAAGTACCAGGCATAGCCAGGTAAAGGCGACGAGAATTTTTTGCACGCGATCGCGGCGCAGAATTCGGGCGCCCTCTTCAGGGCGTTGTTCGCTGACGGCCACAAGTTGATCGAAGAACGGTACTTTGACGGAATCGCGGCTTTCCTTGTACGCCGGCAGCAGGCGCATCAGAACCGGCAGCGGCAACAACAGCAGCGCCCAGGGCAGTGCGAGTTCAATCACCGTAGCGATTCCTGTGTAGATTGAGCCACGCCTGGCTGGCGGCGATAAGATCGTTGCTGACGCGCGCGTCCAGCTGACGATCGGTGTACACCGCTTCCGCCAGTAATTGGGCTTGCTCAGAATCAAACACTGGCGCTTCACAGCGGCTGTTGAGGAAGTCGACCCAGGGCGTTCCCGATAGGCGCGCCACCTCTTCCCGGGGGAAAGCGGCCAGCGCTGAAAGCTTGAGGACCTGATTAATTGCTGCGACTGCCGCACCATTGTGCTCGAGGTTTGCGAGCTTCTGCCGGGCTTCCTTGCGATAGCGGTTACGATACCAGTAACGCAGCCGCCGCCAGCTGTAACGCGCAGCATAGGCAAGCGCTATTGCACCGACCACGTACCAACCGGGCGTCTGCAGCAGCCAGTTGACCGCCTCGGGGGAGACGACCTCGTTGAAGTCCTCGCCCAGAACGTAGTTGCCAAATATGTCTGGAAGGTCTGGCAAGCTCACTGCAGCGGCCTCTCGCCACCCAGTTGTTGGCGCAGCTGAGACGCAGTGTCTGCATCGGTATGCAGTTGGATGACGGGTACCTCGTGGCGCATAAGCGCCGCCTGTACTGTGGCAAAGTTGCTTTTGAACTGATCCTCAAAGCGCTGCCCCAGGCCTTCTTTGTCGGGATTGATCTCCAACTGATAGCGGCCATCGCTGACCACCAGTTGATCTGCCCGGGAGATATCGCGCTCCAGGGGGTCGTAAATCATGGTGCAGATGATGTCGTTGTGCTCGCCAATACGGCGGATATTCTGCAGTGACTGGTCGTTCCAGCCAAAAAAATCGGAGACCAGAATAACCAGGTAGTCGTGGCTGGTCATTCGCTGGGTGGCTTCCAGTGCCTGGGCCAGGGCATCGGGTCGCGCGACGGTGCCGGAATTGACTGACAACTGGCGATTCATGTCTTCCAGGTCGCCCAGCCATGCCATGACCTTTTTTTCGCTGCGGGATGGGCGTATGTCGAGTACACGCTCGTCGTTGAACATAATGGCGCCAATCCGGTCGCCGACGCCCAGCACGCGCCAGGCGGTAATGGCAGCGGCTTCGGCGGCCACCACTGACTTCATTTTCCGGGTACTGCCAAAGAACATCGGCATTCGCTGGTCGACCACTACGACCACCGGCCGGTCCCGTTCCTCGGTATATACCCGCACGTGGGGTTTGCCGGTGCGGTTGGTGACCCGCCAGTCCATGGTGCGGATATCGTCTCCGGGCCGGTAGTGACGCAGTTCATCGAAGTCCAGCCCGCGGCCGCGCAGCTTGCTGCGCTTGCGGCCCGCCAGCAGTGAGCGCACCGGCTGCTTTGGCAGGTAGCTAAAGCCGCCGGCGGTATAACGCAGGCGAACGAGGGCTTGCAGGTTGGTGTAAATACCGTCTTCAGACACAGCGTCAGCCAACAGCGACCTGGGCTATGATCTCGTCGATCACTGTGTCTGCGCTGACCCGGTCGGCCATGGCGTCGTAGCTGAGGATGAGACGGTGGCGTAGCACGGCGTGGGCGACGGAGCGAACATCGGCGGGGGTGACGTGATCGCGGCCATCAAGCCAGGCACTGGCCCGGGAAGTGCGATGCAGGGCGATGGTAGCTCTCGGGCTGGAGCCGGTATCTATCCAGCCAGACAGTTTGTTACCAAAGGCTTCCGGTTGACGCGTCGCCATGACCAGATCAACCAGGTATTGCTCTACGGGAGGCGATATCTGCATTGCGCCAATAGTGTCGCGCGCGGCGAAAATATGTTGCTGGGCAATGACCGTGAACTCAGTGCCGGCTTGCGCCTCCTCTTCCTGGAGCATACGCACAATCGCAAGCTCTGCCTCGGTGTCGGGATAATTCACCGCGATTTTCATCAGGAAACGGTCCATTTGCGCTTCCGGCAGCGGGTAGGTGCCTTCTTGCTCGATGGGGTTCTGGGTGGCCAGTACCATGAATAGTTCTGGAAGCGGGTAAGTTTTACCGGCCACGGTGACCTGTCGCTCTTCCATGGCTTCCAGAAGCGCGGCCTGGACCTTGGCTGGGGCGCGATTGATTTCATCAGCCAGTACCAGCTCGTTGAAGATTGGGCCCTCCTGGAAAATCAGTTCCGATACGCCCTGGTTATCCTGATAAACCTCGTTGCCGGTGACGTCTGAGGGCAGCAGATCGGGAGTGAACTGAATGCGGCCCAGGCGAGCTTCGAGCACTTGCGACAGGGTTTTAATGGAGCGGGTTTTGGCGGTGCCTGGCAGGCCCTCCAGCAAGACGTTGCCATTGCATAGCAGGGCCAGCGTCAGCGTGCGCACTACTTCATCCTGGCCTATGACCGAGCGGGCCATTTGCTCCATCATCGAGTTTACTGCGCTTAAGTGTTCGCTGGACAAGGGGATTCCTTCTACTACTGGCGGGCTGTCGTAGAGTATAGCCAAGCACTCTGGGTGGTGCAGGCCTCAGCGGCACGAAAACTGATTGCAGCGTCGGCGGTGCTAGTTCGCCCAGTCCCGCTCTGCGTTGAACTGCCGGGAAAGGTATTCCATCTGGTCCGCCAGGATGCGCTCCTTGGCCAGGAAGTGCCACTCAAATGAATTGGGTCTGAATGGCACCGCCAGCAGTGGCATGTCGGCTTCTTCTGGTGTCATGTTGTCTTTCTGCCAGTTGCAGCGACGACAGGCGGCGACCACGTTTTCCCAGCGATCCAGGCCGCCCCGCGAAGTGGGCATTACGTGGTCGCGGGTGAGCTCGCCACGGGTATGTTGCTGACCACAGTACAGGCAGCGATAGTCGTCCCGGCGGAACAGGGTGCGATTACACAGGGGGGGGCTGAAGCTGCGGAGTACTCTGCCCTGCAGGGCAATAATGGGTTGCAGGTCGATTCTGGAGCGCAGACCGGTGAGCCGCTGAATGCCACCAAATACCGGGGGGAGGGGATCCCCGATGCCCCAAATAACATCGCCTCTGGCATAGGCAGAAACTGCCTCTTGTGCGCTGATCCAGCCTCTCGGCTGACCCGCTACGTCCAGTCGCAGGATCGATTGCATGAGCTCTCACTCGCAGACCTGCTATCAAGCTACTGCAAAAGCATGAAGATAACAATCGCGAATTTTGCGGTGTGCTTGCTCAGTTGAGCGAGGAGGGCGGCTTTGATCGCAGACGCCCGGATGCGTCACGGGCCAGCCCGTAGTCGAGTTCGAAGACTTCCACCGGCAGGGGTTTATCGAACACATAGCCCTGCAATACATCGCAGCCGAGATCCGACAGCTGTCTGGCAATGTCCATGGTCTCTACACCTTCGGCAACCACGCGCATGGAGAAGTTGTGGGCGAGGCCAATAACGGCTTTCACAATAGCCAGGTCTTTTTCCGACTCAACCATCATGCTGACAAAGCTCTTGTCGATCTTGATTTCGTCAACGGGCAGGTCGCGAAAGTAGGATAGTGATGAGAAGCCTGTACCGAAATCGTCGAGGGAAATTTTTACCCCGAGTTTCCGCAGCCGGCCCAGTTGCTGCAGCATCACCTGGGGCTCGTCAATCATGACTCGCTCGGTCACCTCAATGGTGAGTCTTCCCGGAGTGACGCCGTAAATATCCAGCGCATCGTGGACTACGGAGAGAATCTGGTCATTGAGCAGCAGGTTGGGTGCGACATTAACAGCGATGCTGAGCTCTTCCGGCCAGCGCGCGAGGCGCGCCACCGCTGACTTGATGGCAAACCAGGTAATGTGGGTGATCACCTCGTGGCGCTCGGCGATCTGGATGAACTTGTTCGGGCCGATGAGTTTGTCACTGGTGTGCCAGCGCAGCAGAGCCTCGGCACCCATGAGAGAGTGATACTTGGCGTGTACCTTGGGCTGGTAGTGAAGCTGTAGTTCACCGATTTCCAGAGCGTTCTCCAGCTTGCGGACCAGTTTGCGCTCCGCATCCGGATCCATTTCCTGCTGGGGTTGGTAGAGGTCGTAGGGGCGCGAACTGCTGCGCGCCTGACGCAGCGCCACCCCCGCCTCGTGCATGGCGCTCTTGCGATTAATGTCCACGCCCGTTACCTGGGTGAAACCGGCGGTAAACTCGAGTCTGACCGGGCGGCCGAACTGGTAGTGGGGTTCCTGGAAGATGCGTTGCAGTTTGGCCGTGGCGAGCTCGAGTTCGCCGCGGCTGCCCACGCCTTTGAGCTCCACGTAGTAGCGGCCGTCCTCGAGTTGATTGCACTCATCCTTGGCCCGGACCCAGCCTTGCAGGCGCTTGCGGAATACCTCCTTGAGTTCCTGGAATGAGGCGTGACCGTGTCGGTCGCGCAGGGTATCGGCATCTGCGAGTTCGACCAAACCAATCATGTTGCCGCGCCGGGGCATTAGATGAAGTACTCCTCACTGTCGACGCCGTAGCTGCCGGGCAACAGTTCGCGGGCAATCCAGCGTTCGTTGCTGCTGTCCTGCATGCTCAGATCGACGATACAGGGGTCGCGCTCCTGTTGCTGCTCGTCGAGCACAATAATGATCTCTGGTTTTAGGCGACGGGTTTCGTTCTGGCGGGTGACAATCCCCACCTCGCCGGAATTCAGCTCTACCAGCGTGCCCGTGGGGAACAGACCAATGGCCTGGATGAACTGTTCTACCAGCGATTCCTGGAACAGCGTGCCCTTGCCATCCATGAGTTCCTGGATGGCTTCGTGGGAGGTGCGTGCCGGTGCATAGGGTCGCGGTGTAATCATGGCGTCATAGGCATCTACAAGACCGGCGATACGCGCCAGCACCGGGATGGACGTGCCATCCATGCCTCTGGGATAGCCTGATCCATCGGCGCGCTCATGGTGATTCTCGATAATCGCCAGCACTTCGATATTGACGTTTTTATTCTGGGCGACAAGCTCTGCCCCCATCTTGGGGTGGGCGCGAATAATGCGCAGCTGCTGGTCAGTGAGGGCCTGGGGCTGGCTGAGTAAATCGCCCGGCAATTGGGTCATGCCCACATCGCACATGGCACAGCCCAGGGCCAGGGTCTCCAACTCGTCCTGGTGCAGGCCGATCTGACGGCCGAGAATGGCGGCCCAGACAGCCATGGAAATGCCATGGTGATAGCGATAGTCGTCGCTCTCGCGCAGTCGCAGCAGCGCCGCTACCGCTTCCTTGTTATTGAAGACGCTTTCGATGAGCGGCGTAATCGATTCCTGCACTGCCTCAAAGTCGCCGTTGCGACCACTGCGCAGTGAATCGTAAACCTTGTCGAGGGTATTGGCGGCGTTGTCGAAGCAGATTCTCGCGTGGGCAATGTCTTCTTTTATTTCCAGGCGCTTTTTGCCCTGGTCGGCGGTGGGCTCCAGGGTGAGGTTCAGGAACACCGGGCGGCCCTTGTACTCGGCGTCGACATACACGTGATCGACGTATTTGGAAACGTAAAGGACCTCGGAGGTGTTCTGGATGACAAAGCCCTGCAGTGAAAACGGTGTCTCCAGCCACGGCCGATCCAGCTCGGCGACAAACATCCCCGGCTGTAGGCTCATTGCTGGCATCTTCACTAGACGCATTGTCGCACTCCGTGCGTTTTTATAAGGCAATTCAGGCTATTGGCCGAATTCCTGCAAGTCGATTAAAAATCGGACAAATTAGCAATTAGTAGTCAATTGAGTAGCGATTCTGTGAGCCAGTTCTCGTTTTCATTACATCGCCTCCCAGAACTGGCTGGTCAGGGTGTTGTCGCCGTGGAGGATACGACCGGTAAATTGGCTTCCCGCTTCTACTTCGCCGACGCCTGCCGGGGTGCCGGTCATGACAATGTCGCCATCTTCGAGCGTCATGAAAGAGCGCAGTTGAGAAAGAATGGTTGCCGGTGGATACATCATCAATCCACAGTGACCGGTCTGGCGCAGTGAGCCGTTGATATCCAGTTCGAGTGCCAGGTCATCGACCTCGCCCGGGAGTGGAACGAATTCACTGAACAGTGCGGCGCCATCGAATGCCTTGGCCCTTTCCCAGGGCAGGCCGGCCTGTTTCAGGGTGCCCTGGAGGCGCCGTTTGGTGAGATCCAGGCCAAAGCCTGCAGCACTGAAACTGCCGTTTTCTACCAGAAGTGCAATCTCGCCCTCATAGTGGAGTGGCTCGCCGTCGCGAACGCTGTGCAGCGTGTTGCCGATGGCGGAATTGGGTTTAAGGAACACCACCATGTCATCGGGAATCTCGTTGCCGAGTTCCTCAATGTGGGCCACGTAGTTGCGGCCGATGCAGACGATCTTGGAGGGCGTTATCTGGCGCCCCTGGCAGGAAACAGAATTCACGAGCGAAAATACCCCAATCAGTGGTCATAGAAATTATAACCTCCGGGGGACTAAAGTCGCCTCACAACTGGCCGATAATGCTGGATACGCGGCGTTGCAGGGCGCATAATACGGGCCTGCTCCGGCCGTTCTGCCAGCACCGGCAGGCCAATCCATGGACAGCGACAATGAATAACCGCAGTACCGACACAGATGGACGTTCTTTTTTCCGCTCCGAGCGCATGATTCTCGAGGGCGATAAATGGTATTTCCATACTCGCGAAGGCACCATTGAGGGGCCCTTTGCGTGCAAGCATGATGCGCTGATCCAGCTCGACATGTATATCCGCGTGCAGCAGCAAAAGTACCTTTCCCGGGAATACGACCAGCTCAAGGTCAGCTAATCCCCGTATTGCTCGCCTGTGCCACGCTGATAGCACAATACACATGACAGGTGAGCCCAATGGATTTCTCTTCAGTCGATTGGATTGCTGTCGTCGTGGCGGCGGTATCTGGAACGGCCCTGTCTTTGGCAAGCGTTGGCAGGCCCTTGTGGGCCTGTCGGACGAAGACATTCAAAATTCCGGGCATCCGGCGGTGATTATGGGCAGTGCCTTTGTGTTTACGCTGGTGCAGGCCGCCGCGCTGGCAGCGTTTATGCCCGCTGACGGTGGTGTAGTCGGAGGTGTCGCGAGCGGCGCGTTTATCGGGGTGTTCTTTGTGGCCTCGGCTTTCGGTATCAACTACCTGTTTTCACGCAACCCGCGCGGACTCTAGGGTATAGGCGCCGGCTACAATGTGGCCCAGTTTGCCCTGATGGGCGCGATTCTTGGCGCCTTTGGATAAACATTCCTGCGCACCAGACAAGCGGAGTTGATTAACGCATAATCGCCCCATGTCTTATGAACTCTTTGCGGGCCTGGCGATGTTTTCCTTTGTCAGTTCTATTACGCCTGGGCCGAATAACCTTATGTTAATGGCTTCCGGGGCGAACTTCGGTCTCGCGCGTACGCTGCCGCATATGGCGGGCGTGGCCCTGGGTTTCACGGGTATGGTGGTGTTGGTGGGTCTGGGTCTGCTGGGACTGTTTGACGCCTATCCCGTCAGCTACGATGTGCTCAAGGTCTGCAGTATTGCCTATCTCCTGTACCTCGCCTGGAAGATCGCCACCGCCAGCTCGAATCCGGCCGGTGAGGAGAGTGAGGAGAGCACCGGAACGCCCATGACGTTTGTTCAGGCGGTGTTGTTTCAATGGGTTAACCCCAAGGCGTGGACGATGGCGCTGACAGCCTTGAGCGTTTACGCCCCCGACCAGAGCCTGCTGGCGGTGCTGCTGGTTGCTGCGGTGTTCGGAGCGATTAACCTGCCCTGTATCTCTGTGTGGACCCTGGCCGGGCTGCAATTGCAGCGTGTGCTGACCAGCCGCCGGCGCCTGGTGGCATTTAACGTCTCCATGGCCCTGCTGCTGGTTGTCTCGCTGTATCCGGTATTTCTCTAGGGGTTCAGCGCGCGGTGCCGCTGGACGTAACCTGGTGCGGGCCGCGGTAGTCCAGCGTATCTGGCGAGAGCAGTTTGCGGTCGAGAAACTCGAAGATATCGCGGGTCAACACGTTGCGTCCCACTGGGGTCATCGAGAGAAACGGTTGCCAGTGGTTGTAGGGATAGACAATGCGTTCGGGTTCGCCGGTCGCAGTGAACAAGGCGGCGCGTGAGGCCGCGGGAATGCAGTCGTCGCGGCTGCTCTCAATGATGAGCGTGCCCTCCGGGCGATATCGCCCTCGCCAGCGAGCGGGATCGCCGGCGGCCAGTGCCTCGCTGAAGAAGGCGCGATACTGCTCCTGATCCCAGCCCAGGGTGTCCTGCACACTCTCTCGCATATACTCAACCACGAGGTTGCACTCGGCCATCATATCCCCGGGACGGGCCCCTCCCAGTACGTACACAGCAGTACTTACCCGGGAGTCGTTGCCTGCCACATTGGCCCCTACCAGGGCACTCATACTGAAGCCGATAATGCCGATGCGGTTGGTGTCGATTTCGGGACGAGATGCCGCCCAGTCGATCAGCCGACGAACGTCGATGGCCACCGCCCGAAAACGCCCCGCACCAGCATCGACCTCGCGGCGGAACTCTGCCTCGTCCTGGATATCGGCGATGTGGAACCAGTCGAACAGGGCGCCGTCTCCCTGCATCCACAGGATATTGGCCTGCCCTTTACTGTGCACTGCATAGCCGTTTGAGACCACGGTGGCGGGAAAGGTGTGGGTGGCCCAGATGGGCAGCACGATGAGCAGAGGTTTTTTGCCGCTGTTGGCAGAGCGATAGTAGCGCGCGTCAACCATGTTGTCCGGCTGTCCGTTTAACTCGCTGGAGGGAAAGCGCAGGCCGCTTACGTGGTACCCGGGGAGTTGCTGGAAGGGAAGGGCGTAGGTTTCAGGTTGCGGCGTGTCTGCCTGGTATTCGTAGTAGCCTGTTTCGAGCGAGACCTTCACCGGGGTTGGGCTGGTAGACGGTTGATAGGGCTGATGTTCGTGCGTGGTACAGGCACTCAGGAGTGCTCCTAGCAACAATGTCCCAAGGCGCAGGTACTGGCCAGGTTTTGGTTGGAAACAGGCGATCAACGGGTCGTCTCTGGGATCTTGGGCATCTGGCTGAACAGGTCTTGGCGTCAATCTAACAGATTGTCGTTGCCATCATCCAACGGTTGCGGTGGTTTGTGCGACGAGTCGCAGCTGGTGCAACGGCTGGCGGAGGCCAGTACCTGTTGCTCAAGCGTATTGATCGGATCGTGGTTCATGGTGGTCTCCTCAAAGTCCACTTCTGCAGTATAGCCAGCTCAGAATTAAGCTATAATTGAATATTCTAAAGTGATACTCAATAAGGTGCGCCATGAATCCGCAACAGGCGACGACCTTGCTCAGTCAGATGCTTGGCCTGATCGAGGAGGAGCGCAGCCAACACGGTGAGAGCGGTGTATTGCGCGTCAACGACTACATCTGCGCTGAACGGCTGGAGCGTGAGCTCGCGGTCTTGTTCCGGCAATATCCCCTGCTGATTGCCCACGTGAGTCAATTGCGAGATCCAGGTGATTTCGTGACGGCACAGGTAGGTACTATGCCGCTGCTGCTCAACCGAGATCGTCACGGCGGGCTCAATGCATTTATCAACGCCTGCCGGCATCGTGGCGCGCGCCTGACCACGGCCTCTTGTGGCAGCGCCCGTGCGTTCAAGTGTCCCTTTATGTGCCGAATCAGGTCGCTTTTCCCGACCTGGCGTTGGAGGCGCATTCGCTGGTCAAGCTGCCGTTGGTTGAGCGAGCGGGGTTTGTCTGGGTGCAACCGGGGGGTGGGGAGATCAATTGGGACGCGGGCCTGAGCGAAGTAGCCGCGGACCTGGATTTCTTCGGCATGTCCGAACATGTGGTACGAACCGGTGACCGTCGCCGGGCCAACTGCAATTGGAAGCTGGTCGTGGATGCGTTTAGCGAGGGCTACCACCTGAAGAGCCTGCACAAGGATTCTGTGGAACCTTTTTTTCTCGAACACGGCACCGTGTTCGCCAAACTCGGGCGCCATTCGCGCTCAGTGGGTGCGCGCAAGGCCATCCTCGAAGCCCGCGCACTGCCGCAATCACAGTGGAATCTGCGCGCCTGGACTACGCCGTTTTACACTCTGTTCCCCAATAGCGTGCTGGTGTTTCACCCCGACTGGGTATCGAGGGTTACGGTTTATCCCGACGGTACCGACCACTGTGAGGTCCACCACGATATGTTGATCCCCGGCGATGCCGACCCGGAGGCAGGATACTGGGACACGAGCTTCAGGCTTATCAATGAGCAGGTGTTCGCCGAAGAAGATATTGCGGCCTGCGAGAGTATTCAGCGCACGGCGCGTTCTGGTGCGGACAGCGAGTGGCCGATTGGTGGCCTTGAGACACCGGTATTGTGGTTTCACCAACACATCCGCGAGGCGCTGCAAGAGGCTGGTTAATCCCGCCTCGTTCGATACACTGACGGGAAAAATAATCACAATAACAGGACCGTGTATGTACGACATCGCCAGTACCGTTTCCCGGGTGGCCAACGAGACCTATACCCACAGTCGACGGATTATGCCCGAGCAGCCCTGGTGGGATAATCTCGAGAGTAGTTTTCACAAGTTTCCCGACGACTTCGAACTGGATTTGCGCACCGAGTTAACTGTGGACGCCACCGCCTTTGGTGACCTGCTGCTGCGTACTGCCGGTGCCAGTATGTTGAGCGGCCTGGCGGTGCCCCGCAGTTTTCAGCCCATGCAGTTAAAGCGTGATGCCGGCCAGCGCCCTTACTATCAGCGCAAGGCCGATCAGGCTGACCCCGACGCTTTCTTCAAGCGACCCAACTCCTCGCGCGTCAGCATGGAGCGATCCAGTGCCGGCTTGTGGCGCTTCCGACCCCGTGACGGCCGCTGTGAACTGCTCAGTTTTGAGAGCCCCTTTCGCGCTGTTAATCCGAAAATGCGCGACCGCTATGCCCGCCAGAAGCGCAATGCGCGAGCACAGGCCCAGTACTGGCGCCACGATGATGGCCCGCGCCCGACGATTGCGGTTATTCACGGATTCATGGCTGACCCCTACTGGCTCAACCGGATGTTTTTTGCCCTGCCGTGGTTTTACAACCAGGGATACGACATTCTCCTGTATACCCTGCCACACCATGGCGCTCGGGCCGAACGCCTATCACCGTTCAGCGGTCACGGGTTTTTCTCTCATGGCACGGCGCATATCAGCGAATCGTTTGCACATGCGGTGCATGACTTCCGGATTTTTATGGACTGGCTCGAGTCTGAGGGCGTGAGCAAGATTGGGGTGACAGGGATTAGCCTGGGCGGCTATACCTCGGCGTTACTCGCCTCGGTAGAGGATCGGCTGGAGTTTGCGATTCCCAATGTGCCGGTGGTCAGTCTCGCCGATCTGGTCATGGAATGGTTCCCCGTCAATTTGCCCATTAAGGCGGCGCTCAAAGCCACCGGCACCAGCATTAGCGAAATCCGCCATGAGCTGGCGGTACATTCGGCGCTGACCTATCGACCGAAATTACCGCGCGAGCGGCTCATGGTTATTGCCGGTGCCGGCGACCGGCTGGCCCCACCCAAGCATGCGCGCCTATTGTGGGATCACTGGGACCGGCCGCGTATTCACTGGTTTCCTGGCAATCACCTGGTGCATCTGGATAAGGGCAAGTACCTCAAGCAGATGGCCGGCTTCATGAGTGAAATCGGCTTCGATCAGATGTAGCGGAGCGCGACCTCGCGCGTCGCGAGCCGCGCTGGATACTAGCCGCGGGGCGTGAGTGCCAGCTGGCGCGAAAGCGCGACGAGGCGGCCGCTCTCGTCCCAGATTTCGCCGTCTTCCTCCAGCACGCCTCCGGTGATGAAACGCGTGGAAAACCGACAGCGCAGCCAACCGGGTTCCGGTATGCCGCGTATTTGCGTTGTCATTTCGACGGTGGGTACCCAGCCAATCGGCAATTCGGTATTGAATATCGTCGGTGGGAATGCGTCGGCAAACAGCATAAGCGCAAAGGCATCGACGGGTTCGTCATCCGGAAAGCGGATCCAGCCGCGGGTTTGCGGCTGGCCCGTGGGGCGACCTTCAAAGGCCGCGGCATCTTCTGGATGCATGCGCACATCGAGTTTGCCCATCAGCGGCGGCGGAAAGCCCCTCTCGCTGGGTTCAAGTTTGAAGCATTCGTCCGGCGGCGGCATGGCGGGTGGCTCTGCGTCGACCAGAACCGTGCCGTCGACGTTCTCGACTTCGCCAAAGCAGCCCAACAATTCCAGAATGGGTTTTTCCGGCCCCATCACAGTGCCGCGCAGGGTGGTAAACGTGCGGCCGGTCTTGACGACCTGGGTGCTGATATTGACCGGCCCCGGCCGCCCCGGAGACAGGTAGTGGGCGGTGACGGAAACCGGGTGGGGTCTGCTGGCGGCCGACATGGCCCGGGCGGCGAGCGCTATCAGGTAGCCGCCGTTGGCATTGCCGCCGATATCCCAGCCAGGATGGATTTCTGCATTAAACGCGCCGTTGTCGGGCGTCACTGCTGTGGCCTGGGCAAAACTCATGGGCAAACCTCTTGATACCATCTATCGTTCTATTTTGGAACTAATGCTTTCCAGCGTCAAGACGCCGTTCTGCTGCGTCGGTAGCGATACAGCGACAGGGCCGCACTGGCGCCCAATACAATAGCGCAGCCCAGCAACTTGCGCGGCGTGAGTTCCTCATCCAGAAACACCGCACTGCCGACAACCGCACCGGGCAGATAGAGAAAGTAAATCATGCTGGAGTAAATGGCGGGCAGCTCGGTGCTGCTCTTCACCCACAGGCCGTGAGAGAGCACCGTGCAGAGCAGTCCCAACGCGAGTAACTGCTGGATATCGGTGGGCTGCAAATCCCAGTTGGCTCGGCCCAGCAGTGGCAGGAAGATAATCAGCGCGAAGAAAAACTGGCCGAAAGTACGCTCCAGGGTGCCGATCCCCTCAGCGCGTTGGTGCAGCAGCGGCATGGCAGCATACAGCAGCGCCGAGAACAGTCCCACGGCAATGCCCAGGGTAACCTGATTCTGGAATGACAGTTCGGGAGACACGAGAATGCAACCGCTGAAGCAGATCGCGATGGCCAGCCATTCGACGGGACTGACCGACTCCCTGTTGAACACGTACGCCAGAATTAAATACTGCACGCTATAGGTGAGCACGGTCAGTGTGGCGATGGCGGCAGTGGCGAGCTTGATGCTGAGAAAATAGGTCAGCCAGTGCAGCCCGAACGTACAACCGATGATGGTCAGCTGCAGCCACTGGCGACGGGTAAATCGGAACACCTCGCCGCGGATCAGTACCAGTGGGACAAACGCGAGTACTGCGATGCCCAGGCGCACAATTCCAATGGTCACGGCATTCGCGTCGGTGGACTTTACCAGCACCGGCACGGCCGACATGGTCAGCACGGCAATAACGCCGAGAATAATCAGCCTGGAGCGATCCATGGCTAGCGAGTGTAGGCCTGGATAAGTTCGGCGTGCTGCGGGAACACCTCGAGCAGCGCTGCGCGCTCACCCAGCGTCATGTCTTCGTACTCGAAGCCGGGTGCCACCGCTTCGCTGATCAGGCCGTAATCGCCCCCGGGCAAGTGCGATGCCTTCCACACGCCACCGCGGACAGTGAGCTGCAGTTGCTGGCCTGCTGCGAGATCCGGTCCGAGTACTGCGGTTTCGAGGCGACCGTCGGGATGAATCATGTAGTAGTGCAACGGCGCCCCGAGATGATAGTAGTGCACAATGTCGGAGCGATTGAGATGCCAATGCCCTACCGGGGATTCGGCCGTGAGCAAATAATAAATCGAGGTCATCGTGAAGCGCGGGCCGATGCCGGCATCTATCCTGGGGCGGTGATCGGCCTGAAACGTCCGCTTGAAGTAACCACCCTCGACGTGGCCCTGCAGGCCAAGCTGGGCAATAACAGTATCGCGATCGGGGTAATTCACGTTGGGCATCTCCTGGGCCAATGAACTGGTGGTGAAGGCGGCGCAGCATAGCGCAATCAGCCTCATTGCGGGGCGCCCTGTGCCGATAATGCTGCGCGAATATCATTCGCGGCCCGGTTGACGTCCTTGCTTAGAATCGCTTCGTCCAGCGTGAGCACCTGGCGATCCTGCATCAGCACCTTGCCGGCAACAAGGGTGGTGACCACGTCGCTGGCGTCCAGGGTGTACACCAGATGGGAGCGAATGTCGTACAGTGGCTGGCGCTCCAGTCCGGTGTAGTCGACCTGAATCATGTCTGCCTGATAGCCTGACTTGAGCTGGCCAATGTGGTCGCCCATGCGAATTGCCGCGGCCCCGGTGCGTGTCGCCATGGCGAGCGCCGTGGTGGCTGGCAGGGCGGTGGGGTCGCCGCTGCTGGCCTTGTGTAACAGGGCAGCCATGCGCACCTCTTCCCACATGTCGAGATCGTTATTAGAGGCTGCACCGTCCGTGCCCAGGCCCACATTGACACCTGCGCTGAGCATCGCGGGTACCGGCGATATGCCCGCGCCCAGTTTCATATTGCTGGTGGGGTTGTGAATCGCGCCCACCCCTGCCTTGGCGGTGATGGCGATGTCCTGCTTATTCAGCTGCACCATGTGTGCGGCGATCAATTTGCGTTGGAACATGCCAAGTCCCGCGACATGTTGTACCGGCGTAGTCTTGAAATGTTCTGCAATATAAGCCGTTTCCGCCGGCGCCTCAGCCAGGTGCATGGAAATCAGCGCATCGCTGTCTGCTGCCGCCTCAACTGTGGCCTTGAGGTGCGCCGCTGAGACGGTGTAGGGGGCGTGTGGTGCAAACGCCGGTGTTACCCGGGGGTGTTTGCCGGACCAGCGCGCGACGAAGTCCTTGGCTGCGGCGAAGGAGTCATCCCAGCCACTGAAGCCCGGGCTGGGATAGTCAATATGCGGCGCTGCCACAATCGCTCGCACCCCGCACTCATCGACTACCCGGGCGATTTCGTCCGGGTAAAAGTACATATCGACAAAGGTGGTAGTGCCGCCACGAATCATTTCCCAGCAGGCCAGCTGGGTGCCAGTGCGTACAAACGCCGGGGTGACAAATCGACCTTCCATGGGAAACACATAGTGGTTCAGCCAGGTCATGAGATCGAGGTCGTCGACCATGCCCCGAAACAGGGTCATGGCGGTATGGGTGTGGCCATTGATCAGACCTGGCATCAGGACCTTGCCTGCGCCGCTTAAAGTCCGGGACGCGACAAACTGGCTGTCGATATCACCGCGCTTCCCGACGGCGATGATCCGGTCACCATTAATGACCACGGCACCGTCCTCTATCAGGTCTTGCTCCGGCGTCATAGTCAGCACATAGTCGCCGTAGACAATGAGGTCGGGCTGCCGAGCGCTGAGGGCAGCAGGTGCGCCAAGACAGAGCGCAAGGACAATTAATCTGGACAAAAATGCGCGCACAGGGCGTTCTCCGGAACGAGTCAGCGAGGAGTGAGCATAGCACCGCGATGACGGGCGCGGTAATTCCGGTACTTTTTCCGCAGATTGGGAATGAGCTGTGGTCTGTGCAAAGAATAGGCGTAAAGTTTGCATTGAGCACACGACGACAGCCGCTGGAGCGGTGTCGCTGACAAAAGAAGCTATCCAAGCACAGTAGGGAGAATTCCATGACTCGCACCAATGCCCCCAGAATGGCTATTGCGGCCGCCGTTACCGCTGTGATCGGCACCAGCGCGCCCGCCATGGCGCAACTTGAAGAAGTGGTGGTTACCGCGCAGAAGCGCGAGCAGGGTATTCTCGATGTACCGCTCTCGATTGCCACTTTATCCGGGGAGCGCTTTACCTCCATGTTTGAAGGTGGTGCAGACATTCGTGCCCTGTCCGCTCGAGTGCCGGGCCTGTACGCCGAATCGTCCAACGGCCGTGTCGCCCCGCGCTTCTACATTCGCGGACTGGGCAACATCGATTTCGATCTCGCGGCCTCCCAGCCAGTGTCCATCATCATGGATGAAGTGGTTAAGGAGAACGTGGTTCTGAAAAGCTTTCCGCTGTTTGATATCGAGCGCGTTGAAGTGCTGCGCGGTCCCCAGGGCTCGCTGTTCGGTCGCAACACGACCGCCGGTATCGTCAAATTTGATTCCTATAAGCCCACTCAGGAGTTTGAAGGCCGGTTGAAGGTCGACGCGGGTTCGCTGGGTACCATTAATGTGGAAGGTGCCGTCGGCGGCGGCCTGACGGACAACCTGACTGGCCGGGTGGCGGTGCTGGTACAGAACCGCGATGACTACATCAACAACGACTACACGGGTGAAAGCGATGCCCTGGGTGGCTTCGAAGAAAACGCCGCCAAGGCTTTCCTGCAGTGGGATGCCACTGACTCACTCACTTTCCTGTTGGGCGCGCACTACCGCGACCTCGATGGCACCTCGGCCATTTTCCGGGCCAACGTGTTTGACCCGGGCAGCAATAGTCTCAACGAGAACTACGATCGCGAAACCGTCTACTTCGATGAGGGTGACAACAACCCCCAGGAATATGAGAGCACCGGTTACAACCTGAAGATCGACTGGGATATCGGCGGCATGACGCTGACCTCTATCACTGCCTATGACGAGGCTGATGGCTATTCACTGGGCGATATAGACGGTGGCTTTGGTGCAGTATTCCTGCCGGAGATGGGGCCGGGCTTTATTCCGTTCCCCTCCCAGACCGCAGACTCTGCGGATACGGATCAGCTGACCCAGGAATTCCGTCTTGCCAGTGAGTATGGCGATCGCTTCAACTGGCAGGTGGGTGCCTTCTACTTCGACTCGGAACTCGAAGTGGAAACCAACCCGTTCTTTATCCCCGCGACCACTGTTAAGCACGAGAACACGACCTGGGCGGTATTTGGCCAGGGTGACTATGCCTTTACCGATGCCTGGACCCTGACCGCGGGCCTGCGCTGGACGGACGACGAGAAAGATTTCACCGCGCCGGGTTATTCCGAGAATGTATCTGACGACCAGATCAGCGGAGATCTCGCGCTGTCATACGCGGCAGACGAGCGCTCGCTGTTCTGGGCCAAGGTCGGCACCGGTTTCCGTGCCCCCACGATTCAGGGCCGCGATGTGGCCTTTGGTGGCGCTCCTTCGGTCGCCGATTCCGAGACCATCACCTCCTTTGAGTTCGGTTACAAGTCTCAGTTCTTCGACGACACCATGCGCTTCAACGCGGCGTTGTTCTACTACGAAGTAGAAGATATTCAGTTCACCGCTGTGGGCGGTACCAGCAACAACATCCAGCTGATTAATGCCGACACAGGTACCGGTATGGGCCTGGAAATGGATGTGGAGTGGTTGCTGACCGACAACTTCGTGATGACCTTCGGTGTGGGCTATGCAGACACTGAAATCGAGGACAACGGGCTGCGTGTCGGCGCCTGTGGCAGCGGCCGCTGCACCGTGACCAACCCTGTGGATGAGAACGGCTTTGTGCTCATTGATGGCAACCCGTTCCCCAATGCACCGGAAACCACGTTTAACGTGACCGCGAGCTACAGCTACCCCATCAGCGACGCTTCCGAGCTGTTTGTGTTTACCGACTGGTCCTACCAGGGCGACACCAATATCTTCCTGTACGACGCCAAGGAATTCCAGACCGATGGCCAGTATGAAGGCGGCTTCCGGGCTGGTTGGCGCCGTGTCGATCGCGGCCTGGAAGTGGCCGTATTCGGTCGCAATATCACCGATGAAGAGAATGTCATGGGTGCCATCGACTTCAACAATCTGACCGGTTTCACCAATGAACCCCAGGTATTCGGTGTATCGGTCTCCTCTGAGTTTTAAGTTATGAATATGATACTTCCCAAAGCCCTGCTGCTATCCGCAGCCGGGCTCTTCGCCGGCTGTACCGTGAGTGTCGATGTGGATACTCAGCAGCCTGTGCCCGTAAAGGTGGTGGTGGTCACCATGTTTGAAAGCGGTGAGGACAGCGGCGACAAGGCCGGTGAATTTCAGCGCTGGAACGAGCGGATCCCGCTGGACAAGGTGTATCCCGCTCCGCACATGCACCACGATATTCACTTCAACGAAGACTCTGGCGTCATGGGCATTGTCACAGGCATGGGTACAGCGAATGCCGCGGCCAGTGTTATGGCGCTGGGTATGGACGAGCGCTTTGATCTCAGTAAGGCCTACTGGCTGGTCGCAGGCATTTCCGGATTTGATCCGGCGGATGCCTCGTTGGGGTCTGTGGCCTGGGCGAGGTTCCTCGTTGATGGTGACCTCGCGCATGAGATCGATGCCCGTGAAAAACCCGATGACTGGGAGCATGGTTACTTCCCGCTGTTCAGTCAGGGCCCCGGAGACCCGGAGCGCCTCAGTTATAGCCTGGGTGAGATGTTTGAGCTGAATAACAGTCTGGTGCAGTGGGCGTATGAGTTCACCGTGGACATGGATTTGCCCGACCACCCAACGCTGGAAGCCACGCGCAAACTGTATGTCAATCACCCGGTGGGCCAGCGTAGACCGTTTGTATTGAAGGGCGATCAGCTGGCCGCCATGACCTTCTGGCACGGTGAGGTACTTAATGACTGGGCCAATGAGTGGGTGGATTACTGGACTGAAGGTGAGGGTAATTTTGTCAGCTCCGCGATGGAGGATACCGGCACTTATCAGTCGCTGACTTATCTTCACAATGCGGGCAAGGTCGATAAGAATCGGGTTATGGTATTGCGCACAGCGTCTAACTACACCATGCAGCCCCCCGGAAAAACGGCCGCCCAGAACCTGCTGGAAGAGCAGCACGACAGCTATGCGGGCCTGGACGCAGCGCTTGAAAATGCCTACCTGGTGGGCAATGCCGTGGTTCAGGAGCTGGTCAAGAACTGGTACAAGTATGAGGACACTATCCCCAGTCCCTGAGCTGGTAGTCAGCACAAAAAAGGGCGGCTATGGGCCGCCCTTTTTGGTAGTGTCGGTCGCGATTGCGCTTAAAAGTTGTAGCGCAGGTCTACGCCCTAAGTGCGCGGCATATTGGCGATCTGGGAGATAGTACCGAGGAATTCGCTGGCGGAAGAGTACAGGAATTCATCGTCAGTCAGCTTTATGCCCCAGACAGCGGCCTGCCAGTCACCGCTTTGCGATTCCAGGCCCAGGCGTGCGTTAATAGACCGTAGTAAGGCAGAGAGCCTAAGGACACGGTGCTGCCGTCGAACAGGAAGTGCTCGGTGACGTTGTCTTCCTTGACGGACACGTCGTCGGTGTAGGTGCAGTCGACGTTGGCATGCGTGGGCTCAGGCCGCGGCGGTCTTGGCCTCGCTGGGCGGCTGGTCGGTGCTGCGCTCGAGCACTATGGGGTCGCTGGCCCCGCTAGCGCAGCGTTGGAATTCTGTGCGGTAGCCATGGGTGTCGGCCTTATCATCGAAGGTCTCGGGCTGTGGGTGCATGCCCGGCATATGTTTGCCGCTGACCACGAGGGGGGCGTCTCGCACTATGTACAGCGCACCATGTTCGGTTACACCTGGATGGCGCGCAACGCGCTGCTCGGGCTCGCCGCGGTTGGCCTTGTGAGCGCACCGCTGTGGCTGGACATGGCAGCAGCGCTGCCGGTGCTGGTCGCGATGGCGCTGATGGCCATTCTGGTTGCGCTGGTTGGGCGTGCGCTGTTTTACATTCTTGTGATACCGACCACCATGCCTGGCGCTTTCTTCTGGAAGAACAAGGCGTTTGAGGATCATGCCCGGGACATCGGCCTGGCTGATATGCCGCAGGTGGGCGTTGCACCCCACGCCCACTAGTGACGCGCGCAGCCCTGTCGCGATGATGGGGCTGGCTCATAGTTAGGCAACACAGTCGCTCGGCTTGTGCTATTTTCATGGCATAGATCAATTGGGCGCAGGGATGTCAGAAACAGAAACCGAGTTTGGTGGCAGCAGTATCCGCGATTCGCTGCTGGTGTTCGCCTCTATTGTCATCATCCTCGCCGGGGCTCGTCACGCAGCCCATTTGCTGGAGCCCTTTCTGCTGGCGATCTTTCTGGCGGTGATTTGTGCAGCGCCACTGAGAGCACTACAAAAGCGTGGCATTCCCCGTGGCCTGGCGGCTATTCTGGTGGGCATTGGTGCATTTGCCATACTGCTGGCCGTTTTCTCCCTGATTGGTTCTACTGCCGAGGATTTTTCCAAGGCAATGCCGGGTTATGAAAAGCAATTCACGGAACTGGTCAATCTCTGGGGTGCCAGGCTCGAAGGATGGGGACTCAATGTGAGTCGTGAAGGTGTGCAGCGGGCGCTCGACCCGGCCGCCGCAATGACCTATTTCGGCAGTTTTCTCGGCGGCCTCGGCGACGTGCTGGGCAACTTTGTGTTGATACTGTTCACGGTCATTTTTATTCTCGCCGACGCTGTCAATCTGCCCGCGAAGATGCAGGCCATGTCTCGCGGCGGTGACAAGGACTATATTCAGCCCGCCACCGAGTTGCTGTTGTCGATGAACAACTATATGCGTACTAAGGCTCTGGTCAGTGCGGTCACCGGCACAGTCGTCTGGGCCGGCCTGGTGTTGTTGGAGGCGCCTTTTGCGGCCTTCTGGGGGTTTCTGGCGTTCTTACTCAACTTTATTCCCAATGTCGGGTCGATTATCGCCGCCGTGCCTCCGGTGCTGTTGTCGCTGCTGGAGGGTAGTCTGTTGATCTCCGGTTCCATGATTGCGCTTTATGTGGCGGTGAATATGTTGGTCGGTAACGTCATCGAGCCGCGCTGGATGGGCCAGGCGGTCGGGCTGTCGACACTGGCCGTCTTTGTATCGTTGGTGTTCTGGGGGTATATGTTCGGTGCAGTGGGCATGTTGCTGTCTGTGCCTTTGACCATGGTGATTAAGTTTCTCGCCTTGCAACACCCTGGGAGTGCCTGGTTCGGCATACTTTTATCCAATTGGCCGGCCAGCCCGGTATCCGATCTACAAGAAGTGGAGTCGCCATGACCGAGCGGATTGATGAACTACTGGCACTGCAGCGCGAGTTGATTGAAATGGAAAACCAGCCGTCACCGCCGCCGAGGTCAGACCCCGCCCAGGAAGTTGAAGAAGATTTGCAGGCCTGGCTTGAAGACATGGATCCGGAGACGCTGATGCAGCGTGCGCGCGAAGAGTTTGGCGGCTGGCTGGAAGGCCTTGACCACGACCTTCGAGACACAAAACCTTCCACTATTTTGCTGCTACTGGGCCTTGGGGTGCTGGTGGGGCGTTTAAGTAAATGAGCGACAATAACGATGGCAGATAACATGTTTAAACTGCAACTACTGGCCCGGGCTGAGCTCGCTGTCAAAGATGTACAGGCGCGACGCCTGCTGGCGCGCTCCTCCTATCTTGGCTTTGCGTTGGTGCTATTCCTGCTCGCCCTGGGCATGCTCAACCTGGCGGGCTTTCTCGCCTTTGAAGAGGTGCTAAGCCCGGCGGGAGCTGCCCTGGCCATGGCCGCAATCAATGCGGTCGGTGTGGCACTGCTCATGCATTTAAGCAAACGGGCCGGGCCCTCGGAGCGCGAGGAAGCCTTGGCCCGTGAGATACGCGAGATGGCGTATCAGCAGGTGAATCATGATGTCGAGGAAGTGAAGGAAAAACTGGAGCATGTCGCCAGCGAGGTGACGCGGATGGGCGAAAATGTCCACCGCGCTACGGGCGCAGTGCGCTTCCTGCTTTCAGCGCTGGGCAAAAACGAGTAAGCGTCGGAGCCTACATCTCCGGTTCGGCGTTCGTTGGACAGTTCTTGTCAACAATTCTCAGGCTCGGATTGCGCGCCTGCATGGATCCGCCTGCCTGATGCAGGAAGCTGAGGCGTAACATATTGGTGCGCGGCGGCAGCTTGGCGACGATCCTGGCGGTGAACCAATCGTGTGTGCCCATGTGAGGATCGTGGGGCAGTTGGCTGCGCAATACGATCTTGTTGTTCTTTTTGGCCAACACGGCCAGACCTCCCCCCATTTTGAAGTTGTGCTTATGTTTGGATTCGGTCAGGTCGAGTTTAAGTTCTGCCGTAAACTCGATTTTTTTGCCGCCCAGTTTGTCAGTATCGGGTAACTGACTGAGCAGGAACCAGGGCTCTGAGCCCACCTGGGTAATGGTTAGCGTGCCGTTGTCTGCAGCATAGGTAAAGGCCTTGCTATTGGCGTGCGCTGAAGCAAACCACTTGCGATCGCGACGGGCGCCCGTCAGTTGATTGAACCCTGGATCTTCCAGCAAGTTGCCGCTTAGGTATTCGCAGCTCGACGCGGTATCTGACCCCGTTCCGCATCCGGCCAGCATAAGCGTGGCGATTGCCGCGTACATAGATCTCATGATCATGAAAGTATCCCTAGTAGGTGTAGCTCGACTGCAGACCCAGTGGCAGCCCCAGCGCCCAGTATGCCAGCAGGAAGGCTGTCCATAGAATGATGAATGTGATCGAGTAGGGCAACATGAGTGCAGTGACAGTGCCAATGCCGGCGCCCTTTAAATAGCGCTGGCAGTAGACCACGACCAGCGGGAAGTAGGGCATTAGCGGGGTAATAATGTTGGTGGTTGAGTCTCCCACGCGGTAGGCGGCTTGTGCCAGGTCGGGAGAGATGCCCAGCTCCATCAGCATCGGCACCAGAATCGGCGCCAGCAGCGCCCACTTGGCAGACGCCGATCCGATGAACAGATTGAGCAGACCTGTGAGCAGTACCACACCGGTTATCGTAAGGCCGGCGGGTAGCGCCAGCGCCTTGAGCAGGGCCGCGCCCTCCAGCGCCAGCAGAATACCTATATTGGATTGGGCGAACGAGTAGAGGAACTGGGCGATAAAGAACATGATGACCAGGTAATAAGCCATGCTGTTCATGGCCTTGGTCATGCCCTCGATGACATCCCGCGAAGAGGACACCGTGCCCGCGCGCACACCGTAGACAAGCGCCGGTACCAGGAAAAAGATAAAGATCAGTGGCACGATGGAGCCCATGAGCGGGGCACCGCGCTCGGTCAATGATCCTCCGGCGCCGCGCCAGGCAGAGCCTTCCGGCCATGCGGTGGCAATCAGCACCGCAATACACAGCCCCATCGACCATAATGCCGACCGCAGTCCGCTGCGCTCTGAGTCGGTGAGTGGATCCATGGAGGGCAACCCCTCCAGGTCACCATCCAGGGCCTGTCCCGCCAGTCGAGGCTCCACAATTCTGTCCGTGATAAACCAGCCCAGACCTATAATCACCAGCGAGGAGGTCGCGGTGAAGAAGAAGTTGTTCAGCGGATTCAGGGAGACTTCCGGGTCGAGAATCTGCGCCGCCGATTGACTAATGCCCTGCAGCATAGGGTCGATGGCCGATGGCACAAAGTTGGCTGAAAACCCGCCTGATACGCCGGCAAAGGCGGCGGCAATACCTGCTAGCGGGTGCCGGCCAGCCGCATAAAAAATAACGCCTCCCAGGGGTATAACCAGCACGTAGCCGGCGTCAGCCGCGGTGTGGCTGACAATGCCGACAAGAATAATCATAGGTGTGAGCAGGGCTTTACCGGTCACGCTCATCATGGCACGCAGCGCGCTGTTAATGAATCCGGTGTGCTCCGCGACACCAATACCCAGCATGGCCACAAGCACAACGCCTATGGGATGGAAATGCGCGAAGGTAGCGACCATGCTTGAGAAAAATGCGGTGAGGCTGGTGGGTGCCAGCTGATTAACAATGCGCAATGGTTCGCCACTTCGAGGGTCAGTGAGGCCGAAATCGATATAGCTCAGCCCCCAGGACAGCAGCCAGGTAATGAAGAGCAATCCCACGAAGAGCATGGTGGGGTCAGGTAATCGATTGCCGATGCGTTCAATAGCGCCAAGGATTCTGCCGTTGCCGGTTGTCATTATGTTCTCTCTGATGCAGGCCTGTGAGCCGCACTCTAGCACAGCTGGTCTACACTTGGAGCGAAGCAGCAGGAGTATCGAAATGTGTATTCTCCGTATGCTCGCGGCTTTGGCCCTGTGCTGTCAGTTGACCGGCGCAAGCAACAGCACTCGTTGAGTTGATTGAAGGTGCCATGCAGGTGGTGTCCAAGGAGCAGATCAGTCTCGCTCCGGATTGCGGAATGTGGTTACTGCCGCGGGAGTTTGCACTGGCCAAATTAAAGGCCATGTGTGAGGCCGCTAATCGACTGCATAGCAAGTACGCCTGATGTGACATGGCCCGCTATTGCCTGGCGGGCCTTTTTTCAGCCAGTCATGCCGGCTGTTTCTTTTCCCCTGGCCGGCCTCATGGTTTGGCCTCACCACTGCCCCGAATTGCCTGTCTGTTAAAAAGGCTGCCCGAAGACCTGCGTCCAGTAGTAGCGATAGCGGCTATTGGTGTTGGTGGACCGCGCGCTGCCGAACTCGGTGAAGCGAGAGGTCATCATGTTGGCGCAGTGACCATCGCTTTCCGCCCACTGTTGCATGGCGTCATTCACATCGCTGCGACCTGCGGCGAGGTTCTCGCCATAAGCGCGCCAGTTGTAACCCGTTGCGTCAATCCGGTTGCGCGCAGATGATCCATTTGAACCTGTGTGCGAGAAGAAATCGTTCTCTGCCATGTCGGTGGAATGGCCCACGGCCGCAGTCTTCAACTGACAGTTCCAGCGCAAGGAGCCTGCGGGCGGGAAGACACCTTCGGAGCCGCAGTCCTGGGTTTGGGCGCGGAAGGCGTTAACCGCATCCAGCATTTCCTGATCGAGTGCTGTGCGCTCGCAATCAACCGGCGCAGGATCGGGCTCCGGTGCCGGGTCCGGCTGCTGGTTGTTGTCGGTATCGTCACAGGCGTCGCCGGCGCCATCGCTGTCGCTGTCTTCCTGTCCGGGGTTGGAGGCATTCATGCAGTTGTCGTAGCGATCCTCTACGCCATCGTTATCTCTGTCGGTGAAGTCGTCACAGGAGTTACCAATGCCGTCGCCATCCGCATCCGCCTGGGCGGGATTGTAAACACTCGGGCAGTTGTCGCCGGCAATCGTGGCATAGCCCACCGGCCGGAGCACAGCAAAGGTGGTCACGTCGGCATCGCCAAAGCCGTCGTTATCGACATCGCGGTAGAACTCGCGTTCCTGGAAGCCTTCATCGATCTCGCCGTCACAGTTGTTGTCTGCGCTGTCGTACTGTTCCTGAGCGCCGGGGTATATGTCGTCGTTGTTGTCGTCGCAGTCACCGGGTTTGCTGACATAGCCGTCCTGGGGTTCGTCGACACTAACGGTGTCGGTATTGACACCATAACCGTCGCCGTCGACATCGCGATACAGTAGATCGGCCGGATCTACTGTTTCCAGGCCCTCGTCAATCAGGTCGTTACAGTTATTGTCGATACCATCGTCCAGCTCGTCGCGCCAGGGGTATACGGTTGGATTGGTGTCGTCGCAATCGCGATCATTCACCACATAACCCAGCGGCCGTTCGGTACTGGTCATCGTGTCAGCGGCGGAACCGAACTGGTCGCCATCGGCGTCCCTGAACCAGGTGCGGACTTTAGACTTGCGCTCAAAGTTGGCCCACAATTTGATTTCGGGTTCAACGCCCTCAATTTCTTCCTCGAGTGGCGAAACGGTTGCTTCACAT
The DNA here is from genome assembly GCF_001635445.1 of Halioglobus sp. HI00S01. NCBI lineage: Bacteria > Pseudomonadati > Pseudomonadota > Gammaproteobacteria > Cellvibrionales > Halieaceae > Halioglobus > Halioglobus sp. HI00S01. The sequence goes on from NZ_LWEE01000058.1 coordinate 188,314, forward strand.
ACCGGCGTTACCGAGCGGCTGCAAATGCCCTGCCAGCGCACAAAGCGGTAGTCTTCTGCCGCCACTGCTGTGAAGGTGTCGGTCATTTCTTCGGTGATTTCAAAACTACAGCTTGGCTGATCACAACTATGCAGATGCGACGCAGATTCGATATGGCCTTTACCGTCGGTAGTAATGACCAGGCGACATCCGCCCAGGGCCAGCGCGAGTGATGTGTAGGCGACCAGGCGTGGGAGAGATTTTCTCATGTTGTGCAATTGCATAGTATTGGTCATTTTACGAGCGACGGCTTCCGCCGATTTAAGGTCATATGATCGGCACCTTCCACGAAAAACTTGAGAAAAGTCCAGATGGGCCGAGAAGTGAGAACTGGTTCGCAATGAGTGCGAGTCGGAAGGGTTTTAGCGAAGCTGGAAAACCGTTTAAAAAACAAACTTTTGCTGTACGATGGAGTAAAAAATTACAACACTTGCAGCAATAGCAAAGTGCGACGAGAGGCAGGGGCAGTATGCTTGAGACAGTCGAATCCGTTTCCAGGGAACCGAACGGTCCTTCATCTGAGGACATTCGGGTGGGAGTGCTGGTCGAGGTGACCGGCGAATCATTCAGCGCCAGGCTGGATACGGCGGGCACGGAAGCCGCGGCAGCGAAAGGCATGACCGTGGGGCAGGTAGGATCCTACCTGAAGATACGCAGTGCCACGCGCGATACGCTGGTCATGGTGGATCGCAGCTACCGGGTAACCGATAAGCAGGGACAACCGGTGCAAATGGTTCAGCTCAGTCCGCTGGGTGAGTTGCCGCACAGCGGTGGCTTCGAGCGCGGTGTCTCCCAGTATCCGGCCAGCGATGCCGATCTCTACACGATTCAGGAAGCAAACCTGGAAAACATCTTCAACACCAGCGAAGGTGCAGAATTTCATATAGGTCAATTAACCTCGTTTGATTCCATCGATGTGCACATGGACGCCTCGGCGTTTTTTGGACGTCACTCGGCCATTCTCGGCCAATCCGGCTCGGGCAAATCCTGGACAGTGACCAGCGTCATCCAGTCGGCCCTGCGTAGCATGCCCCAGGCCCATATCATCTTGCTGGATATGCACGGTGAATATTGCGACAAGGAAGTGAACGGTATCATCAGCAAGGCGCCGTTTCCGGCAGATCTCACCCGCAGCTTCCGCGCTGATGAATTGGAGTTTCCCTACTGGCTGCTATCTTTCTCGGAATTTTGCGAACTGGTCATCAACTCCGAGGATGAGCACGCCTCGGTACAGATGTCCTACTTGCGCTCGACGCTCACTCGTCTCAAGGAGGAAAGTAACGCTCACTTGGGTCTCGGACACATCACCGTAGACTCGCCACTGTACTACTCCATTAAAGAATTAATGGACAATATTAAGTCGGCAAATCGCGCCGCGACGGACTTCGGCAAGAAGAAATCGCCGCTCAACGGTAAATTTGACCAGGTGATGGTGCGCCTCGAAGGTCTGATGAACGACACGCGCTACGACTTCATGATGAAGCCGTCCAAGCGTAACGCCACAGAAAAGTTGCCGGATCTGATGCGCGATTTGGTGGGGCTCGGTAGCCCCAGTGCTTCGATTACCATCCTCGATCTCAGCTCCGTTCCATTTGATGTGGCACCGCTGGTCTGTGCTCAGATTGGCCGCCTGGCCTATGAGTTCAACTACTGGAATCCGCGCTGCACGGAGTTCCCGATTTTCCTCGTTTGCGAGGAAGCCCACGAGTACATTCCCCGCGAAGGTATGGCCAAGTTTAACGAGGCGCGCCGGGCTATGGAGCGTATTTCCAAGAATGGCCGGAAGTATGGGGTTGGCCTGTGTGTGGTCAGTCAGCGTCCAGCGGACGTATCCGAGACGGTCCTGGCCCAGTGCAGTTCCTTCCTGTGCCTGCGCATCTCCAACCCGGATGACCAGGCGTATGTGCGCGCCATGGTCCCTGATGCGGCTCGCGGTACGTTCTCAGCCCTGACGTCATTGTCCAAGGGTGAGGCGGTGATCCTGGGCGAGGCGGCCGCGATGCCGGTGCGGCTCAAGGTGCGCATGCCGGATCCGCCCCCCAATTCTGTCGACTTGGATTACGCCGGCAAATGGCGCGATGGTGGCCTGCCTATCGACGTCGATCAGATGGTCGCCAACTGGCACGCGCAGGAGCGTTAGCCACTGATCTGCTGGTCGGTTTGGCGGCGTATAGCTTGGAATAGAGGAGTCACGTCATGAGCAATCAGCCAATACACTCCAGGGAAGCTAACGCGGGTACCTTGCGCTCAATATTGCGCCTGGCTGCCATGCACCTGATTATGTTGATTTTGAGTCTGTTCCTGTTTGATCTCGCCGTCGTGCGCGAGGATTTCGACCTTGCCCCTCTGGTGATCATCGTGACTGGCCTGGTCGCGGGCTTCTTGGTGGTCAACCTCGCCCATGAGTGGTGTCATTACGTCGGCGCACGTGCAACTTCATCGCACTACAGCGTTCGCGACAAGCTGGGTATGTTCCTATTTGACTGGGATTTTGACGCTAACAGCACGCGACATTTTCTGGTCATGAGTATTGCAGGCAATGTCGGTGGTGCACTTGCTCTCATGGTGGTGGTGGCAACCGCGCCGGCACTGGATATCGCCAGGGCGTCCTACATCGCAGGCGCTGCCGCATCATTTGCACTCGGGGCGTTTATCGAGTGGCCAGTGATCATGCGCACCCTGCGCAGCGGCAACCCCTTTGCCGAGCTGAGCCGGTTGTCGCCAGTGGTGTTGGTGTCGTCACTGGTGGGCAGCGTTGCAGTTGGAGCGGTGGCCTGGCAGGTGGCCTAGGCCGTGAGCGCGAGACTGGCCGCCGTATGCGCGGTGAAATCACGGTGGTGACAACGAAGCTTTTTGGGGTTGGCAATAATGGCCAGTATGAGTGCGACCCCCGCCACGGGTACGACCAATGATGGCAAGTCTTCGTTGCCAAACATGGTGATGTTCACACAGGGACCGATGCCAAAGTAAAGCAGCAGTGACAGCGCGGAGAGTCTGCCCAGCCCCTGACTGTGCTCTAGAGAGCTCAGCTTTCGTTCACTCTCAGGCACGGGCAGTGACATGTCCGCAGCCCCCTAGTCACAGATTGCGCCTACGGTCGCCACCGCAAAGCCTGCGAAATTCCAATCTGCAATGCCGCGCAACCCCCAGCCAACCCACCAGAGTTGCAGGGCGTAGCTTAGTACACATCCCGCCCACACCGCAGTGGCCCAATGGAGCGTCACCTCTCTGTGCGCGCGAAACAGCATGCCCATGGTATGCAGCAGACGGGTAATGGCCAGGCCGAGAATAATGGATATGGCGATTGTAGCGGAGCAACCCCGCCCCTTCGCCATCGACCAGAATTTCTGGAGACTTGGTGCGCAGCGGCTTCTTTCCGGGGTTGGAGGCGGCTGGTCTATAGATGTAGACCACAGCGGTGCCCTGCGCCTAGGGTGGCTCGGGGCTGAAGTAGTCGCCCCGGGCTGGTGTGGCCAGCAGACTCAGTGAGAGGGCGAGGCCAAGCAGTACTCTGATCACGAATGACTTCCTGTTTATTTTTCTGTGCATATCCTACACGATACGCACCGTGGGGCGATCCAATAGCGCCCTGAATCGGAGAGTGCAACGTGAAAGTATCCTGGAAATCATCTATCGCCGTCTGCCTGTTGGCCGCTGCGGCTGCCATGCCTGCTGTGGCGGAGCTCAACCAGCTGACGGATGAAGAGCAGCAGCAAGGTTGGGAGCTGCTGTTTAACGACAGTGATATGAGCCAGTGGCGCAACTTCAAGCGCGATGACCTCAACCCTAAGTGGGTGGCAGAAAATGGTGTGATGAAGCTGACCGAGAAGGGCGGCGGCGACATCATCACCCGCAAGTCCTACCGCAATTTTGATTTGCGCCTTGAGTGGAAGATATCCGAGGGCGGCAATAGCGGCATTTTCATTCTGGTGGATGAAGCGGGCCGGAATATTTATTCCCGCGCGCCGGAAATTCAGATTCTCGACAACGAGCGTCACTCCGACAACAAAATCGATTCCCATCGCTCAGGTTCGCTGTACGACATGATTCCCTCTCACCCGTCCTCGCATAAACCGGCCGGTGAGTGGAACCAGGTGCGCATCCTGTTCGTCGATGGGTTCCTTCAGGTCTGGCAGAACGACGTGCAGACAGTCACCATCACCCTCGGTGACAGCGCCTGGAATACGCTGTTGGCGGCGAGCAAGTTTGGCAGCAGCCTGATGAGCTTTGTCAGCGATTTCGAAGGTTTTGGTGAGGGGCGGGAGGGCCATATCGGCCTGCAGGATCACAGTGATCCGGTAGCGTTCCGCAATCTCAAGATTCTCGCGCTCGATTGAGCGTAGTCAGGTAGCGACCAGGGGGTAAAGCATGGCCGGTTCACTACAGGATCAACTGCTCAAGGCAGGACTCACAGACGCCAAGAAAGCCAAACAAATGGCCAAGGAAAAGCGCAAGCAGACCCGGGTTGCCAAGAGCAGTGGTATCGACATTGTCGACGAAAACAAAGAGGCCGCGCGTCAGGCGCTGGCGGAGAAGGCCCAGCGTGATCGGGAGCTCAATGCGGCGCTGAATGAAAAGGCCCAGCGCAAGGCCATCAACGCCCAGATCAAGCAGCTGATCGAAACCAGCAAGCTGGAAAAGGGCAAGGGCGAGATCGGCTATAACTTCACCGATGGTAAGAAGGTTAAAAAGCTCTACGTCTCCGTCCTGGAGCAGAAGCAGCTGTCAGGCGGTGTGCTCGCCATTGCCAAGCAGGGCGACCAGTACGAAATCGTACCGCGCCCGGTGGCCGACAAAATCGCCGAACGCGATGCCGGCCGGGTGATTTTCAGTACCGAAGAGGCAGCGGCAGATCTCACCGAGGAAGAGAAGGACTGGTACAAGGACTACGAAGTCCCCGACGATCTTATGTGGTAATCGCCTGTTCCTCGCTAAGCTTTTCACGCACATTCATCAACACTTTCCCGTACATATTCTCACCGCGCCGGTCGCGGCCGCAGCCCCAGAAATAGTCGTAGTTGCTGCTTTCGATCAGGGTTTTGTCCCCGGTGGCCAACAGTGCCTCGGCGATATGGGGGTAAGTGCGACACTTGGTGTAAACGGCCCGGGTCATATACGTCACTTTGAGGTTGCGCCAGTCGCTGCGTCTTTTCTGCCAGCGGCTACGGCCTAATTTGCGCGCTCGTTTCGGATGGGCAGCCTGGCGAATTTTGTCCTGATAGTCCGGGTCGGCAAACTTCATGGCCTGGTAGTAGTGCTCTACCGAAGGCCACTCGCGTTCTTCCAGCGTGAAGCTGTGGTGGGAAAACGTGCCGAAATCGTTGGTCACATCGACGCGCGACAGATAGGTGGCATCGACGATGTCGGGTGGAAAAAGCGCGGCCATGGGGCTCTCAAATATTCTGCTGGGTTTCTGTGAAGGTATGCCACGCGAGGCGCAGCATACCAACGTCACCCTAGTGTATCAGAGCGTGGTCTCGGCAGTTGCCGCGCCGGCTTCTGCCGCCTGGCGCAATGCCTGCAATGTGGCGATCTCTGCTTCGCTGAGCGCCGGGTTATCTTCACAGCGAGGGTCTGTCTTCTGCAGAAGTACAATCATGTCACGGGTCAGGGGTATGGGATCACAGCCGTGGCCCTGCTCGCAGATCATGTCCCACTCGGGCTTGGCCTGGGCGTGGCAGGCCAGGCAGTTGCCACCAAAACGATTGACCACGTCGGCGTAGCCTCGCTTGCGAATCGATGTGCCTTCACTGGAGGTATCCAGTTCAAAGAATTCCCAGTCCTTGGTGGCGGGGCTGGTCCCTGGGCTGTGCTTGACCATGGCTTCGCCGGGCACTAGCTGCACCACTGAGCCGGGAGGGTATGCGGCGCCTTCAGGGGCATTAGCCGCGGCGAGGGTGGCATCGAGGTCGCCGCCCAGATTAGCGACGTAAAAGCCCCGCACCGGTGTCATCTCGCGAATGCAGTCGAAGCTGGCCTCGCTGACATCCAGTGCGGCTGCGTCGTCGGCGTGGCTATGAATGGCCCCGAATAATGGCAGAAACAGTAGCAGTGAGAGCAGGCGTGTGGTGATGTTCATAGCGATCTCCAGGGATGTCACGGTTTGCCGCAGATCGGTCTGGCCGTGATTGTGCAGTTTTTATTAAAAATAAAATTTTACGCGTGCTAAAATTGCGATGTCAAGCTGAGCATTGGAAGCACTATGGAAAACAGCCAAACCGCCCCCGGTCACGCCACGCGTCAGGCCAATAAGGCGCTTCGACGCGAGCGCATTCTAGCTAACGCCCGGGAGTTGATCGCAGGTAAGGGGTTTGATGCGTTTACGATTAACGAGCTGGCCAGTATCTCCGGCGTTTCGATCCCCACTGTGCACAACCTGTTTGGCAAAAAGAATGACATTGTTCTGGAGTTGTTTCGGGAGCTCGTCAATCGGATTGACGAGGCCCTGGCCCAGCCGGACCTGGTGGATCCGATTGAATCTCTGGAAGCGTTTATCGATAAACTGCTGGCCCTTTATCGCGAGGACGAAACGTTTTATCGCGCCGCCTTTCTGGGTGGCGAAAGGTTGGGCTTGTTTGAGCACGAGATGACCGATGGCATCTTCAACAAGTCATTGCGGGTGGCAGAGCGCCTGTGTGAGCGTGCGCGCGATCGTGGCCACTTGCTGGGGCGTATCGATAGTCACTGGCTGGCGCAGCAGGTGTTCGGTGCCCAGCGTCTGGCCCGTCAGGACTGGGTTAACGGCTACATTAACCTGGTCCAGTATCGCCGCCAGGCGCTGGTGGGCATGTTGCTGGCCTTTGCCGCAGACGCTTCACCGCAGCTGCACGGGCAGATCTGCGCGCGCTTGGAGCACCTGACCGGTTAACCTAGCGTTTGCAGCCAACAATTCTGGCTTCAGGGGACAGTGAATCACCGGCCCCGTTTGCTTATAGTGCAGTATCCATCTCGCAAACAGGACGCTGTTATGAGTACCAATAAGTGGATTGCGCTGGCGGTGTACGCTGGCCTGGCTATTTATGGCATTGGCTTCGCCTCGCCTGAGGCGACGAAAATCGTCATGTATATTTTCATTGCCCTACCGATTATTCATGTTCTGGAGTTTCTGTTAGTACTCAAGGTCCTGAAATCAGCGGGCGGGTCCATGGGTGGGCACTTTCTGCAGACACTGATCTTTGGCTACTTGCATTGGCTGCCCATCTGGAAGACAACTCGCCAGTGAGTCAGGGCACCAGTTCAGCATTCACGGCGTAGCAGGTACCGTCGCTGGCGGGTAAACCGCGGTGGTTACCGGTGCCAATACGGGCCTTGGTTTTGAAGCAGCAAAAGTTCCGGGGCAGCGGTGCATGTGGCCAGGCTAAACGGCGCGGGTCAGATGTGTCAGGAGATGGCTTCCGCGCAGTTGCAAAGCCTGGCTCTTCCACAGCACCGAGTCAGCCAAGCCATTGAGTTGCTTCACACAGAGCGACGCTCCTAACCTTAGCCCGGACGGTGCGCGTCGCCTAAGCGACCTTGCGTTAACCAATGAGGATCTTCTGTTAGCGATCCAATGGCTGAATTCGAGAGGCTGTTCACTTTCTGAACCGTGTTTTTGATCGGATGTGGACCGGGACCCGACTTGCCGGGCGTGCGGCTTCTGAGCCTCTCTTTCAGCAATAACGGTTCGGGCTGGCCTCCCGCCCGACCCACCACCTCAGGCGAGCGGTGAGTTTTGCATGCTTCGCCTGGTCGCATGTGTCATCGCTTGTGTGGCAAAGCGGGGGTGTTCTGCCCCTTGCTCTCAAGATGAGCCAGGATCCGGTCGATGACGTCCTGATCCTCTATACAACGGTTCGACGCCTCGACGATGACTTTGACGGATCCACCGCAGCGACTGCAGGCTTCGATGTCGATATTGCATACGCGCTTGAATCGCTGGGCTCAGGTCATAGCCGCATGATGCTCGACCGGTGTCTTTACTTCCGCATTTGCGCCCGTCTTAAGTGCCTCGCCACGTCCGGCCGGAGTGACTTCTACGCGCCATCGGTGGTTCTGTGCGAGGACCCCGTGATAGCGGGTGAGATTGCTTCTTGGTTTAGGCGCAAGAGCAGCCAAACGCTTGATGAATGCTACCTGCGTGGCGCCATCTCGGTAGAGCGTCTGCATTGACCATCGCCCTGCCCGGGAGCTGCCGCGTTATCGCGCCAATCTTCGCAGCCTCTACGCCCTGATCCTCTACTTGACGGCCTGACTGGCGACTCAACTACTGCGCTGGCAGCAGGGCCTCAATCGCACTGAGGAGTTCGTCGCCGTCGGGTGAGGTGTTGCTGCCAAACTTCTGCACCACATTGCCATCGGCATCGACCAGGTACTTGTTAAAATTCCAGCTCGGCTCGTCCGATTGGCTGGCCAGGGCCTTGAATACCGGGTTGGCCTCATCGCCCTTAACATGGCTGGGCGCAATCATCGTGAAGGTGACGCCGTAGTTGACGTAGCAGACTTCCGCCGCCTTTTCTTCATCCTTGGCTTCCTGCCGAAAATCGTTGCTGGCAAAACCCACCACCGCAAGGCCGCGGTCCCTGTATTTCTGGTTCAGTGCCTCCAGCCCCTTAAACTGCTTCGTATAGCCACAGTGGCTGGCGGTATTGATCACCAACATGGGGCCACCTGCCTGCACCTCACAGAGGTTCACGGTGTCCTGGGAATGCAGCTTGCGCAACTCCTGGTCCAGGTAGTCGGGGCAGGTGGCGAAAGTCACGGAAGGCAACAGACTGAAAGCCATGGCGGCGAGAACAGGTTTCATAAGCACTCCATCAGCTGGGTTTGAGGTCGTTAGCGTATGATACAGAAGTACGCCCCGGCCGGAGTTTTGGTTTACCCTGTTTGCCGACTCAGCATGTAGACATGGATAAAGATGCAAGCTCGGGAAGTTTCCGTTGAACAGGCTATCGATGATGCCCCGGACGCCTGCAAGCGGCTGTGCTCGCTGGCGGCGCAGCATCGCCAGAACCACCGTGAGGTGAATTGCCACGATACCCGGCGACACTGGCAGGCCTCGGCCGGCACGTACTGCTACCAGACTCACATAGCCATCGAAGGGCAGCCGCACACACGCCTGGATTGGCTCGCCGGGGTTTTCTACAACCAGGCGTCACTGCCGGCACACGCCTGGTATCCCCAGTTTCTCGGCGGCAAGGTACAAGCGCTTGCGGCGCCACCGGCAACCGGTATCGAGCAGCATCAACTGGCCTGGGGACGCTTTGATCTAGGGCTGCCGACGCCGCGCTACTACCGGCAACTTCTGTCACTGGCCCAACCGCAGGACGATACCTGGGTCATTGTGGCCCGCTCGGTTACGACGGGCCCTGAACTGCCACAGGCTGCAAAGCTGGCCTACACGCCAGATCCGAATGGCGAAGTACTGCACTTTGAAAACGGCAGGCTGCACTGGCACCACATTTGCTGTACGCCCGGCGCCGGAATGCTGCCGGGTCGTCTGGATCGCTGGTTGATTAATGCTATGCGCCGCACCGGGCTCGATTGCGCCGAGCGCAAGACCTACCGCGACGAAGCGCTTAAGTTACGAGATTGGCTGGACACCCAGCCGGTGGAACTACCGGGCTGATCAGGCCGGGGGCGTTGCGGCGGGACCAACGATGGACATGGCCTTCTTGTAGGCCGGCCGCGCGCAGATTCGCTCTACGTAGGCTTTGGTATTGGGCAGTGACTCGTCGACTGGCCTGGCCCCCAACATCTCCAGCGAGGTGAGATTGAACATGGCCATGATATCCGCACAGCTGAAACGCGCAGCCCCCAAGTACTCGGACTCGCCAAGACGCTGCTCCAGGTAGTCGTACAGGCCCTGTTCGCGACGCAGCATCACATCCACTATCTGCCCTTCGGCCGCCAGGTCGCCACCGCCGGCCTGGTAGGCCATCTTCATAAACAAGACTGACTGGAAATTGTTGTTGAAGTTCATCCAGTACAGGTAATTGGGATAGTCCTGGTCTTCTACAGCAACCGATAGTTTGCCTTCACCGTAACGCTGTGAAATGTACTCAACAATCGCCGTGGACTCTGCCATCACCAGGTCGCCGTCAGTAATAATCGGGGCGGTTCCCAGGGGATGCAGGGCGCGAAATTCTGCTGGCGCCAGAAAATCCTCGCCACGGTTATACCACTTCAGCTCGTAGTGCAGGCCCAGTTCTTCCATGAGCCAGACCACACGGTCCGATTGGGATACCCCCAGGTGATGAATGGTTAGCATGCTATTCTCCTTATGGTGATTGCTTTAAGCCAGTCAGACATGATGCCTGAACGCAGGGTTCGTCCGTTCAGCCCACACTCAGGCGCCAAGCCCCACCCACGGTGCGCTGGCCACGAGCCCAGGGCCTATCATCTTACCCGGTACAGGACCAGCAGCAAGCATCGAACTAGCCAGTAGATGAGGCATGGCATCCGTGTCGTATGCAGGCTCCAGTCCCAGCCAGGCGCTCTCGGTGTCCTGTCCCAGCAAGCCCTGACGCTCCAGACAGCGACTTATCCGTTGGCTGATAAGCTGAACCAGGTCCTCGAGTTCGCTTTTATCCGGCGCTTTGAGTGGTTGAAATCGGGGTGATCGATCGCCGCGATACACGTAGACGCCATCGATTGGCATGTGAAGTGGCGCTCGATGCGAGGAGTGCAAAGTCTCGGTGAGGCGCTGGGCTATCGTTTTGGTCCGCCGGACTGGCAGCCTGCGCGGCTGCGCGAGGCGCCACCTGCAACGCCCGAGAGAGCCTAGTCTTCGTCTGGCTCGGCAGGGTACTGAAAGAGCGAGTCGTTGATCGAGTGCCAGGGCGCCTTCGAATCAACGAAGATGTGGTAGCCCTCCGGAAGCGCGGGATCTCCCTCAATTGTGCCCATAGCGAGATACAGTTCGTCTGGCTCTGCCTGTAATTCCACCAGAATGTTTGAGCCACAATGGCCGCAAAACACTCTGCCGTGGGTGGGTGAAGAGGCATAACATTTCAGGTCCGACTCGCCGCTGTCGTAAGAGAAGTCAGCACGGCGGACACCAGCAAAACTGGCGAACGCGGCACCGTGCAGACGGCGGCACTGGCTGCAATGGCAGTGACTGAAATCGCGGATATCGCCATCGATTCGGTATTGCACCCGTTTGCATTCACACCTTCCTTTAATCATGGCTAGTGGCTCTCTGTTCAGGTTCAGGTTCAGGTTCAGGTTCAGGTTCAGGTTGCTGCCGCTGCAGTTCTCGGCTGTGCTGCTTTGTGAGTGAGGATGGCTGTGCCAAGGCCCATGAGCAGCAGCGACAGGTAAGGTTCCAGGGGCCAGAACGGCAGCCACAATTCGAGCTGTGCTGACCACGCGGGTGTTGTGAACGCGGTGGTGACAGCGTCCTGCCACGCCCGCCCGGTAGCTGCCATCACTAGGCCACCCAGTATGAGCAACCAGCCCGCGGTTCTGGCGAGGGCTGAGCTGGCCGCGTCACTTGTCTTGAGGCGTATCTTGCCCCACGCGGCAATGCGCAGAGCGAATGCGCTAAAGCCCGCCCAGTAGTAAACAGCATCCAGTGTTTGTGGGTCCGGGTAGTAGTACATGTTCCACCAGTACACACTGAAGGCATAACCCCAGAGCACGTAGGTGCCACCGGTATGAATGAACTTCCACTGACCGCGGCTGAGTCGTTTACGGGTGATCTGAAACGAAGTGGCGATCATGCCTGCGAGGAACAAGTAACCGAAGGTGCCCTCCAGTTCATCACGGAAGTAATAGACTTCGCTGAGATAGTAGTCGCGAAATACCGTCGACAGAATGAAGATAAACAGCCCTTGCCAAGCCATACCGACAGCAAAGCACAGACCGATATAGCGACGATTGCGCAACCACCAGCGGCCAAAGGGCCCTGGAAATAATACCTGGAACGCCGAGGCAGCCATCGCCAGAAAGATAAAGGGTACTGCGAGCCGCACCGAAAAGCCGATCATCTCTGAGACACCAGCGCCGCCGGATACGTCCGTCTGGGTCAGCTCCAGGATCACCACGGCAGTCAATGGAAAGGCGATCAATGCAAACAGGCGCCAGCCGTTTATCCACTTGCTCTCTAGTATTCCTATCATGCGGTGCTCCAGAAATGGCGGCTGCCGTAGCCCAGTTCCATGAGCTCCGATTCTGGCATTGCCCTCGGTACTGGGCTTCCGTGCCGATAGGGGACGAAAAGACGCCACAGGAAACGTGCTACGGTTCTTTTACACGACGAGCAAAAACGGAGAAGTGTGAAGCTATGCCGGGCCTTGTGACGCGAATTCTAAAGCGGGTAATTGCCATGGCGCCAACAGTGGTCGCGATGTGGGCGCTGTTCGCGATGGAGCAGAATGGCACCTGGCCACCCGAAATGCCCTATCGGGATGTGCTGACTATCGCGGTGCTAGGGGCAGCACTCGCCTTGTCATTTGTACTGTATTCCTGGTTGCGGCCCTGGGAGTCTTGATCAAAGTGCGCTGATAGCACTGTCACCCTCATGTTTACTCCGTCAGTCCAGAGGCCGGTCAACGGCCGGGAGGACATGACGGTCTGCGACAATACCGCGTCATTGGTTTTTGATGCTAGACCCGCCAATTATTTTTCTGTTACCGTGCAAGTGTTCAGTTTTCCCATAACTAAATAATCAAGGGTAAACCATATGCAACGTACGCCGTTTGATCGCAAGTTGGTGGTAGCCGCACTTCTTGGCACTGTCGCAACCACTCAAGCTCTCGCCCAGTCCGTGGGCACTCTGGAAGAAATTATTGTTACCGCTGAAAAGCGCGCCACCACGGTGCAGGATACGCCGCTGGCAGTGACTGCGTTTAGTGGTGAAGAGCTTGACCGCGCGCTGATCAGCAAGCCGCTGGATCTCCAGTTCAGCGTGCCTAACATGCTGATGAGTAAAGATAATTTCACTACCGCTGCCATTTCCATCCGGGGTATTGGTAACCTTGCGATTGGCGCCGCCTCTGACAGTGGTACCGGTGTTCATTTCAACGGTGTCTACCTGAACGGCGGGCGAATATTCGAAACCGAGTTTTATGATGCGGAGCGGGTGGAAGTACTGCGTGGCCCCCAAGGTACGCTCTACGGCCGCAACACCACTGCGGGCGTGGTCAACATGATTACCAACAAACCCACGGACGAATTTGGCGGTAACATCAATCTGGAGGTGGGCAACTACAACCACGCCAAAGTGAAAGGCGCGCTGAATATTCCCCTGGGCGATAGCTGGGGCCAGCGCTTCGCCATGTTCTACAGCAAGCGCGATGGCTTTGTAGACAACGAGTTTGATGGCGAGGATGTGGATGATCGCGATATGTGGTCGCTGCGCTCATCGACTAGATGGGCAGGCGACAACGCTGATGCCACGTTGGTGATTAATTACTTCGAAGAAGATTCCAGCCGCATGCGCGGCAGCAACCAGCGATGCCTGAAAGACCAGGAGGCTATTCTGGGTTGTTTGCCCACGGGTCTAGCGGACCAGCCCACCAACAGTGGCGCCACGGTGACCGGCTTTCTGACCCAGATCGCCGCGGGCATTATTGGCCAGCCGTTCCCTGCGGATGACTTTGCCAATTCCCCCAAAGACGCTGATCCGCGCAAACAGTACCTGGACTTTACGCCGAAGTACGAAGTGGAAGATCTGATGGTTTCGTTCGAAGCCAACATGGACTTCTCGGACTACACCCTGACCACCGTCCTGGGTTACCACACCTCGGATTTCAACGCACGCAACGATTACGACTTCACGGTGGCGTCAGAGCCCTGGCCAGTGCCGGTTGATCTGAATCGCGGCCCCGACGGTGTGATTACCGTGGACCGCGCCTATTCAACCGACCGCTCCACCACCGAGCCTGAACAGTACAGCGCTGAACTGCGACTCGCTTCAGACTACGACGGCGACTGGAACTTTATGCTGGGCGGATTCTACCTGGATTATGAATCGGACGTTCACTACTACGTGTACTCGGCTGCTCTTGAATTGTTCGGCCAGACCACCGGGGTACCCCCTGAGCAGCGTCTGTTTGACAATGACACAACCGATTACCAGCTGGAGACATGGGCGGCATTCGGTGAGTTGTACTGGCAGGCGACGGACTCCATTCTGATGACCGCCGGTTTGCGCTACAGCGAAGAGGAAAAGAGCTCGCAGCAGCGCACGATTTATCTGGGTTTCCTGACTGACCCCACGGTTCCCGGCGGCGGCTATGAGGATTTCGGCGGCTCCTGGGAAGAACCCACAGGTAGGTTCAATGTTACCTGGGATATGAGCGACGACATGATGTCCTATGTCACACTGTCGCGTAGCTATAAGTCGGGTGGCTTCAACCCGATCTCCGCGGACTCGCCGGTGCTTGCGGAAGACCCTTCGCTGGCCGAGTTTGATCCTGAATACATTAACGCCTTTGAAGTCGGCCTGAAGTCGCGCCTGTTTGACCAGACGCTGCAGGCCAATCTAACTTATTTCTACTACGACTACGAAGGGCTGCAGATCTCCACCATTAACAACCAGACATCGCTGAACCTGAACTATGACGCCGTGGTGCAGGGCTTTGAAGGTGAATTTGTCTGGGTTCCCACCGACAGTTTGCGCTTCAGTGCCGATATCGCCTGGCTGGAGACCAAGATGGATGGCGGCTCCAGCCTGGATACCGCGGACATCAATACTCTCGGCACCACCGAGAATATTATCTCAAGCCCCAATAGCAATCTTTACATCGGTGCCGGGTGCCCTGAGGGGATCTTCCCCTGTTCGGGCCTGGAGAAGAGCCTTGATGGCAACGAGCTGCCCAATGCGCCCAATTTCTCCGTCAACCTGGGCGTGTCCTATGGGTTTGACTTCAGCAATGGCATGGAACTGGTCGCGGCAACCAATTACTACTGGCAGGATGAGTTCTACACCCGTATCTTCAACACCGGTAACGACACCGTGGAAGAGTGGGATGTATGGAATGCCACTCTGACCCTGTATAGTGCCGACCGGTCCTGGTTTGCCGAGCTGTGGGGTCGCAATCTCAATGATGACGACCATGTCACCGGTCAGTACCTGGGCGACCAGAATGTAGGCCTGGCGACAAACCAGTTCCTGCTGGAGCCGCGCACTTACGGCGTTACGCTGGCTTACCGTTTCTAGGAATCCGGCTGTGGCCGGGCTGAGTGAGGCCAAGAGGTATTATGCCCACGGAGCCCGGCTACGAGGCCCGGCGCAAACAGGAGTCTGAGCGCAAGCGCCTGCGAGTATTGCAGGCAGCGGGCGCGTGTTTCGCCGAGCGTGGTTTCAAGAAAACCACCATGGATGCGGTCGCAAAGCGTGCCGGTGTGTCCAAAGGGTTGGTATTTCACTTCTTTGGTAACAAACAGGCCATTTTCTCAGCGGTCATCGAAGATGGCTTGCGCCAGTGGTCGACACTCTCCGAACACCGTGCCTCATCGGTCGAGGATGATCCGCTCGGTGAATTGCGCGCCCTGTTCCTGGCTTCATTTGATTTTGTCGAGCAGCATCCGGTGTTGATTCTGTTCGCCCGTGACGACGAGGGCCTGGGGCAGCAGTATCGCAAGCAGGTCGTGTTGTGCAATAAGCGCTGGCGCGACCGGGCCCAGCGTATCTTCAAGCGTGGAATACGCGACGGCGTTATCCGGGATGTCGACGCAAGACAGGTTGCGACCATCTTTCATCGCACCCAGGTCGCCCTGCTGATTGCCGAGAGCCGCCATGGGACGATCCCGCGCTACGACCGGGCCACCATTGAAACCACGCTGGATATATTTATACGCGGTATCCAGCGCGGCTGAACGAGTTAGTCCGCCGCGGCGAGAATCGGGTCGAGAATGTGGAACAGTGGGTTGTCCGGGTCAGGATTGGTGCCTGCAATAATCATCGACAAACGCAGCGAGCGGTGGTGCATGATCTGCACCAGCGCTTCGTCGTCATCGGAATCATTGTGGGCGATGAGGGCGACGATAGCCTTGTCCGCCGCTGTCAGATCGGTGTGACGTCCCCCCGTGAGTTCGTTAATGTCGCGAATGCTTTCGCCTTCGAACCAGTCGCGATAGCGGCTGTGGTTGAGCAGGAATTCCGGAATGGCGTGTAACAGGTCGCGTTCCCAATCCTGAAAGGCGCTCGAGGTGGGGAGCCGCGCAATATCAGCGAGCATTTTTTCCAGTGCCGATTCCTCCAGGCTTTTGAAGGCAGGTTCCGGCAGCGTGAGGTCGTAGTCCAGCTCAAAGCCTTGTAGCTCGGCAATGGCTTCGCAGGCCCGGCGGGTAATGCTCGCGTATTCAAGCAGGCCCTCGATCCAGTTGCCGCCAATAGCTCTGGGGTCGCCGAAAAACTTAGTGGCAATACCGGCCAACTGTAAAAAGGCCACGGTGTGATAGGCCACCACCGGTAGATCGACGGGTTCGCCCGTGACTTCTTCGTAGCGTCGGTACAGTGCAGGAATATCCCCCATGTTTTCATAGGGGTGTCTTCCCCGGAAACAGGCCAGGTCCCAGTGAGTGTCACCGATACTGGCAATTTCGAAGTCCAGCAGGGCCAGAACTTCGGTACCGGCGGACATGAACTGGCCGGCATCGCCGGCTATGAAGCTCGCTTTGGTGCGGTGCTCGGGCACATTGCGGCGCAGCCAGTGCTGCAGGAACTCGAATACGGAATCGTTGTTGTTGGTGTAAACACCGGCCATATACATGCGCTCGGTGGCCCGCAGGGCGATATCGGCAGCGGTCTCGGGCGGCTCGGACAGCGACTTGATGTGGGTGAATTCGGAGACCGGTACAGCGTGCACCTGGGCGAGGTGATCCATGTAGCTGAGCATGGCCTGCCAGCGCTCGTCACTCATGGTTGTGGGATTTTCAATCGCGGTGTGCAGCATGCCCGGGGCGCGGTCCTCGGTATCGATCCAGGTCATGACGAATGCCTTGGGGGTGTCCATCCAGCCATAGATATGCGGCACCCGAATGTTGTTGGCCTCCAGTGCCGCCATTACATCCATTTCAAAGCGCAAGTCGTGCTCGCCGGCATTCGGGCGATTGCCTCGCACCAGCACAGCGTGCTCTTGCCCGTCGACCGTATAGCTCACTTTCCACTGTGGTCGCCAACGCTCCAGACGCTTGGTAGAGACGACCGTGCCACCCAGATTCTCTGCGACCCAGTCCGTGATGCCCGCAATACATTCGGCTTCAAACTGGTCCTGGTCAAAGGTTTTGCTCGATGTTTCTGCTGTCATGGAATCGTCCTTGGCCGATGGCTGTGCTGCTGATAACAAGAGCATAGGGTAGGATCGTTGACTATATAATTACCTTCTGGTCAATGGCTGTCGTGATAGAAGCCAGTTCACCGAACTGGCAGCGCTCGCCGGTTAGGGCTTGAGGGTGGGTCGTGGAGGAGGGATCGCGCCGACCAACCAGAGCCGGCCGGCGCGAGTGTGAGGTAGTTCTTAGAACCTGAGGCGAATACCGGCTTCAACGGACTCGCCGGCCTCCGGCGCGTAGTTGCGCAGGAACGAGGTGCTCAGGCGGATCTCATCGTCGCCAATGTTCTTCCATTTCAAGAACACCAACAGGTCGCTGTTGTCTGAGAACGTCCAGCGATAGTCCGCGCCCATATCCCAGCGGGTATAGCCGTCTGTTTCGGTTTCGAAGTCACCGGGGTTGTCCTGATCAGCGGCGTCGAGCACGCTCACCCAGGTGCTGAAGGCATCGCCGGTCCAGCTGAGGGAGGCGCCCAGACGCAGGGGTGGGAGTCGCGGAACATCACCGCTGGAGTCAAACTCGCCGCTGATCATGTCGCCGCGCAGACCCAGGGCCAGTGCGCCACCGCCAACTTCCGTCAGATGGAATTCGCTTTCCAGTTCGACACCGTAGAAATCCGCATCCTCTTGCTCGTAAAAGTAGATAGCGGTTTCGTCGACTTCCTCGGTGCTGTTGAGCAGGAAAATATAGTCGGAGAAGGTGTTGTAGAAGAACGCCAGCTCTGCCCAGGATTCACCCGCGTGCCACTGCAGGGCGAGGTCAGCATTGACTGACACTTCTTCATCCAGATCAGGGTCACCGACCTCAATGATGCCTGTGGCCGCGTGCGTCACGTATTCCTCTGGATCCATCGCGTCAACATTGGAAAACAGCTCTTCAGTGGCCGGAGCACGCGCAGAGCGCGACAGTGAAACACCGGCCTGCCAGGTGTCACTGAACTGCCAGAGTGCGGAACCGGAGATCGAGTAGCTGGTGAAGTCTTCTTCGGAGGCGTTTGCCGCGTCCGGGTCGCGCTCCACCAGGTCAACGCGCAGGCCTGCCTCGTAGATCCAGTCACCACTGTGGAAGTCCTCCAGCAGGAACAGACCCAGCTCTGAACTGTCGGTCTTGGGTACGTAGGCCTCCTCGCCGGCGGCTTCAAACTCGTCGGCGCGATATTGCAGGCCGATCACACCGTTGTTGCCCAGGAACGCGTCGTGAACCATCTCCAGGCGGGTTTCCCAGGTCTCGCGGTTGTACATGGTGCCTACCTCTACGCCTTCGAGTTCGGCATGTTCGTAGTCGGTATAGGTCAGGAAACCACGCACGGCCTCAATACTGTCCGATGGGTTTTGCAGGTGCAGCATGGCGTCGTAGCGGGTCTGCTCCATATCGAGGCGGATGACTTCCTCTTCTTCTTCGCCATGCTCGTGCTCGTCATGTTCATCGCCGTGCTCGTCGTGCTCGTCGTGCTCGTCGTGCTCATCATGCTCTTCGCCGTGCTCGTCGTGGTCATCGTGTTCCTCGCCATGTTCCTCGTGCTCTTCGTCGTGGCCATGGTCGTGGTCATGGGTGCCCGGTGGAATGCCATATTCACTTTCCAGGTGGCTGACGGATAGGCCGACAAAGCTGCCCTGGCCAAAGTGGAAGCTGAAGCCACCCGTGAGAACGTCGGTATCACTGTCGGTGTTGGCGATATAGCCGTCGGTGTTCTCGACCTCCTCTTCACCGTGTTCATCATGTTCGTCGTGTTCATCACCGTGTTCGTCATCGTGATGTTCGTCATGATGCCCAAGCAGTTCTTCCTGAGCTTCCAGCGCCGCCTCATCAATGGCCATGCCGGGAATATCGAGATCACTGGTCTCGCGTGTCGTGCCATCGAGGTGGAAGGCGAAATTCCCAAGACCGGCTTCCACCATGAAGACGCCCGCGTCCATGTCAGACGCGTCGTCATAGCGATACTCAACCGCTCCGTCGATGCCATCGACCGGCTGGCGTGGAATACGGTTGTCGATGACGTTGACGACGCCGCCAATAGCGCCACCGCCATACAACAGGGTGGAGGGGCCGCGCAAAACCTCGATGCTCTCGGCGGTCAGCGCTTCAACATTCACCGAATGATCCGGGCTCAGGCTGGAGATATCAGCAGACAGAATATTGTTCTGCAGGGTAATGGCGCGCGGGCCCTGCTGGCCGCGAATCACGGGTCGGCCGACGCCCGGTCCGTAGGTGGAATTGGCGATACCGGCACGGTTGCCGAGAGTTTCGCCAATGGTCGTGGCGGCCTGGCGGCGCAATTCGTCACCGCTTAGAATGGTGACGGGCAGGGCGGTGTCCGCCTCCTGTTTGTGAATGGGCACGGAAACGAGCACGTGCTCGAGGGTACGGTCTTCGGCTGCGACCGACGCGGACGCAGCAGCGACTGCGAGGCATATCAAACGCTTCATGGTTCTCTCCTGAAAAAATAGTAAAAAAGGGGCTAATTCAGGAAAAGTGAGGGGGTGCGCGGCCGTCGTAGTGGCGATTCAGTGCCTGATAAGCAGCGAGCGTAGTGTCACTGCTAGTCGTCGCCGCTTGNAAAACAGAGAGGGGTGTGACCGCCGGTGTTGTGACCGCCAGCAGGGAACAGGTGTCGCAGACCAAACATTCGACCTCTTCACTAGGTTCGAAATGGCCATGTGCGACTTTAACCGATTGCATGCCCGCCACAAGCAGCAGCGCCAGCAGCGCAAAAATGCGCGCGGATTGAGCTTGTTTGAGGGCGGAAATCACAGGGTCGGGGTATTGGTCGGCTGATTAATTGATCAAGGGTACACGCATTCGTGTAACAAGTGGAAGAGCTCTGGTTGTGGCGTTTTTGCAGTGGTCAGTTTTGTCCGAGCTATGACCAGGCCGGAAGCAGCGTTCATCTGGGCTTAAATGTTGTCTGCCCTGCATCCTGCGGGGCTGCGTCGCTAGTGGCGCAGCGAAGGCAAACTCTGGCGTGGTCGCCAGGCTGGAGATGCACAGCGATCCTTGATATTTGCCATTGTTCTTTGTGGGCAGTCCTATTGCGCAAAGGTCATTCTAGGTCCATCCGCCCCGGCACAACTCATATTTACTAAGTGGTCACATAAGTCTTGCTTATGTTGATCACGCATTGATCACAGCGGGCCGCGTGAGATTCCAGAATCGCGATATCAGGCCAGGGTTTCTAGCTGGCTGGCATCGAGCCAGCAGCCATGGACACCGTAAGGGACGCGCTGGGGCAGTGGTAGCCGGGCCAGTTCTGTCATGTTGCGGGCGTCAAGCACCAGCAGAGCCGCGTCCTCGTCTGCCATTAGCAGCTCGATCAGATAGCCGTCGTCTTCTTCCGTCGCCCCTTCGCGCGGCACAAACAAGGCTTCGCCACCGCGGTAGTCGCCGTAGCTGAACTCACCCACGGCTTGCTCGTCGATCATGTCGTACTTGAGCACGCCGCTGGCCATGACGCCGCCCGCGCCTTCTTCGTCGAGCAGGTAGGCGTAGCGGGTCTGCTTGCCTATCCAGGCGGTATTGAAGCTGGGGCGCTCATAGAAGTGTTCCAGCAGGCAGCGGCTGTCGCGGCGTTCACCGGTGGCCAGGTCAAAACGGAATTTATACAGGTGCGCATGCGGCTCTTGGGGCAAGTGAATGGGCACATTGCTCGGATAGGCGCGAAATACCGGCGCCACCAGGACCAGATCGGCGCCGCCATCAGCGCGGGCTTCCTCCCAGCCATTCACCGTGTGCCAGATATGGCCGTCCATGCCCGTATCGCACCAATGCACCTCCGCGTGCTCAGGGTCATTGCGATCAATGACGCCAAAGCGCATCTCATAGTCGGGGTCATAGTAAAACGGACTGGCGTGCTCCTTGAACATCTGGCCGCCATCAAAGCGTAGTGACAAGTCCGGGAACACTGCGGCATTAGGGGTGAGAAAGCCATCGTGGACGAAAGCCAGGGCGGGCTTGGCCTCGGCGATTTCGCGGTAAAACTTCAGTTGCCCTGCGGCGAGCACTGAATAGAAGATTTTGCCGCTTTGCAGGTGGGTGCTGAAGGAGTGCCAATCGCCACTGGCGGGATCTATCTTCGGGTGGGCGGTGAAGGGCCCGGTGAGCACGCCGTCGAATTCGTCAAATGCCCCCTTGCCGCTAATGATCAGGTGGCCGTTCTCCATGCGCGTCTCCAGCGCAAAGGGATGGGCGGTTTCCTGCAGAGCGTAAAGTTTGCCGTGATGGTACTGAATCGCCGTGGTGGAGGAAGCGCTGGTCTCGTTACTCATCTTTGGCGCCAGACCAAAGCGCTGGGCCATGGCGCTGCTGATGATGCGCGCAAACCCCTTCTTGCCATTGCCTGCGATATCACCGAATTCGGGATAGAGTTCGTGTCCGGCGGCGCGCTCATGTTCGAACCTGGGTGTGCGAACAAAGGTGTTTGAGTACCACGCCTGACCGTCGCGGAACTGGATTTGATGCAGCATGCCGGCACCATTGAACATGTGCAGCCGCGAGCGACTGTCCTGTACCTGCCGGTTGGTGCCGTTGCGCAGGTATGCGCCTTGCAAGTCAGGCGGAAGCTCACCCTGAATGGGCAGAGCGACACGGCCGAGCTCGGTGTGGACCGGGTCAAATCCCCTTTGGCTGTATGCGCTGGCTGCGTTGTACTCGTCAATGGCAGGGTCAGCGCGCAACCGCGCTATCCAGCGGCCGACCAACACGGGGGCTAGAAATCTGCGCGCTATCAACAGGCCGAAAACAATAATAACAAGGGTAGTCAGGGTGGGGCTCATAGATATCGTCTCCGCGAATCTCGGGTTTGCGGCGCGCGGCTGCGTGGCGCATTTGGCCGGGCGAATCCCGCCGGACCTGTGCATGCTAGAGCAATCTTTCTGAAAATAAAACAGGATGAACGGATTGTTTAATTGTCATTGTGAGGCTATCCTGTTCAAAAATAATACAAATAAGATTCTGAGGTGTGTATGCAAGCTTGTCGTTTCGTTAGCCCTCGCCGCGTGCTTGGCGCGAGTGTCTCCTTGGCCCTGATGGCTGCAGCGATGCCATCGACTGCCTATTCCCAACAGCAGAGTCTCGCGCTAGAGGAGGTCATAGTGACGGCCCGCAAGCGCGCCGAATCGGTTCAGGATGTGCCAATCGCGGTGACCGCAATCACCTCTGAGCTTAAAGAGCCCAGTATCCGCCGGCTCGAAGACATTCAGGGTATTACCCCGAATGTGATTATCCGCAATATCAATACCGTGCCAGGTGGCTCCTCCATCAGTATTCGCGGGGTCAGTTACCAGGAAATCGACAAGAGCTTTGATCCTGCCATTGGGGTCATGCTCGACGGGGTATACCTAGGGGTGAGTAGCGGTCAGTTGCTCAACAACTTCGATATCGAACGCATCGAGGTGCTGCGAGGGCCGCAGGGCACGCTGTTCGGCCGCAACACCATCGGCGGGGTCATCAATGTTATCCGCACCGATCCGACACTGGACTGGGGTGTAGACGCAAGCATCACGGTAGGCAGTGAGGGGCGGGAAGACTATAAAGCGGTGGTCAATGCGCCGATTATCGAAGACCGGCTTGGCATAAAGTTGTTTGCCAACTCGATTAACAGTGACGGCTGGATCCACAACACGACACTCGATAAGGATGTGGGCGGCGACGATTATCAAACCTATGGCTTTGCGCTGTTGGGTCAACCTACCGATGACTTGAGCGTCAAGTTCCACTACGAGAAGAACAAGGACGAGACCGATGTCGGTGCCTGGTCGAACTTCAACCAGCCGGAAGACCTGATCTGCACCCTGTCGCCGATACCGTTCGTGCCATGGGGACCTGAGCAGGGTTGTGAGGCTTTCGATGAAGGCAGCGACGAAGAACACAACTCCATGAATGGGCGCAATCCCAACGATACCGAGTATGACACCAGCATTCTGACGGTCGATTGGATTCTCGGTGGCGCGGTGCTGACCTTCATTACCGGCTATCGTGATCAGGAAGAAAACACTGTCTCGGAATATGACGCCAGTCCCGCCCCTTTCCTGTTCCTGAGCTTTGAGCAAACCTACGACCAGTTCAGCCAGGAATTCCGTCTCGCAACTGAAATTGGCGATAGCCTGGAAGTGATTGCAGGTGTGTACTACTGGGAATCTGAATACACCCAGGACTTCTCTACCCACCAGTTGTTCTACGTGCTCGACCAGATTGGCTCGATTGTGCCCGGTGTACCCGGGGGTGCAGGTTTCACACCAACGACGATCGGCTACGCGGAGCAGTCCCAGGATACCATGGCCTGGGCGGGCTTCCTCTCGGCCGACTGGTTCATCAGTGACAAGTGGACCATTACCGGTGGCCTGCGCTACACCTATGAAGAGAAAGGTTTTACCGGCAGCAACTCCGTATTTTACGACCCACTGACCATGTCGCAGCCGGCGTTGACCCGGACCGACCTGAGTGACGACTGGAGCGAGTTGTCACCCAAGATCAGTGCCTCCTATGACTACAGCGAAGACATCATGCTCTTCGCATCCTATGCAGAGGGCTTCAAGAGCGGCGGCTACTTCGGTCGTAACACCGACTTCTCCACAGCTGAATCCTATGATCCTGAGTTCGTGGATACGTTTGAGTTAGGCATGAAAAGCACGCTGTTTGAGAGCCGCGTGATCTTCAATGCCTCGGTGTTCTACAGCGACTACTCTGATAAGCAGGAAGAAGTATTGATTGAAACGGCACCGGGTATTGTTGCCACGAACGTGGTTAATGCGGCGACCGTCGATATTTTCGGTGTCGACCTGGAGCTGCAGGCGCAGCTGACCGAGAGCCTGTCGTTGCGCGCAGCCTACGGCTATCTGGACGCGGAATACGATGACTTTGTCGCCGATTTGAACGGCGACGCTATCGCCACGGATAACTCCGGTCTGATCGTGCGCAATGCGCCCGAGAACACCTTTGGACTGTCCACTACGTACACGCGCACAATTGGCCCCGGTGATTTCTCCGCCTATCTGTCCTACCGCTATCAGGACCAGATTGAGACGATTCTCAATAACGACCCACTGGGCACCATCGATTCGATTGAGAACCTCGACCTGACCCTGAGCTACGCCTGGGCTGACTACCGTATTACCGCCTTCGGTCGCAATCTCACCGACGAGGTGTACGCACGTCGGGTGCGGATTGAGCCGTTGGTGACCTTCGGCCAGTACACCCAGGGAACAAACTACGGCGTGGAATTTTCGCTGAGCTTCTAGTCCCTGCGGGCGCGATTCACGCAGTGAATCGCGCCCGTTATTACAAGAGGTGGTTCGATGACGCTAGATACGCTGTTTCTCATTTGTAATTACGCAGTCCTGCCGGCCTGGCTGTTGTTGTTCCTGTTGCCCCATCACCCACTAACCCAGCGTATAGTGCATGCTATTTGGGTACCTTTGCTGCTGGGGCCGGTTTATATTTATGCCTTTTTTTTCGGCCCTCCGGCGGCAGAAGGGGCGAGCTTTGGCAGCCTCGAGGCGGTGATTCTGTTGTTCCAAAGCCCCTCGGCCGCCTTGGCAGGCTGGGTGCACTATCTGGTGTTCGACTTATTCATTGGTGCGTGGATAGTCAGAGATGCGCGGCGCGAGAATATCAACCACTGGCTAACAACGCCGTTGCTGTTCGCGACTCTGATGGCAGGGCCCGCCGGGCTCATGGCTTATCTGCTGCTGCGTCTGGGTATGCGGCGCAGCGGGGCTCTGAGCGAGACTTAGCTGTCGTGAGGCAGGGGCTCTTGCCTGCCGATTTCTGGAGCTACAGTGAGTTCAGTTAGGTTTGAATTCGATCGGGGGGTGTGCATGACGGGCAACACATGCGGCGGTTCCGTTTTGGCAAAACACTTGGCATTGGGATTGTTGTGCCTCTGTGTCAGCATGGGTGCGAATGCAGTGCCCAATACCGTATTGGGTAACTTCAACCAACCCAGTACGGATGGCTATCAACCCATATCTTCCCTTGACTATATTGCTGTTCCCTTTGTCACGGATGATCAGTTTCTCAGGGTGGATGGCGTAGAGATCAATGCCGTTAATCTGCTGGCGCCCGGTAATGTCGTTGTCGAAATCTGGGATATGGACGCATTCGCTCAACCTGGGAATCCGGTGGGTGCTCTAAGTGGTCCCACCGACCCCGTTGGGTTTAGCCAATACACCGGCAGTACCGATTTACAGGCAGACACCTCGTATTTCCTCGTGATCGCGGGGGGCAATGGCGCCGGCAGCATCGGTACGGCGATTTACACTATCGACGGTAACCAGGTGGATTAACAGCCTGCCCCTATCTATCTTATTGGCACTGACTTCGACGGTAATGGCTCCATCGATTTCGTAAATAAGTGCCTGGGCTCCGGCCTCGGGCCCAGCTGGCAGTGCGCTGGCCCCACATCTTCGCTGTTTTCCCCGAATTTCGGATCCTGGCAAGTGATATGGCACCGCCGGCCCCTTTGAGCCTGACTGCAAACCCGCTGAGCCTCGATTTTGGCTTGGTGGCTTAGGGTGGTACCAGCGCCGCAATGACAGCGGAGATCATCAACGACGGCGCCGCGCCCCAGACGCTGGGAACACTCACCGTCGGTGACGGGTTTGCGCTGGCAGTCGACGGTTGTTCCGGGCAGGTCCTCGCCGTCAATCAAACTTGTTCTAGCGACGTGACATTTACCCCCCCAGCATGGCGGCTACAGTGCGAGTACGGTAGTCATTCCTGCCCAGGCAGATCCTCGCTCACCCTATGGCCTGGTATTAGGCGGTGAGAGCGATGAACAGGGCACCGAGCTGCCGTCAAGCGGTACGGTCCCGCCGGAGAACGGCTCTTCCCCAGTACCCGTGCCCTTGCAGATCACCCTGATCAGCATTCTGGCGCTGCTTGTAACTGTACTCCAATTCCAGCGACACCGGCGCACTTGACGCAATTAATATCGCTGCCATAATAAATGATATGTTGTATCATCTAAGTTGAGACATTCTCTTCACCTGCCGCGTTCAGCCTGATCGTGGCATAGTGCGTGTGTCGTTCCTCTGTTCTCTTAGCGGCAGTCGTCCTGATCGATCGCTGCTCCTTGAGAGCTTGGTGTGCCTGTGCGAGAGTCTGCCTGTTATGAATCTGTAGAGGAATGAGTAATGGCTCTAGTCGATCTGGATCACGTAAGACGTTTGTTTGGAGGTGGAGAAGAGGCCCAGCCGTCCCGGGAAATTTACCGGGAACTTCTGCTTATGGTGCTTGCGCGTGCCACAGATGCGGACGCTTATACCCACCCGGTCGAGGTTGAGGTGGTTAAGAAAACGCTCGAGGAAATGCTGGACGAGCCCGTTGCCAGTAGCGACATTCGGATTGCTGCGCGCTCAAAATTGTACGAAGCCGCGCCACTTGAGAAATACATAGCTCGCATGGCGCCACAACTACCAAAGTCTGAGCGCCTCGCGATACTGAACGCACTGATAACAGTATTGAAAGCTGACGAGCGGGTAGCGACCTCCGAGGTGCGCTACTTCAATATGGTCGCCCTGGCCATGGAATTAAGTTTTGCTGACGTCGCAGGATTGAGCGCCGGTTAGCCGGAGGTAGAACTGATGCAAACCCATGTCGAAAACACGCTGCCCGTGACAGTATTGTCGGGCTTTCTGGGGGCGGGTAAAACCACCGTGCTCAGCCATGTTCTAAATAACCGTGAAGGCAAGCGGGTGGCAGTCATTGTGAATGACATGAGCGAAATCAATATTGACTCTGAAATCATTCGCAACGAGGTCTCGTTAAACCGCAGCGAAGAAAAATTGGTCGAAATGAGCAATGGCTGTATCTGCTGTACATTGCGTGAAGATTTATTGGAAGAAGTGACGGCGTTGGCCCAAGACGGCAGATTCGACTATCTGCTGATCGAGTCGACGGGTATTTCCGAGCCATTACCTGTAGCGGAAACCTTCACCTTTGCTGACGAAAACGGCGTGTCGTTATCAGAGGTGGCAACTCTGGACACCATGGTGACGGTAGTCGACGCAGTCAACTTTCTGCGCGACTATGACGCAGCCAAGTCCCTGCAGGATACGGGCGAATCGTTGGGTGAAGACGACGAGCGTAATGTCACCGATTTGTTGGTCGACCAGGTGGAGTTTGCCGATGTGATTCTGGTGAGCAAGACGGACCTGGCCGAAGATGATGACATCAAACGCCTGACGGCCATCCTCAGAACCCTGAATACCGAAGCCAGGATCATCCCGATCGCCAATGGCAAAGTGGACATTAATGCGATTCTCAATACCGGCCGATTTGATTTTGCTCGGGCCCAGCAAGCGCCGGGGTGGCTGAAGGAAATGCGCGGTGAGCATGTGCCGGAGACAGAAGAATACGGGATTGGTAGCTTCAGCTACGGAGCTCGCCGGCCCTTCCATCCAGCCAAGTTTCACGCGCTTCTTCACAGCCTTGATGACATCGGCAGACCCATTAGATCCAAAGGCTATTTCTGGCTGGCCTCGCGACCGGAATTCGCGGGTCAGTGGAGCCAGGCTGGAGGCATTGCCCACTACGGCTTTGCGGGTATGTTCTGGAAAGCGATTGCGCCGGAAAAATGGCCCCGTGACCCTGAGCTGATCAAGACCATTCACAACAATTGGGTTGAGCCTTTTGGTGATATGCGTCAGGAACTTGTCTTCATTGGTCAGGGCCTGGATGAAGCCAGAATCACCCGGTTGCTGGATGACTGCTTACTCACTGAAGAGGAAGTGCTGCGTGGCAAAGAATACTGGTATTCACTGGAGGATCCATTCCCAGCCTGGGACTGAATGTCATTTCTAGCAGAGGCTTGCTCTGATCCCACCTTCGGGCGTTGAGCGGCTACAACCGGGCATCAGCTAGCTGGGTTGCTTTCGGTAATCCTGGCCTGAATGTGGCAAGATAATCAGCTATGCATTCAGGAGGTCTGTAATGGCTGATTCCCAGCGCGTGTTAATCGTCGGCGGCACACACGGCAATGAAGTGACAGGCGTACACCTTGTCCGGCGCCTGCAGCGCAATCTCCAGGAACTCTCCCGCGACAGCTTTACGGCACAAACCCTGCTCGCCAATCTGCCCGCTATGGCCGCCAATAGGCGCTATCTCGAACAGGATCTGAATCGCTGCTTCACAGCGGCGCTGCTGAACACCGAGCCACAGAACGGCGAGCAGGTGCTGGCGCACGAGATTAACGAAAAGTATGGGCCTAAAGGGACGGATAGCCCGACCGACTGGATTATCGACCTGCATACCACCACCGCTAATATGGGAGTCACCCTGGTGGTGCAGCAGCACGACCCTCAGGCGTTGGATATGGCGCTGTATGTGCAGCAAAAAATGCCCGATGTGGTGATTTTCGATGAGAACTGCACACGCGATGAAGACCCCTTCTTGTGTTCGATTGGCCAGCACAGCATGCTCATCGAGGTGGGGCCTGTACCGCAGGGCCTGTTGCGCTGGGACGTGTTCGAGCAAACCGCCCGTGCCCTCGCGCACGCCCTGGATTTCATTGACTTGCGTGCCCGAGGCGAAGATAGCTTACCTTCGCCGCGGCAGGCGGATATGTATCAGTTTATCGAGAAGCTGCATCTGCCCCGCGATGAACATGGCGCCATCTGCGGCATGATTCACCCCGAGTTACAGGACCGAGACTACCGTGAATTGTCGCCCGGGGATCCGATATTTATCAGCGTGGACGGGGAGACCATTCCCTTTGACTATCCCGAGAGTGTCCATGTTGCATTTGTGAATGAGGCGGCCTATTACGATCAGGCCCATGGCCTCTCGCTAATGCGCAAAAGAACCGTGAGCTGGGAAGGCGAGTAACGCGGGAGCGCATTGGCTCAGGGCTTTTCTGCTGTTCACATGGAGCGCTGCGCTGCTCGGCTGCAGCACGTCACAGCCCGTTGCGGAGCAGGCGACGCCCGCTGCGAAAACTCGCTGGCTGGTGCAGTGCGAGAGTTCTCTGAAGCCACGTTTAGAGCCCGGCGAGCACACCGAATCGGCGGCTCCCAAGGGCTGGATTAATGCACGCACACCGAATGACGCTAAGATTTTCGTGCTCGGAAAGCTGGACGACGGGTTTGTGCAGGCGACCGCCGCCATCAGTTAGGACCCTGAATGGGCGCTAGATCCCCAGCAGCCCTATCTTCACTTGCGCAAGGTATGCCGCGAAACCCTGGCGCGCCGTCGCCGGGGAGATTTGTATCGACCTGGCCTGGTGCGAACCCTGAACCCGGATACGGGCGTGTATACCTCGATTGTTTTTGATGACTGGTCAGAGCGGGCCAAAATCACTCGACTGGTCGTCTTTGGCGACAGCCTCAGTGACACGGGCAATCTGCGCCGGCGGTTAAAGCTGGTGCCGCGAAAACCCTATTGGGTGGGGCGTTTTGCCAACGTGCTGGTGTGGACCGACTACCTGGAAGTGTCTGCCAATCTTGCCCTGCAGAACCACGCCCGCGGTGGTGCCATGGCTGCGACCCGCGAACCCATGAGCAGTGAGGAATTAATCCAGCGGATCTATACCAACGGACAGTTCTTCGTCAGTGGCGATCTCGAAGACCAGATCGATAACTACGCCACGCGTTATCTCAAAGGCGGGGCTGTCCAGCATGATGCACACACCGTTGCCGTGCTGTGGGCCGGGGCCAATGACTATATTTCCAAGGAGGCCTACGACAGCTCGATCAGTTCGCTGTTAGGTCAGTCTTTCTCCGAGGATGGATACCGTGAGCTTGTAGCCCGTGTGGTTGGCTCGCTGCGAGTGCACCTTGGATATCTGCGCAGTCTCGCACTGCAGCGCTTTCTGGTGATTAATCTACCGTATCTCGGCAAGACACCCATGGTGGTGCAAAACGACCGTTTTCTGGTGTCCCGTGATTTCGCCAGCGACGAGGAGCGGCTGCTGGAATTCTCCAGTCGGCTGCATGAGCTGACTGTTTGGCACAATCGGGCGCTGGCTGAAAGGGTGGCTGAATTTCGGGCCGAGTCGCCGGGGGCAGAAGTGGAAATCGCCGATGTCAGCGAATGGTTTACACGGATTTTCGACCTGCAGATCGGCGCGGCAGAACTGGGGTTCAATCTCGTCGCGAATGAGGTGTTGCTGGGTTCCGCAGGTGCTGAGGGGGCGCTCCAAGATTGCTGCGATAGCGGAATGACCCTCGGCGTATTTGCCACTAACTCCACCGTGTGCAAAGACGCATCCCGCGCCGTGCTCTGGGACCTGGTGCATCCCTCGACGTATCTGCAATGTTGGATGGCGTACTGGCTCGGGGAACAAATGCACAGCCAGGGCTGGCTCCGGCCCATGCCCGAGGAAAAAGCCTATGGCGCATGGTGCGCCATGATTGCCGATGCCTATTAATCCTGGGGCGCTAGTTCTCAATCGGCAAAGCGCAGAGGGAGTTGTTCAAAGCGCCGCACAAAAATACTGTCCGCGTACACCGGCTTGGGTGTTGTCATCAGCTCTAGCCTTCGCGGATCAGTCAGCACCGTTTCCACGATGATCTTCGCTTCCAGTCGTGCCAGGCCGGCGCCGATACAGAAGTGCATTCCGCGGCCAAAGCTGAGGTGCTGTCTGCTGTGCCTTCGATCTAGCCGCAGGGTGTCAGGATCAACAAACCTTGCCCCATCGCGATTCGCCGCCGCCCATAGCAACATCAGCCTGTCCCCGGGTACCAGGTCAAAACCTCCGAGTGTGCAGGCCCTGCGCACGGTCCGATAGTGGAAATTGAATGGCGGCTCCAGGCGAATCACTTCCTCTATGAACAGGGGTATAAGCGCTGGTTTGCGGCGAAGTTGCTCCGCCAGTTCTGTATCGCCCGCCAGTCGGTAGAGGGCCGAGCCAATCAGTGCGCTGGTCGATTCGCCGCCCGCACCAAACAACACAATCGCGATGCCAACAGCCTCTTCCCGAGAGATGGTTTCCTGCGCTATGGCCTTGGCCAGCGAGTATAGTATGGGGGAATGGGCACCAGCATCGATGTGATTTGGCACGGCGTCCAGTTGCGCTGCCAAATAAGTGGCCATTTGCGTTGTTTGCTCTGCCAGATATACCAGGCGCTCACTGGTGATTTTGCCCGCCAGGATATCACCGCCCATCATGGCCCACTGCCGGTGTAGTGGCATATCTTCCTGGGGTAGACCGAGCAGGTGCGCGACGGCTCTGGCGGGTACCTGTTCTGCCAAGGCCGTGAAGTCGCCACCGCCTTCACTCGCCAGCGGCGCCAGGGTGGCGCTGGCCCAACTGCGCAGGAGTGGCTCCATGGCTTTTATTTTCGCAGCGAGAAATGCGGGCTGTAGGAGGGTCCGGTGGACCGCGTGCCTCGGGTCATCTGCGGTGGCAATCACAGTGGCAGAGCCGCTCTGGGGAAGCTCAAAGCACGCTGGCTGGCCGCTGTCGCCCAGATACAGAACCCCGGTCAGGTTCGCCGAGAAGTCATCCTCCCGGCCGAGCACTTCCTCAATGTGCGGCCAAGTCGCTACGGTATGGAACCCTGAGTCACCAATACGGGCGATCGGTGTGTGCTCACGTAGCTGCGCGTAGAGCGTGTGTGGATGGGTGATCGCTGCCCTCGAAAGGATTTCATCGGCGCGTTTTGAATATAAAGGTGCTCTGGGCATGGGGGTTACGGCTGCGCGCTCAGCGTCGCCGCGGTACACGACCTCATAGTACTGCTCCAATGCCCCCGAACAGGCTCCAGCCACCCAGGGCAGGGATGGTAACGGGCGGTATCGACATATGTCAGGAAACTGGGCGCGTTATCCGGGTCAAAGTCGAGGTCTACTGCGCTGTCCAGAGGGAGATCTTCCCGGCCCACACCGATATCCGGAAGAGGTTGCACTATGGTGTTGATCACTGCCCTGTCCGTTTGAATTAACACGCCGTTTCCATAGAGGTCGACACGCAGATCGATGATGTCCGCTGAGCTGCCACTGCCACTGCCACTGCCACTGCCACTGCCACTGCCACTGCTTAAATCGGTGCTCCAGCTAATCACGGCGCGATCGCCGTTGGCAGCGTCGTCAGAATGATCCGGGAAGTTGGCCGTATCGGGCGTCCATGTGATCACGGTCTCATACGTGGCAGCGCTGGCGATACCTGTCCAGATGGCCAGTACGAGCCCGATAACGGCTTTGGATTGTGATATCTGCATGTCTTCTGCAATGCCTTTATTGGTCGTGCTCCCGTCCATTGTCCCACGGGCAGGAATCGTAGCGCCAGCAGAAGTTCGGTGGGCAGATGAGGCGTGTATTGTTGCCGTTTTCCGGCCAGGTAGCTGGCCATGACGTGGCCTGGTTGTGCCATCAGGCTCCAAAGCGTGCGTGCAATGCGGTCATTGATGTCGAGCGCCTCCCGCACCGTGTCCCTCAGGAGTAGGTAAATTGACCGCTACAGATTGACGTTGCGCTGGCCACACCGATAGCAGTAGCTATCCTGAAGCGGGACGTCGCAATTTTTGCGGTGAGGCGGCGTAGGCAATGTTCTGAGCCAGCCGAAGTGAGTTGGCCAACATTCCGCCATAGACCATGGGCTCGTGATAATATGTAGGCTTCGTCTATTCGATGTCTCAAGCGACCATGACGCAAAGTATGCGGCTACCCGGTTCAGGAGAAATCTATGCGTTCTCTGTATATTTTTTCGATTTCTCACATCTGCGAAAAAGCCCGCTGGGCGCTGTACTATCTGTATACTTCCCCACGAACTGGTGAGCCTGGCGCCAGGCCTGCACAGTGTGTGGGCCTCACGTTGTGGCTTGACCAGCACGACCTTGCCCACCCTGGAGATTGATGGCATCTACACCCAGGGGGCAGGTGACATCATTGACTGGGTTGAGCAGCGCACGAGCACGCTCAGGCGGTTAACACCCGAGAATGACGCATCGGAGGTGCGTGCGCTGGAACAGCGCTTTGGCGAAAGCATCGGTTTCCATACCCGTCGCATGTTCTACTCTGAGGCCTTGCTCGAGTATCCCGCGACAGTAAAGCCGCGATTTCTGGCGGGCCTGTCCATCCTTTCCCGCCTGTTCACCCAGTTCATGTGGCCGGTGATTCGTAAGGGCATGATCCGAGGTATGGAGCTCGGGCCAAAACAGGGCTAGGAGTCTCGTGCCGTGTTGGAGCGCGAGTTGGACTGGCTCGATGCACAGTTGGCTGACAGGCGTCAATTTCTGGTAGGCGAAAACTTCAGCCGAGCCGACATCTCTGTAAATGGAGGCGTAGTTCGCGTAGTTGGCAAGCAGGCCAGGATCGGTATGACATAGCCGCTGAATCCAGGTGAAGTTTTCCGGTTGTAGTGTTGCGAGACAGCGTTGAGTGCTCAGATTCAGTCCCCCCACAACAAAAAAGAAACAGGCGGCTCATTCTGTTGCGGATAAATCGCTGTAGCGCTTCCGTATCGCTCGCTCGCAAGGGCATAACACCGCCGGGGTAGTCTCTTTCAGAGTAGATAAACCGCGCATCAGTTGCAGCTGCAATTCCGGCGATTTCGTCGGGGTTTTGCAGGGAATCGTCAACCACAATGCACTGCGTTGTGTCGTCGATATTGATGAGGTTTATTTCAGCGCTGTGGTTTAGCGCTAAAGTCATTCGGCGTCCCTTGGATTGTCACTAAGGAAAACACAAGGTTTGTCTGCTCAGGCAAAGATAGAACTTGTCAGCAGCTGGACCCGCTGCGGCTTTCCCGTTACCTTGCATGAGCAATCCATAACAACACAGGTCCAAGAAATATGCCCCAAATCGAACTCCATCCACTGGCCAGGATTGAGGCCAAGCTCGGTGAGCCAGTTAACGTCGGCCGCGGCCCTCTGGGGTCCAGAGTGGTCATCGACGTCACTTCGGTAAAGCTCACTGGCGAACGGATCAATGCTGAGCTGGCAACCAATGACGCTGCGGATTGGGCCACCTTTAGTGAAGACGGTACAGTTGCATCGCTGGATGTGCGCCTGACACTGAAAACCGATGATGGTGAATTCATCTTCGTCGAGTATACCGGCAGGATGGAGACAGCCACGGGGCTGATTGCAGTTGCGCCTACCTTCCAGACCGGCTCGGAGCGCTACGCCTGGCTCAACAGTATCCAGGCGGTGTCCGCTGGGCAGGTGGATCAGGAGACAGGTGTGCTCGTGTATGAAATGTACGAGGCGCGGCCTGTAGCCTAGGCCAATGGTGCTTTCGCTCGAGGCCCTTACGTCTCGAGAACAGGCGCCGATGCAAGCCGTCGAATGAAATAGATATAACCCTGGGGCTACGATGTCTGCCGAAACGCCCCTCTGTGAGCCTATCGATGATTGCCGCGCCTGGAGGGCCGCCGATTTCGCCGAGGAGGCGCTGTGGGTTCGGCACTTCACAACCTTGGAAATCGAGGAGCTCGAGGCAATGGGCAGGACTATTGCCGAAGGTAGTCTGGCAGCTGAATATGCCGTGGCCATTCAGGCTGCTATCCCCAGTGTGGTGCCGCTAGTGTTGGAGCTGGCTAAAACAATGGCGCAGGGCAAAGGGTTCCGTTTGTGCCGGGGCTGTCCGCGGAGCGCTGGGGTGTTGAGCTAAGCGATATTGTCTATCGGGCTTTTGCCGAACAGCTAGGGCCGCTGGCCTCGCAAAATGCCGCAGGAGATCTACTGGGACATGTGCGGGATACCCGTGAAAACCAGAGCGCCCCGTCGGTCTGACGGCGCCGATTTGATCGGTTTGCTCTGCCTGAACATCCCTCGCAATGGGGGCCAGAGCCGTGTTTGCAGCTCGGTGACGCTGTTAGATGAAGTTCTTGCTCGTAGACCCGACCTGAC
This sequence comes from Halioglobus sp. HI00S01, assembly GCF_001635445.1. NCBI lineage: Bacteria > Pseudomonadati > Pseudomonadota > Gammaproteobacteria > Cellvibrionales > Halieaceae > Halioglobus > Halioglobus sp. HI00S01. The sequence goes on from NZ_LWEE01000058.1 coordinate 223,395, forward strand.
AGCGCGGCTGTTTCGGCCCTGGTACTACCGCCGGAATAATGAACAGGCAGAGGGCGAAGCCCCGGCGTTTCCTAAACCTATCTGTTTCTACGACGGCGAGCACTTGCGCACATTCTTCGTGGGCTGGTATGTGCGCGACGCCCAGCGCGATTCGAGCGTGCCGCGGCTCACCGAAGCTCAGAACGAGTTGCTCACCCTGATTGACGAAATCTGTCGTGATCCCGCTGTTTATGTCCCAATGGATTTTCGCACCGGCGATATCCAATTGCTTAAGAACTGCTATACCCTGCATTCACGCACGGCGTTTGAAGACTGGCTTGAACCGGAGCGGCGGCGTCATTTGCTCAGGGTCTGGATCAATGCACAAGCCCTGAACGCCTTTGTTCATGCGTTGCCTGACATGGCCGGTGCCAGAAGCGACGATAGCTTTCTGTAGAAGGCTTGCCAAAGAGCGGCCACCGCCCGCGGGTATTTGATTCGCTTGCTCTCACCTTGAATTGCAAGACGATTCGCAATTTGCACGCTGAGATGAGTCACCTGCCGCCCAAAGCAAAAAACCCGATTAAAAACAGTTGCTTGAGAATCGAAAGGCATCTGGTATAGCCATTGCAGAATCCTCCTTACGATATACGAACCGCCTTCACAGGCGCCGGAGGAATCGATGAATCAGATTATTGGTACAGTGGCGAAAGTGGAGGGCGTAGTTTTCGTCCGCGGATTGGATGGAAAAATTCGTGAGCTCAATGAGGGTGACAGCCTGATAGCCGGTGAGCAATTGCTCAAAAGTCCCGACGCCAACGTTGAGCTCAGCGCCTGGGATCTTCCCTTCTCAGCGAATCAAGACGCTGAACTGTCTACCGCTATGACCGAACAGCATGTGCCTGAAGGGCCTCAGTCGTCGAGAGAGGATGCACCCGATGATTTAGAGGCATTGCTGAGAAACTACGACGGCGACCTTATGGATCTGTTGGAGGAACCCGCGGCGGGCGCTGTGACAGGTAACCTCGGGAGCTCTTTCGTGCGGGTCGATCGTATTGGATTCGAGCTGGACGAAATAGGTTTCGGGGTTGCGGCAAACTCGGAGGCCGAGACGCCGCTGAATAGTGTGGGTAATGCGGGCGAAGCTATCGAGTTGACACCTGATGACACGCCAGAACCGGAAAACTCGCCCGTTCTCGATCCGCCCCGGCAATCAGGTGACGAGCCAGAAACGCCGGCAGTGTCTGAAAACCCTCCCCTCGAGGTTGCTCCTGAAGATCCTGGCGCGTCAGCTCCCGAGCTGCCCTCGGTTCCAGGGACAGACCCATCGCCGGAGTCGCCTATACAGCATATTCCTGCGTCTCCTGAGACACCCTCGCAACCTGAGGCATCCGCACCGTCGTCGTTGTTACAGTCGGGCTCATTGTCCATAACAGCAGTCACTGTAGTGGAGGGCTCCGGCGATGCGACGCTGATAGCAACTCTCGATGTTACGCCCGCGCAGGCCTTTGAGGTGTCGCTCAATAATGGCGCGACCTTTCTGTTCGATACAGACTATGTGCCAGGTACGCCGGTAGTCTCCAGCGCATTCCCTGTGCAGGATGACGACGCTATCGTCGATGGTATGACATTGATACTGGAGGTTGTTGCATATACGCCGGGTGTATTCGAACAACTGCAGGTGCCGGCTTACGTTGCCTTCAACGTGGTGGACACTATTGACCCTACCCAGGTCGAACTATCGGCCGCTGATATTGGCAAAGGTGGCGATATCACCGTACAAGCGACGCTGGAATATGCGCCGGAAACCGACCTGAACCTGACCCTGACGAATGCCGAGACCATTCTGATCCGGGCCGGTGAAACGGTTGGTGAGGTAACTTTTCCGGGGCCGGCAGCGCTCGATATGGGGCCTGAGGGATTGACGCTGGAATTGGGTATTGCCTTTGCCATCGGGGGCAATTTTGAGCGGCTTAATCTTGATGCCGTGGTAAACGTACGGGTGCTTAATGAAAGCCCTACAGTGATTTTTCATCCGCTAGATGATCTTCCGGATATTGAAGGTGTTCAATCCGAGGTTTACGAAGCGGGACTGTCGCCCAACGGCAGTGCCGAGGGTAAGGATTCAACGACCACCGGCGGAACTATCACGATAGCGGACGGTGATGGTCTGGCAGACATCACGGGACTGCTGGTGAGCGATACCTCGGTAGAGGCGGGGCAGACGCATATTTCAATCGAAGTCCTGGCTTCACTTGATGTGACTGACAGCACTACCTGGGTAACGTTCGCAGGCCAGTATGGTGCGGTCACCTTGACGGGCTATGAGGCGGGTAGCATTTCCTATCAGTACGATTTGGACGGCCCTGCCAATCATACAAATCAGCCGGTGACCGATGCCTTCTGGGTGGCGGTGAGCGATGATGGCTCAACCTATTCAGAGCCCGCGTCCATCGTGATCAACATCGTCGATGATGTAGTTGTAGCCGCAGACGATGTGAACAGCCTGGTGCCGGGAGCTTATGGGCCCGTGTCGGGAAACGTGATCGCCGATAGCGATGTGGTAAGCGCTGATGGAGCCGCAATTTCCTATATCGCCGGTGTGTCGGTAGTCGGCTACTCAGGCGACTACGATTTCGCCATGTTGGGCAGATATGGCGTGCTTGAAATGAATGAGGACGGCAGCTACCAGTACACCCGCAATGAGAACACGCCTGGTGGTGTTACCGACCAGTTCACCTACACACTGACCGGCGATGCCGACTTCGATAATGCTGAGCTCACTATTACCATCGGCGACCGTGACGCGGTCATCAGTGCACCTGATCTTGGTGCCTCGGGTACCGAAGTATATGAGGCAGGCTTGCCCAGTGGACAGGGGGGAGAACCTGGCGGGTCGGGTGAAATCGCCGATGAAGACGGCAACAACAACTCAGACCCATCTGAGACGACCATGGGTAGCGTGGTGTTTTCAGGAGATGGCGGCCCGTTAATCGTGTCCATTGAAAGGGGCGGTGGACCTGTCGCGCTCACTGGTGTTGGCCAGACTTTTTAGGTGAGTTCGGTGTTTTGACGGTCACTGCCCTGGGCGGCACCGGACTCGAATATAGTTATACGCTCAGTGGCCCGACTTCAGGAACCGAGGTGGTCGAGAGTTTTCAATTGCAGGTTGTGGACCTCGATGGTGATCAGGTAAACGATGTACTGACGATTAGCATTATCGACGATGAGCCAGTAGCGCTCGACGACAACCGTGCGTTGGCTGCACTGCCGGAGGCCTCGGAGAGCGGCAATGTGCTGACGGGTGCTGGCAATGGCGACGCACGGGATGTGGCCGGGGCGGACAGCGCCGGTTTTACGATAACGGCGCTGCGCACTGGTGAGGAAAGCGATAGTACTGGCACTACTCAGGGTGTTATCGGCGTGGGCTTACAGGGCATGTATGGCTTTCTCACGCTGGGCGCGGACGGTGCATATACTTACACGCTCACCGCAGATCTGGTCGGCCTCGACAGCGGAGAAACTGTATACGACGTTTTTACTTATACCGTGAGTGATGGTGATGGATCCACTGACAGCGCTCAGCTCACGGTGACGATTAATCCTCTCAACGACCAGCCGACAATTACTGCCGAGTATGACCCCATTGAGATCACCACTGCGAATGTGAATAACACTGACGAAGACTTTCTGGTGTCAGCATTTGATTTGAGCGGTGATCCGGCTGCGATTTCCATCAATGGGCAGCCCGTGGGTTTCGGTGTTGCTGGAACAGCGTCTGGTGCGAATACGGAGCTTGGGCAGAGCGGGGGAGACAGCGAGAGTCTGGTGGTATCCTTTGATACCCCTGTCTATGGTGCCGAGGTATCGTTCTCCTGGATGAATCCCCGTGAGGGAGCCTCCTTCACTTTCTTGAGAGACGGCGAGGTAGTGGGCACTGGCGAGCATCGTGGCGGTAGCAATCGCGTCGATCCGGCGATAACGCTGGCGCCGGACAATGGCGAGGCGTTTGATGAAATCGTGTTTACCGCCCCAGGACGTGGCGACGACTACCTCATCTACTCGATTGTCGCCAGCACCGTTTATGAAGCGGGCCTCGAGTGCGGTTCAGGCGAAGGTCCTGTAACCACCCGGGCGTCGGGTACGTTTCAGGTAGGTGACCCCGATGGCCTGGACGACATTGAGTCAGTCGCCATCAATGGCGTGGTAGTCAGCGTGGCTGCGCTGACGGCCGGCACCGTGAGCATTGCTGGTGCCAGCGGCACCTTATTGGTAGAGACCTATGATCCGGCCAGCGGCAGTGCTACCTATGTCTACACACTGGAGCAGCCGCTCGAACACGGTGCAGGCCCGGCGGTGGAGGAATTCACCTTTACGGTGAGCGATGGTGATACGACAGCAACCTCAACCGTGCAGATTGACATTGTGGAAGACCCCGCAGCGCCGGCGGTGCAGATCGACGCCGCGGAGGATTGCGACGCACCTGTCGTTGTCGATCTCGATAACGACGGCATCGACTATTTTGCCCTGGATGCCGGTGTGAGGTTTGTGGATGAATCTACCAGCGTGGTCAAGCAGACGGCATGGGTGGCACCGGAAGATGCCCTGCTGGTGATCGACGCAGATGGCTCCGGAACAGTGAACACGGCTCAGGAGTATGTGTTCACCGAGTGGAGCGACACTGCCGAAACTGACCTGGCGGCAATTGCCGAGGTATTCGACTCCAATCAGGACGGGGTTCTGGATGCTGAGGACGAACGATTCGAAGAATTTGCCCTCTGGCAGGATGCCAATTCCAATGGCGTCACCGATGCGGGTGAACTGTTTGCTCTATCCGAACTGGGGGTCGATGCTATTGCGCTGACTTACAGTGACGATAGTGAAGCGGGCAGCGCCGCCGGGGGTGATGTGACAATCTTCGGTGAATCCGAGATTCGCTTTAAGGATGGATCCACCTCGACGGTGCACGACACCAGCTTTAGCATCGAGATGCATGACATGCTCTCCGGCGATAATGAGCTGATATTGCCGATATTTGAGGAACACAGCGGCCTGCTGGAGCAGCCTGTGGATTCTGTGCAGCTATCTGGCGCTGGACATCAAGCCGCAATGATAGCGCTGGATATGCCAGTGGCGCTCAACCTTCAGGACGAGGCGGCGACCGACTTTAGCTATTAGCCTGACGACCGCATCGAGCGGTAGAAGCGCACTACACAGCCAAGCATGGCCAGACAGAGCGTGATAGTGGCCGCAAATGAGAGTCCGGGTACTGGACCTATCTCATCGGAGCAGTCAAAGACGACAGGGGTGCTGGCGGAGGAAGCCAGGCAGCCACAACGACCAAAACAGTGAGTAGGGCAAAGAAAACAGACTTGCTGAACTCTCAGGCGTTCTTTTCATGGGCTCATAGATCCGTTCTAGGTGGCACGTTGTCAGGTCTAACCAACATAGCACGTCAGCTCTGACCGGATCGAGTGTCGCACTTCTATACTTTTGGCCGCATGATTATCGACGTCGGAGGTGGCGCTCAACACCCAGAATAGAGGCAAAAAATATCCGGTAATCTCTCTGATCACCCTCGCTCGTTTGGCGAGGCTTCGCCTAGCCTAGCCATGGCCAACTTTGGTTCTGAGTGCCGATCGCCACGAACCGCCGAGGACAAGATCAGGGAGCAAGTGTTGGCGTTGTCTGCGCAGTATTACGCAGTGGTCCGATATTTTTGGGACCGAAGTGCTTAATGCTGGCTGTATAGCCAGGCCAAGGTCGCAGTTCAGTGGCCCCATCCGCCGCTATGGTAACGAAACCAAACGGGCTCTTCTGGTGGGTCCCCAGCCAGAAGCGCCGATTGCCGCCCAGCGCGGGAACACCAATATGCCTGACGCCTGCCGATGTAACACCGTCGAAAAACGCATGGTGATGGCCCGAAACCCAGATCTCGCCGGTGCCGGGCGAAGATGCTTCAAATGTTTCTGTCTCCCTGCCCTCAGCCAGTGGGTAGCGCGGTAAGTGGGTGATCACCACTAGTGTTTGTTGTTCATTTTGGGCCGCCACTCGCTGTTGTCGGAGAAACGTCTCCTGGGCCGCTGGCAATGGCCCCGGCGCGGTCACATCTAGCCCCACAAGCCGAAACGCGCCTGCATCGAGTGCGAAGTACCAGGGAAAGTTCGACTCCCCATGCAGCGCGCCTGGCTCATAGCGCTGCCAGTAAGATTCAAATTCATCGCGCTCGAGAGCGAAGCTCGGATAAATCGAGGCATCGTGATTACCGGGTACTGCGAGTACCGGGATGCCAGCATCCCGCAGTGGGCGGTGAACCGTCCGATCAAAGCTGGCCCACATTCTCTGCAGTTGTGCTGCTTCCAGCGGCGGGCGGGCTTGGCCGGCGATCATGTCGCCGGCAATAACGACCGCTGCAGGTCGCATATCAATTGCCTTGCTTACCGCTTCTGCAATGCGGGGGTGATACTCAACACTGCCGTAACGACCATTGAGATCAGCCATAAACACCAGAGGGTCTGCATGTGCGGTTACGCTGAGCCACAGGAACAGTGGCACCACCCACTTAATCACAGGCAATCTCCGTTGCAGTGTTGCGCTGCTCAAGAACATTGTCCGGCGTCAGATCAAAGCGGTACTTACCTGCTTTGCAGTCTGCAGTGATGATGCGAGCAATCTCATCTGCGCGCGTGCTTATGTTGAGCACCTCACGTTTGGACAGGTGATAATTATCCAGTAAAGCCTGATACATCGGGCCCTGTGTTTCGAGATCGCGCGCGAGTGCTTTCAGGCGCTGGTAGCGGACAGGATTGAAATGCTGGAGGTTCTTGAGCATGGCTGTTGTGCGCGCGTAGTTGGCATAGCCAGCACGCACGCCGGCGTCGTTGTCGTTTAGCCAAGTGGTGCGTAGGCGCACAGCATTGGAAACGAGGGGTGCCGAGCCAGTGGCCACTTCACTGTGCAGTGTGTTGTTCTGCAGCCAAAGCCAGCGCCACTGGTAATCAATGTTGCCAACCCGGTCCTGTTGGCCCAGCAGGTAATCGAGGATGATGATATCGAGCAGCTCCAGCATCCACCAGGCGACCTGAGTGCGGCTGATGTCGTCGGCCACAGCCTCGGACATGACAGGATTGGCTCTAGCCTGTGCTATGCCTGCATCTACAGCAAGCATTAGCTTCTCAGGATGTCGCAATGCCAGAAACGGTGCGGTCTGCTGGAAATCTAAATTCTGCCCTTTGCCCCAGCCCGATTCCCGGGTGCCGTTGATTTCCGCACCGTAGCGGCTGCCAGTGAATAGTAGCGCTGCACCCCAGATGGCAGGTGGCTGGCGGAGAGTAAATTCGCTGACGTCATCTCTGGAAGTCACATCTTGCTGGAGGTGCTGCCAGGCAGCGAGCAACATTTGGCGTGACGGGTGCTTCTCGGCCAGCGCTAAGCCTGGGGCCACAACGCGTTGTGCATACCATGCTTTGTCAAAGCGCAGCTCGGCCGCTGCTGGCACCTGCACAACAGTGCCTAACCAGCGGCTGAAGTGATCGTAGAGTAGAATCGCCGGCGCATAAGTGCCGCTGGTGTCACGAAAGTTCATGCTGTGCTTGAACACAGCAAGCTCACGTTTTGCTCTGTCGCGAGCGTGTTTTCCCTCTGGGCAGACCTCTGCTTCAAAGGCGGTGTTGCGACCCTCCCAGGCCGTTCCAGAAAGATCGTACACCAGCATGGCTGCACTGGTGCTCCAGTTTTTAGGGCAGACCGCGACCGATGGTTGTGAGAAATCTATCTCGCAGTAAGAACGGCTGGTCTGTGCTTTAGTCGGATCGTCGGGTGTACCGGGTAACAGCGGGACAATTCGGCAAACTGAGTTGCTGGCATGAACAGTATTCACGCCGATCATAACCTGCAGAACCAGCAGCAGGATGGCGCAGCTATTCCGGCTGACTTGGTAGCGAGCTGTCATCGCCCGGCGTCCTCCCAATCACTAAATGGTAATTTCCTTCTTAAGAGCGTGTAGGTAGGGAGCGGCATCCGTTAAGCCTTCGTAACCAAAAATTCATCAGCAGAGGGCCCGCGAGTTTGCTCCCACCACTGAAAATGTGTGCCCGGCCAGTTCTGCGATACCCTGCCAGTGGCGTTCTTATACCAGCTGCTGACAGACTGTGAACCCCAGGCCCGTTGTAAGTTGAGCTCATCCACCCACTGGTTGTATTGCTGGAAATGCTCCGGGCGGACTTCCAGGCTGGCCAGGCCCTGCTCAAACTGCATCTTCAGGCAGCCCATGATGTAGCGCATCTCGCATTCGCTGAAAAACACGATACTGGCGCCAACGACGATGTTGCTGTTGGGGCCATAGAGCAGATACAGATTGGGGAACTCGGGAATCGTGACACTTTTGTAGGCACGGGCATCGCCATTCCAGCGCTGGTGCAGGTCACATCCCTCTTTACCTTTGACGTCAAGTGTGGACAGGAAATCATGGGCATTGAAGCCGGTGCCGTAAATGATCACATCGCACGCATGCACAGTACCGTCGTTCGTTCTAATACCCTCGGGTGTGACAGCTTCGATGCCTTCGGTGACCAGCGTGACATCGTCTCTTTTCAGGGTGCTGATCCAGGTGCCGTCATCCAGAATCGGGCGCTTGCCGCCGGGTGGATAGTCGGGCACCAAGGCATCGGCCAGCGCAGTGTCATCACCGGCCTGTTCGCGAATATAGGCCTCCATGCCCTCCCGCAGCATGGCGTTAGCGCTGCCCACCGATTGCGGTTCCCCCGCCCAGCCGGGTTCGCTGTAAAGGAATGGCAGTGGGCCATCCATAGCGCGTGCACGGAACAGGAAAAACCGGTACCAGCGATCATAGAAAGGGATGTTGCGCAGGCACCACAGCAGCCCTGGTTCCATGGGCTCATGGTAGTTCTCCATCGGTAGCAGCCAGTTTGGGGTGCGCTGGAAAACCAGCAGCTCCCCGGTGGACTCTGCAATTTCCGGAATAAATTGGGTGGCGCTGCAACCGGTACCTATAACGGCCACATGCTTGCCGGTGAGATCGTGCTGATGCTCCCAGCGCGCGGAGTGGAAGCTGGTGCCCTGGAAGGAATCGATCCCCGGGATGTCCGGCATGGCCGGTGTGTTCAATTGGCCGACTGCGCTGATCACCGAGTTGAACTGTTCCTCGTGCTCGAGGCCGTCGTTGCCTACCAGTGTTGCTTTCCAGTCGTGACATTGCTCGTCGTATGCGAGACTATCCACTCGCGTTGCCAGGCGCGCTTGCGCGCTCAGACCGAAGGTTCTGACAACGTTCTGAAAGTATTGGAGCAATGAGGCCTGGCTGGAAAAGTGCGCGGGCCACTCAGGGTTGGGCGCGAACAAGTAGTTGTAAAGATGATTCGCAGAATCGACCTGGCAACCCGGGTAGGTGTTCTCGTACCACGTGCCGCCAAACGCCGGGTTTTTGTCCACGATGAGGTAGTCTATGCCTGCCTCCTGGAGGCGGATGGCGGCCAGTATTCCGGACATGCCGGCACCAATAATCAACACCCGATAGCTGTCGGGCACTGAGGTTGCAGGGATATGTACGCGACGCCGGTCCTCCCCGAACAAATTGAGTTCCTCGCGCATTAGCGGCAGTTGCTCATCGGGAATGGTATGGCCGGTGGTGTAGTGCATGGCCTGTTCAATTATTGCATCGCTTGGCGTGACAAGTTCCGGACAGCCCCTGTCGCGGTATGCCCTGAGTATGTGGAATGCGAGCAGGCGGGCGGTCTGGCGTGCTGCCTCTGTCAGTCCGTCCTCCTCTTCTGCCAGTGGAATGACCAGCGGCTGTATATCACCGCGCAGGTGGCTGCAATCATTCGTGAGGTGCGTCATCGTGGTCATCAGCGCCGGAATATTGGCTACAGCAAGTGCCGCCTGCAGTTGTGCATCGCTGATTTTATTAAGGTCTACGTTCCAGTCCATGCCTATTCCCTAGTACTTGTGACTGAGTATAGACATTGCTGGCAAGGGTAGGGGCCAGCTTGGACTTATTCGCCATGCCTGCCTGAGCACCTCGACAAGCCGTAGCCGACTTCTATACTTACTTTGATTGTGACAGGCCGCTTTCGACACCCCGCGATGAAAAGTCATGTCCCGTTGTGGCGTAGGAGCAGGAGAAGCAGGTATGTGGAAGTACACAGGTAGGGAGCGGCCGTCATTCGCTGAGGAGCCCGGCCCCGGGCAAGAGTCGGTGTGGGATTACCCGCGTCCCCCTGAAGTTGTGGCCTGCGACAGCCTGGTGGAGGTCCAACTCGGCGCCGCGATGCTGGTCAGCACGCGCCAGTCACAGCGGGTTCTGGAAACCGCCAGTCCGCCCACTTACTACCTGCCGCCCGACGCTGTGGATTGGTCTCTGCTGGTAAAAACGGCAGATCGCTCGTTCTGCGAGTGGAAGGGGGCGGCCACTTATTGGGCGCTGGCCTACGATTCGAAGAAGGTGCCTGTGGCCTGGAGCTATGAAGGTCCGTCGGAACGCTTCGCCTCCATCGATGGCTTTCTGTCATGTTACCCGGGACGGATTGCCTGCTTTGTGGACGGGGAGCGGGTGCAGCCTCAGCCGGGTGAGTTCTATGGCGGCTGGGTGACCAGCACTATTGCCGGGCCGGTGAAAGGCGGGCCGGGCACCGGGCACTGGTAGAGAGGTCAGCGATAACGTGCTGCGGTAATAAACTGGCTGAAGGATTCGCACCAGATGATGACGGTGTTGTAGCGTTCCAGATCAATGTCTGCGCCGACCGGCACGACAAAGTTTTCGAAGGTGTCCACCGGGCCTACCTGCACCATGCTCGACCTGATGGCTTCAAACCCCGTCTCTGTTTCGACGAATTCGGGCGATAAATAGAGTTTGTATGCCGGCCCCGGCGCCAGTTGCCCCAGCAGGGTAATGGCATCGGGGCCGACTGAGATCACGCCTTCGCCCCAGTGCAGGAAGTCACTGTCTTTAAGGTCACGTCGAAATTCCCCTGTATAGGTAGCGCCTACCTGGGCAGCGGCAACGGTCTCTGCCTGTGGTGCATCCGGGGCCATAAGAATCGGGAGTGCGAAAATCCCCGCCATAAAGCCGAAGATGGCCACTGCAATGTGGGAAGCAACAAGCAATAGTGCGCGCATGGGCGAGTCCTCCGTTTACCCCTACACTATATACCTGTCGCGGCCTCGGTGCGCGAAACAGGGCCCGGTGCGCTTGACCTTTGACGCGATGGCGCTAGGGTGTGCGAATGCCGACTCCCCCGCGGGGCTCAGGCGAACTCGCACACCGCTCTGCATTCGCCTCTGCAACCTATCGCCATTACTTTCCTTCCGCTGTCTTTTCGACGCTGGGGAGTTGGCTGCTGCGCTTCCTGTTGGGATGGAGTGCCTGGGAGCTGACGGAATCAGCGACCTGGGTGGGCGTTGTGGCGGGACTGACTCTGGCGCCGGCGCTGGTGTTATCACCGCTATTTGGCATCGTTACTGACCGTATCAATCCACGCAATGGCCTGCTGCTGACCATTGCGCTGAATGCGTTCTTTTCGGGTATCGCGGGGGTGCTTGTTGCCGCCGACCTGTTCAATCTCTCCGCGCTGCTGGTACTGGCCGCAGCCCTGGGCGTCACCACATCGGCGCATACACCGATACGCCTTGCCTTGGTGCCTCTGTTGGTGCCCCGGCAATCGCTGCCCAGCGCCATTGGCTATTCGGCAATGGTCTTCAATACCTCGCGTATTCTCGGGCCGGCGCTGGGCGCCTGGATTTTGACCCAGACGTCCTCCGCGTGGGCCTATGGCTGTGCCGCAGGCTTGATGCTGGTGGCACTGCCGTCGCTGTGGGACACCCGGGTCGCACCCCCGGTAAGACAGCGCTCGCAGGATATAGGTTTCCGGCAGCAGCTGCGCGCTGGTCTGCGTTACACCGCCGGTCACGAAATGATCAGGTTGGTGTTTGGTTTCACACTTATCAACGCACTGTTGGGCCGTACCGTGATCGAACTGCTGCCGGCGGTGTCCGGGGTATTGCTGCAGGGCGACTCTGCAACATTGGCTACCCTGACGGCGGCTGCAGGCGCAGGTTCCATCATCGGCGGCCTCGTGGTTAGTCGCCAGGGCGGAGGGCACAGGCGCTTGTTGCGCCTGCTGGCACTGAGCCTTGTTGTCAGTGCATTGTTGGTGCTGGCCTTGGCCGGAGCGGGTGACTTGCAAGTGGCCGCGGGGCTGGTCGGGTTGCTGAGCATGGCGGCAACCATGGCCGGCACGTCCAGCCAGGCGCTGGCGCAGCTTGTGGTCGACGACAGTTACCGGGGGCGGGTGCTCAGCTTGTGGACTATGGTTGCCATGGGGGCTCCTGCCGTGGGCGCAATGGCCATGGGCGGCCTCGTGGACTGGCTGTCATTCCCGGTGGTGTTGCCGGGTTTTGCCCTGGTGTGCGCTGTCGCGACAGCGGTCTTATATTTGATCGGTCAGCCGGAGAGAGACAACGGCGGCAACCCTGCGTAACAAGCCCATCGCTATAAGGAGAATTATTGTGCGCGATTACGACATCATTCTATACGGCGCCAGCGGCTTCACGGGACGGCTGGTGGCGGAGTACCTCCAGAAGGTCTACGGCAATGGCGAAGACCTGGTGTGGGCCATAGCCGGCCGCAATGAAGACAAACTGCGTGAGATCGCTAACGCCATCGATGCCCCAGATACCCCGATTGTTGTTGCCGATAGCCGCGATTCCAATGCCCTGGCATCTATGGTCGCCTCTGCATCGGTAGTCTGTACCACGGTGGGCCCCTATGCGTTGTACGGCAGTGAGTTGGTGGCTGCCTGCGTCGCCGCGGGCACGCATTACTGTGATCTCACAGGGGAAGTGCCCTGGATGCGAGACATGATCCGGCGACACGAGTCTGACGCCCGGGACAGCGGTGCGCGCATCGTGCATACCTGCGGCTTCGACAGTATTCCCTCAGACCTGGGTACGCTGTTTCTACAGGAGGCCATGCTGGCGGAACATGGTGTGCCAGCCAAGCAAGTGAAACTCATGGTTGATCGCTTCAGTGGCGCGTTCAGTGGCGGCACGGTTGCCAGCATGATCAATATCATGGAGACCGCGGGAAAGGACCGGAAGGTGCGCGAGGTGGTAGCTGACCCCTATGCGTTGTTGCCCGAGGGGGCGCCGCGGGGGCCGGATGGCAATGATCAGACCAGCGCACTTTACGATGACGACTTTCAGCGCTGGACACTGCCTTTTGTTATGGCTGGTATTAATACCCGTGTCGTACGGCGCAGCAATGCCCTGCTCGATTTCGCATGGGGCGAAAACTTTAGTTACTCCGAATCGATGCTCGCCCCTGCCCGACAGGGAGCGGTGACGTCAAAACTCGCCGGGCTGGCGATGACGGCGGGGACCGCATCGCTGGCCATTGCGCCACTGCGGGCCATTGCGAGGCGCTTCCTGCCTGCCCCGGGAGAGGGGCCCAGCAAGGAGCAGCGCGAGAAGGGGTTCTTCGATATTTACTTGTACGGTGTCCACCCCACTGATCGCAGTGCCGACATGGTGGCTCGCGTCACCGGCGACCGGGATCCGGGCTACGGCTCCACGTCCAAGATGCTGGCGGAGGCCGCAATATGTTTGGCCCGTGACGACCTGGACTGCGAGGGTGGTTTCTGGACGCCGGCCTCAGCTATGGGAAGTGTACTTATTCAGCGCCTGCAGGAGAGCGCCGGCCTGACCTTCGAGCGGGTGGCAGACGTACCCTGATCTCTTGCCACTAGACCAGACTCTGTCGACTTCAATTGGGGGCGTTGTCTGGTCAGTGGCCAATACCTGGACGTATCTTCAGCAACTGTCTATTTATTGCGCCAGCGCAGGGAGAGGATCATGCCCGAGGGCCCGGAAATACGGCGCGCAGCCGACGCTATAGGCGACGTGCTTGTCGGCGAAGTGGTCGACACCGTGCGATTCGGCCTGCCACGCCTGCGGAAATACGCGCGCCAGCTACGCGGCCAAAAGGTGGTGGATGTAGAAACCCGGGGCAAGGCGATGCTCACACATTTCGATCATGGCTACAGCATTTACTCGCACAACCAGCTGTATGGCGTATGGCAGGTGGTCGAGGGCAAGAAACTCCCCAACACCACTCGTTCAATGCGCCTCCTGCTGCAGACTGCCGACCACAGCGCCATTCTCTACAGTGCATCTGATATCAGTGTTTGGCCAACGGCAGAGCTGCCCGAACATCCGTTTCTGCAAAAACTGGGACCCGATATTATGGACCGCCGTCTCACCTGGCGGGCCGTGGCGGCGCGGCTGGAGGATGCCAGATTCGCTGGTAAGTCGCTGTCAGCTCTCTACCTGGACCAGGCCTTTCTGGCGGGAAATGGCAATTACCTGCGCTCCGAAATTCTGTTCGATGCCGGCCTGGACCCGAAGCGCACCGCGGCAGACCTGACCCGCGGTGAACGCGGCAGGCTGGCCAGGAGCACCCTTGATATTAGCCGACGCAGCTACGATACCGGTGGAATCACACTGGCGCCGCGGCTGTCGAACTCGCTGCAGCGCCAGGGATTGACGCGTGAGTGGCGACGGTTCTACGTGTTCGGGCGCGCTGATTATCCCTGCTATCGCTGTGGCAGCGAGATTCGCCGCGAGGAAGTGGGCAGTCGGCGCCTCTACACCTGTCCCAGCTGTCAGCCGAGGGATGCTGGATGACGCTGGCGCAGTCGGCATGCAAGCCGCAGTACTCGCTGGGGGATGAATACGTGGAAGCGCCCCCGCGATGTCCCGGCGTATATCGATTTCTCGATGGTGAGGGCCAGGTGCTCTATGTGGGTAAGAGCATTGATATGCGCAGTCGCATTCGCTCCCACTACGCCAGCTCCAGCCAGACTGAGCGGCAGAAGCGAATGTTGCATGGCACCCGGCGCATCGACTTTCGCCCCACGGCCGGTGAGGCCGGGGCGTTGCTACTTGAGAATGCGGCCATTAAACGTGAAATACCCCTCTACAATCGGCGCCAGCGCTCCGTCCGTAGGCTCTGGTCGATCGTGCTAACTGCCAATGCCGCGGGGTTCCTGCAACCTGAGCTTGAGAGCTTCAGTCTGGAAGGCCTGGACGTTCGTGCAGCCTACGGTTCCTACAGTAGCCGCTATCACGCCCGCCAGGCCATGGATAAGCTCGCCAGGTCAGAGCAGCTCTGTCCCGGAGTGCTTGGGCTCGAGCGCGGCAAGGGGCCGTGTTTCCAGCGCCAGATTGGACGCTGCCAGGGCGCCTGTGTGGGGGGCGAAGCGCCGGATGCTCACAACGCGCGGCTCCAAAGCGCTCTGGCATCCCGGCGCCTCAGTGCATGGCCAATCACGACCCCGGTGCTGCTGCGCGAGTTGGCCGAAAAACCGGATATGCACCAGCCTGCGCAGGAATACCATTTGCTGCACAACTGGATGTATCTCGGCACCTATGCGTCACCCGAAGCGGCCAGGGCAGTCGACGGAGCGGGAG
The DNA here is from genome assembly GCF_001635445.1 of Halioglobus sp. HI00S01. NCBI lineage: Bacteria > Pseudomonadati > Pseudomonadota > Gammaproteobacteria > Cellvibrionales > Halieaceae > Halioglobus > Halioglobus sp. HI00S01. Next base: position 238,860 of record NZ_LWEE01000058.1, read on the forward strand.
GCACAATGTTCGACCGTGATACCCATCGTATTCTGCGGGCGACGCTTGGCCGGGGCGAATGTGACCTGCTGGATCTTGAGTCAATGAAAGCGGTGGATTGGCCAACAGGCGAGCTGATTCCATGAGTATTTCCGTGGTCTGGTTCAAGCGCGATTTGCGGTTGCGCGACCACGCGCCACTGACGAATGCGATTGCTGCAGGCCGGCCGGTCTTCCTGATGTATTGCTTTGAGCCCGAACTTGTCAATGACCCCCGCTACTCATCGCGGCACTGGCGGTTTGTCGGCGAGTCCCTGCGCGACATCAATGCGTCGTTACGATGTTTCGGTGCGCGAGTTCACGTGTTCAGCGCTAATCCTCTGTCGGTGTTTCGATTGCTGCACGAGCAATTTGGCGTGGCCGCCGTATACAGCCACGAAGAGACGGGCCTTGAGATAACCTTTCAACGAGACAAGGCCGTTGCCACTTACCTCAAAGCAGTAGGTGCTACATGGCAGGAAACAGCAACCAACGGTATCCAGCGGGGGCGCCGCGACCGGCGAGGCTGGAACAGGCGTTGGCGCGAACTGATGAACTCGCCCCAGATACAGCCGAACCTTGAACACTTGCAGCCCCAGCCCTGGCGTCGTGACGGGCCCTTGGTGGCACTCTTGCTACGCAGCCCCCCCGCGAGTTGGGTGACGGAAGATGCTGAGTTCCAGCCAGGCGGTCCCGATGCCGCAGATGCCTGCATGCAGTCCTTTTTCAGTGACCGTGGGCGCGACTATGAAGGCAATGTGTCCAGTCCAACAGCGAGCCGGGAACATTGTTCAAGGCTCTCTCCCTATCTTGCATGGGGCAATCTATCCATACGACAGGTTTACCAGAGCCTGGAAGCCAATCGACAGCGCTACGGATGGGACCGATCGATGGCGGCCTTCGAATCGCGCTTGCATTGGCATTGCCATTTCATTCAAAAGTTCGAGATGGAACGCCGTATGGAGTACGAAGACGTTAACCGGGGCTACCGGGACATGCTCCGGCCGCCCGATGCTGAGTTGCAAGCTGCGTGGCGTGAGGGGCGCACCGGCTTCCCCATAGTGGATGCCAACATGCGCTGCCTGCAGGCAACCGGCCACACCAACTTTCGCATGCGAGCCATGTTGGTCAGTTTTTTCTGCCATCACCTATGGCAGCCGTGGCAGGATGCTGCGGCTCACCTGGCGTCGCTGTTCCTCGATTTCGAACCCGGCATTCACTATGCCCAACTGCAGATGCAAGCCGGGGTCACAGGGACAAACACGATCCGAATCTACAATCCGGTAAAGCAGTCGCAGGAACATGATCCCAATGGGCGCTTTATTCGCCGCTGGTTGCCCGAGTTGCGTGACGTCCCGCTGCATCTGCTGCATGACCCCAGTGAGGCGACGCCGATGGAGCGCGTGCTGGAACTGGCGGAATATCCAGAGCCCATTGTTGACCACCGCCTGACGTACCGACGGGCACGGGATCGACTGTGGGCCATGCGCGACAATCCACACGTCAGTTCAGAGGCAGCGCGTATCCTCGATCGCCACGTCGAGCGGCGACCGCTAACCGGTTAGCTGCGACGGCGCTGCCGGGACACCCACGCAAAGTGGCGAGCCAGCTCCGGGTCGGACAGCAGTGCCTCTGGCGTCGCCAGGCCTTTTGCCAACTCCATTTCCGAGTAGGCCCTGTGGATGCCGTCATGGCAGTCACGACAAACATAAATCCCCTGAGCGAGGGTCGCTTTGTCGTAGTGTCGCTGATAGTGCTTGCGCCGGTGGAGCTTGCGCGGGATCAGGTGATGAAATGTCAGTGGAAGCTCGCGCGCGCAACAGGGGCAGTGGCCCCGACGCCCGGCTCGCCGGAACTGCGTGACTGCGTTACCGTTCAAGGCTGACTCGGGGTCGACGCTAGCTGCTTGCGCAACTGCTCTACCCGGGCGTAATTGGCCCCCATATCGCCAATACCCAGGCGCGAGGAGGAGCGCACGTGAACAACGTTGCGGGCGGCATCGTACCTGAGCAGGACATCGTCGCGATAGCGCATGACGGGGGTGGTTGCTACTGCTTGAACAAGGTCGCCATCGTCTGCAGTAATGGTCCAGTTTTGCTGTGAGGCCAGCCATGCTTTTAACGCCTGCCACTGAGTGAAGCTGGCCTGAAGCGGCTCGATCGCCTGATCGCCTGCGCTGCTTTCTGTGTTTACGCAGTTCGGGAGTGGCCCACAGGGTGGTAGAGAGGTGCCCGGTGGCGGTTTTTCAGGAGGACTGGTGCAACCTGTGAGCAATAGCGCGGTCAAAGCCAGTGTTGAATAAATGTTTCCCATACGGTTAATGTACCTGCGCTGCAGGAAAAGGTGTATCGAGGCTCTGTTATGTCCAAAATCTGTCTGAAGAAAATCGCCGCGCGCCTCATCTTGGTGCTTTTCGTCTTGCCTTATTCCGCGTTGGCGCAGTTGGACGTGGGCAGTTGGAACGAGTTGCTGGGAGAGGCCGTCAACAATGGCTATGTGCGGTACAGTCAGTGGGACAACAATGCTCGTTTTGATGCGCTAGTAGAGGAGATTGCCGCTGCTGACGTCAGCGAGATGACGCGAGACGAGAAGCTCGTTTTCTACATCAATACCTACAACATTCTCGCCGCCAGGGGCATTCTTGATGGTCGTTCACCTGCCACGCTCTGGGGGCGCTACCTGTACTTCAAACGCGACAAGTACACGGTTGCGGGCGAACCGTTGAGTCTTCACGCGCTAGAGCATGACAGGATTCTCCCACTCGGTGAGCCGCGGATTCATTTCGCTATCGTTTGCGCCAGCATGTCCTGTCCTATCTTGCAGTCAGAGGCCTACACCGTACAAGCGCTTGATCAGCAGCTCGACAGCGCGGCCCGACAATTTATCAACGACGAAGCACGCAACAAGTTCTGGCCCGATGAGGGCCGCGCTGAACTCAGTAGTATCTTCAAATGGTTCGAAGAGGACTTCGTCACAGCGGCGGGGTCAGTGCAGGCCTACGTTGCGTCTTATGTCGAAGGCGATTTCGCCCCGCTATTGCGCGAGAAAAAATTGAAGGTTGAATACCTGGACTACGACTGGAGCCTCAATGGCGAGCTATAGAGCCCGACTTGCTGTACTGCAGGTCCGCTTGAATAGCGTCCACCTGCTCGCGGCTGAAGCTGATCTTGTAGGCGTAGAAAAGCGCAATCAAGAGCGTGGGAATCACGACCAATAGTACTGAAATCATCAGGCCCGCCAGCACTGGTTCGGCAACGTTGCCTGGCAGGTCCTGCTGGTTGAGGCCTATCACATCCAGCACGATGCCACCGTAGAGGGGGCCCACCAGTGATGATACCTTGTTGGTGAAGGTGATGACCGAAAAAAAACCACCCTCGCGTCTGCCGCCCTGTTCCAGTTCATGCTGGTCGGAAATGTCGGCGACGATCGACATGGCACTGGTGATACGCAGTAAAAAGAAGAACATGAGCACTGTGAGGTTGATGATGTTCAGTGCAAGAATGACGGGACTGTCGTTCTCTGGCAGGGCGCCCGCCAGTTTGAGTGGCAGTAGCCACAGGCTGTTGAATAGCAGGGCCCAGAGGGCATAACGCATGATCTCCGGCTTCTGCCAGCGCGCACTGATAGGCTTGATTGAAAGCCACACCAGCAACACGGCAATCAAACTTGGGACGGCGAGAATAATAGCCATGTCGTCGGAACTGAATTCAAACACGTAGGTGCCCACGAGGATGTTCAATGTGGCAGCACAACCCCAACCGATAGACGCTGCCACGTCGTAGGCAATCAAGGTGCGAAACGTCTTGTTGCGTAATGTCTGTAGAACGTCGGTGAGATAATCCTGCAGCCTCGGCAGGCCATAGTCCTCACCCTCTGTGTTGGGTTGACTCATGTGCTCCCGAGTACCCATGATCGTCACAGCCGCCAGCATAACCGCGACCGCTGCGGACATCAGGCCATACCAGGGATAACTCTGGGCGATAAATCGGCCATCAACTTCTGGTTCTGCCCCGAAGATAAACACAAAGCCAGCGGCTGGCAGAAACAGGGTGACAAGAAACATAAACCCAAGGCGCATACTCATCAATTGACTGCGCTCGTGGTAATCGTGGGTTAGCTCTGCGCTTAAGGCGAGGTGTGGAATCGAGAACGCGGTGATAAAGGTGCGAACCCACAGCGACCAGAACAGCAGCCAGCAGGCGAGTAAGCTGGATGATGCCACAACGGTTGCCGGAGGTGAGAACAGCCCGATAAATCCGATGGCAATCGGTACCGTGCTATACACCATGAATGGGTGGCGCCGGCCATAGCGGCTGCGCAGCCTGTCTGACCATCCGCCAATCAGCGGGTCTGAAATGCCATCCCACACCAGGCTGAGGGCGATGATGAACCCCGTGACGAACCCGGATAGACCGAGGACTTGGGTGTAAAACAACAGGATGAAAATGCCGTAGGCTGCTTCCTTGACCGCATAAATGCCGCCACCAACGCCATAGAGCAGCCTTGTCCGGGGAGTGAGCATTGGCAGTTGAAAGTATCCACTGTTATTTTTAGTTGCGCACTATAAAAACAGATCAGGGCTGCTAAGGCCAGTGCAGGATCGGCCTTGGTATTGGCCAGCTTCCGGTCATTAGCGGTGCTCGGAAAACGCTGTTCGCGTGGAGCCTGAGCGGGACTTTTGCCATACTCGAAGGCAACTCGCGCAAACGCAGCGCGTGTCGCAAAGCGAGAACAATTTTGAGGGTGGTTACACCATGACAGTACAAGGACGCCATATTGCCATCACCGGCCCCACAGCAGGCATTGGCAGAAGCTGTGCATTACAACTCGCCGCCAGAGGTGCATCGCTGGTTTTGTTCTGCCGCAATGCCGAAAAAGGTGATGAACTGGCCAGAGAAATCGTTGCTACCAGCGGCCTTAGGCCTGAGATTGTCATTATGGATATGGCGGATCTGGACAGTGTTCGCCGCGCCGCAGAGCAATGCCTGGCGCTGGAGCAGCCGCTGGATATTCTGCTCAATAATGCCGGTGTGGTGAACACCGAGCGTAGGGTTACTACCGACGGTTATGAGGAGACGCTGGCGGTTAACCACCTGGCGCCGTTTCTGTTGACGGGCTTGCTATTGCCGCGAATGGCGCTAAGTCGCGCGGCCCGCATCGTGAACGTAGCCTCCGATGCACATCGTTTCGTTAGCGGTATGGGTTTCGATGATATGCAGGCCGAGCGAGGCTATAAAACCTTTCGCGAGTACGGTCGTTCGAAAGGCGCTAACGTTCTCTTTACCCGGAGCCTGGCGAAACGTCTGGCAGATACCACCATTACGGTGAATTGCCTGCATCCCGGCGCAGTGGCAACGTCTCTGGGTACCCAAAACGAAGGCTTCTTCTCACATTGGTTGCCCGCGCTGCTAAAGCCCTTCTTTCGCAGCCCTGATCGAGGCGCAGAGACGTCCATGTACTTGTGCGAGAGTGATGCCGTCGCAGATGTCAGCGGCCGTTACTTTTCCAACTGCAAACAGGTGAAGCCCAAGTCATGGGTGCTTGATGACGCCACTGCAGAGCAGCTGTGGGCGTTTAGCGAGACGGCAACAGATTTTCGCTATCCCTAAGCAGTCTCGCGCTCTGCGCGTGGTGTGAAACCAAATTGTCACCGGATAGACACCTAAGCGTCACCGTAACGACATGTGCAGCTTCTACGCTGTTCTCTCGCTGTGATGACTGGCAGGCAATGACCGCGCCGGCGCCATGGCTCTGCTCACATTATCAATGAAAAGTAGGGAGAAACTTCATGAGCCACGATGAAGACAGTTGCAATTCTTCGGGTAACCGCACATTCGCTGAAGTCGTACAGGCGGCTTCATCTCGACGTTCATTTCTCACTGGTACGGTTGGGCTGGCGGCTGCGACCTTTATCGCGCCCAGTCTGGGTCAAACCATGACACTGACCCAGAATAATGGGCTTGGATCGCGGAATGTGGGAGAGACGCGGCTGCGGAAAGGCAGAATCAACTTTTCGCCGGTGCCGGTGAGTGAAGGCTCGGGACCCATGCCTTCGATCAGCAGTGACTACGAGTATCAGGTGCTGATTCCCTGGGGTACGCCCCTGCAGTCCGGGATTGCAGAGTACACTGGAGACCCCAACACTCGCCCCAGCGCGGCAGACCAGGAGCGCATGGTGGGTGTGGGTCATGATGGCATGCACTTCTTCCCATTTGACGGCAAGAACAAGGAAGGGATTCTTGCCATTAACCATGAGTTTGGTCGCAATAGCCACGTACTGGGCAAGTCAGCGCCAGAAGACGATGAAGACATCCGCCTGTCACAAGCAGCCCACGGAGTGGCTATGGTGCATATCCGTCGCAGCATGCAGGGCTGGAAAGTGGTTGTGGATAGCCCTTACAACCGCCGGATTACGCCGAATACACCGGTACTATTCTCAGGCCCGGCGCGAGGCACGCCTTTGCTGGCTCCCGAATCTGGCGCAAAAGGCACAGTCAATAATTGCTCCAGTGGTTTCACGCCCTGGGGTACCTACCTGACCTGTGAAGAGAACTTCAACGGATACTTTGGCGACAGCCAGGGCAGTTGGACACCCACTGAAGAACAGGAACGTTACGGCTTTTCTCCCGAGGGCTTTGGCTACGGCTGGGAAACCCACACGACGGACCGACGCTTCGACCTGGGTAGCGCTGAACACCCCAATGAAGACAACCGCTTTGGTTGGGTCGTAGAGATTGATCCCATGGCGCCGGACCAGCCTCCGGTGAAACGTACTGCACTGGGTCGCTTCAAGCACGAAGGCGTAGCGATTGTTGAAGGCAAAGACGGACGTATTGTGGCGTACATGGGCGACGACCAGCGTTTTGACTACATCTATAAGTTTGTCTCCGCCCGCAACTGGCAGGAGATGCGGGCAGAAGGACTCAGCCCTCTCGATCAGGGTCGCCTGTATGTCGCCAGGTTCAACGAAGATGGCACTGGTGAATGGCTGTGGTTGACGATTAACGATCCGGTGCTGGCAGCGCGCTTCAACAGCCAAGCCGAAGTATTAACCTACGCGAGGGTGGCCGCCGACTTGTTAGGCGCCACGCCTATGGATCGGCCCGAGTGGACCACCGTGGCACCGAATGGTGATGTCTATTGCACGCTTACCAACAACAGTCGCCGGGAAGAGCCCAATCCAGCTAACCCGCTAACGCCTAACGAAGATGGTCATATCATTCGCTGGCGTGACAAAGGCCAGCATGTGGGTAAGCGCTTCACCTGGGATATCTTCTCCATTGCCCAGGACACCCATGCCGAGGGCGACGAGCGCACCTTCAGCGATCCCGATGGCCTGTGGGTGGATCCGGGCGGCCGCATGTTCATCCAGACTGATGGCGGGCAGATGAAGGGCCTGAACAACCAGATGCTGGTGTGCAGTGTGTACGACGAGGGCGGTTCTCAGAATCTCGATATCAAGCGCCTGTTCACCGGTGTTACAGGTGATGAAATTACCGGGCTGACGACTACGCCGGATCGTCGCACCATGTTTATCAATACTCAGCATCCTGGCAATGGTGATCCGTTGGCCAGTAATTTCCCCGCAGAGCCGGATGGGGTGACCATTCCACGGGATAGCACGATTGTGATCACACGTAAGGGTGGCGGTGTGGTTGGCAGTTAAGCCGGTAAGTGAAGGATGTGGGCGCCGTTGGTGGTGCCCTTTTTTTCAACCAAAAAAGAGATAGCTTCATGGGTATAAGTGGTATCGGAGTCTGGCAACTTCTTATCGTCTTGATGATTGTGATCATGCTGTTCGGCAGCAAGCGCCTTGGTTCGCTGGGTAGCGATCTAGGTAGCGCTATTCGGGGCTTTAGAAAAAGTGTCGGGGATGAGGAGCCCGAGGAAAGGGTGGGGTAGTCCGCAATCAAGATCGCCCGCTGTTCTGTCCGTTCCTAGGATAACCCGCAAGCGCTATACTCAAGGGGCGCAGGACGGTTAGCCGTTTTCAGCCACGGTCACTGTGAGTCCGTCGAGCGCATCACTGATATCAATCTGACATGACAGTCTACTATTCTCACGGCGCTCACTGGCAGCTGAATCGAGCATCACGTTTTCGATAGCATTGACTTCGCCCACGAGGCTCATGCCGTCGCCTTCGATATAGCAGTGGCATGTGGCGCAGGCACAGCCGCCGCCACAATCGGCGAGCATGCCATCGACACCCGCTTCCAGGAGGGCATTCATGAGGGAATCGCCATTGGACGCATCGACCACCTGGTCGGTACCACTGGCGTCAGTGACGTAGATTTTAGCCATTACTTGTCTCCTTGGTGTATCAGCGAGTTTTTCATTGCCTCGGGTGTGCGATGACCTGCATGTCCTTAATGCCGTGAACGAAGCTGTGTTCGACGCGCTCCGGTTCGCCGACCACTTCCAGCCTTTCGAAGCGCTTGAGGATCTCTTCCCATACGATGCGCAACTGGGCTTCGGCCACACGGTTACCCATGCAGCGGTGAATGCCAAACCCAAACGCCATATGGCGGCGGACATTGGCCCGATCGATAATAAATTTGTCGGCGTCTTCAAAGAACGATTCGTCGCGGTTGCCCGAGGCATACCACATGGCAATCTTGTCGCCCTTCTTGATCTGCTTGCCGCCGATCTCCACGTCTTCCTTGGCGGTTCTGCGCATGTAGGACAGTGGCGTCTGGTAGCGAATGATCTCAGATACGGCTGAGGGGATCAGTGCCTCATTGTCCTTCACCTTCTGGAACTCCGCCGGGTTGTCATGCATAAACATAACACCCGCTGACATGGAGTTGCGGGTGGTGTCATTCCCACCCACGATGAGCAGCATCAGATTGCCCAATAGCTCGACGCCATTCATGTCGGCTGTGGCCGGGTTGTTTGCCAGCAGTGAAATGAAGTCCTGACTTTCATTGCCTTCGAACTTACGTTCATGGAACAAGGAAGTAAAGGTCTGCAGACATTCACCGAGATGGTTTAGTCGCTCTTCATTTGTAAGGCCCATAAGAATAGGCGGGGTAGTGATCACTTCAGACCAATAGGTGAGTTTGCGACGGTCCTCGAAGGGGAAGTCGAACAAGGTTGCGAGCATACGCGTAGTCAGTTCGATAGAGACCTTGTCCACCCAGTTAAAGGGGGTGCCAACAGGCAATTCATCGAGTACTTCCACCGTGCGTTCGCGAATCAGTTTGTCGAGGTCCTTGAGCCTGACAGGCCCTACCGCGGGTGTGACCGCACCGCGCTGCTCATTGTGCTTGGGCGGATCCATGGCAATGAACATGGGTGCCCGTTCCTCGCCCAGCACTTCATCGTACAAGGCAATGGAGGGCTCGGAGGAAAACCGTTCGAAGTCGCTGTCCACAGCCATGATGTCTTCATAGCGTGTGAGTGACCAGTAGGGGCCAATCTCCGGGTTCTTGTCGTGGTAGTGGACCGGGTTTTCCTGGCGCAAGCGTTTGAAGTATTCGTGGTGTTTCTGGGCCTGGAATATTGAGCCTGTGGCAAGGTCGATATCTTCCAGCGCCAGCGCCCAGGGGTCGGCCTCCGGCGTGGTGGTGGGGGAGCGGTAAAACTCTTCCGGGTTGGCTTCTACGTTCTGATCTGCGGCGTTATCCATGATCATCAGCCTCGTTTGTTGTCATCGTTAACATTATTGGCAGCAGACTATACAACAGTTTAGTTTGTCGGGAACAGGCTTGGGCATCATGAGCTGGAAGTCGTTTTGGGCTACAGATGGGCAGCTGTTGTCAGGTGAAGATTCGCGCGGCTTTGAGGGGGGTGACGTATTTTACTGTCGCATCGTCTTTAGCCAGCGGCCGGGTGGCGTAGCGCCCCAATCGCCAGGCGGGTGCGGGGCCCATGGAGGCAAGGGACGCTACTCGGGTGGTAATTACTGGGGTGTGATTATCGAGCCCTGAGAGTCTGAGCCATTACAGGCGGTGGTATAGCTATTGCCACCCAGCAAGGGCCCAGCGCCTGCACTATTCCCGTCCATGCAATCATTTAGTGACTCTCTGAACTTCGATTGAAGTGTGATGCCGTGCTCTACAGGCTCTTCGTCTATCAGCGGTTGCAGGGTGCCGAATAGCCAGTCCCAGAACAAGGTGATAGATGTGTAGTCGGTGTCCATATACAGCAGGTTCTAACCGTGGTGGAAACGGTGACAGCTGGGGGTTGGCACCACGTACTCCAGTGGCCCGTAGCGCCCTGGTACCAGTTTAGGGCTGATATGCAGGAACTTACCCCAGACACCATCGATCAGGCTGATCACTATAATTACTTCGACGGGAATACCTACAAACACGACATTTTTGAGCGGCGCTGCGTAGGCGTGTACAAAGCTCTCCTGGTTACTGACGACAGTCAGGTAGAGCATCTCAGCCACTGATATGGTAATGGACGCGGCAAGGACAATGCCGCTGATCTGCGCGAAAGACATCGGTCCAATTGACCGGTACCCATTTGCCGGCACCACTTTTGGCGCCGGCGATGCTGTGGTTATTATGCCAAAAGTATATTGTGAGATTATCGATAATCACAGCAAGTGGCTCCGCACTGGCCTAGGGTTCGTAGATGACGAACACCTTGGTGGTCGGCTCGAGCACTTCCCATTCACCCTCGAAGCCGGCAGGGATGCACAGCTTGTCTCCGGGGTTGAGCTCGACCTCATGGCCGGCGCTGTCCCGCAGAATGGATTTACCCGTGAGAATGTGAAAGTACTCATTCTCCGAGTAAGCCACTTTCCAGCAGCCTTCTTCCGCGCCCCATTCCCCAGCGAAAAACGTCTCGTCGACAGCAAAGTGGGTTGTAGCATGTTGCATCGGCGTGCCGCGCAGGCGCTTTTCCTCAGGGGTAGGGTAGCGCTCTGTTTCAGCTGTACTTGTCGCGAAATTGATAACGTCGTTTAGCGTCTTGGCCATGTTGGGTTCTCCATTGCGTTGCTGTAAAGCATAGGGGTGGGGAGCGACGCTGACTATTACCTCAGAGAGGTATGCCTCGGATAAAGCGGGTTCAACTGAACGGTCACACGGCTAACCGACACGCGGTTAGCCGTGGAATTGTTGGCGAAAGCCTTAGTTTCCCTGGGGTTTCATGGTGCCGATCTGAACGTCGACGCGACGATTCTGAGCGCGGCCCTCACGAGTGTCGTTACTGACGCTGGGGCTTCGTTCGCCCATGCCACTAACGTCCATCAGGTTGGCGGGCAGACCCTGCTGGGCAAGGAAGTTCGCCACGGTCTCAGCACGGCGCACGGACAGTCCCTCGTTATAACTCTCAGCGCCCAGATTACAGGTGTGCCCAGTGATCTTGAGGTCTTTCAAGTCAGAGCCATGCTCTTTAATGTATGCGGCGAGTTTGCGTAGGTCTGCCTGACCTGTAGAAGATAACGCAGCGCTATTCAGCGCAAACAGAGTGTTGGCTGACAAAGTCTGCTTTTCGTAGGTCACTTTCGGTACTGGTGCCATGAGGGTGTCTGCCACAAAAGCCGTCATTGCATCCGGCGAGGCCAGGTCTGAGGCCGCGGTAACCCCGCCGCAGCTGGCACCGCCAGTAATGTCCGCGATCAACGCACCTTTATCTCGGTAGTCGCCGACGGGAATGGCATAGACGCAGAGCCTGTCGCCATGTGTGCCCCGCATGCTGGTCACGGCAGACAGCGCGGAGGCGGACTCTTCCCACTCGAAATCGCTGACAATGAACACCGCCAGGTTACCCGTGGCTTCGGCCAATGCTGAGGCTGTCTGGCCTAGTGCGTCGCCACTGGGAGTGCTACCTCCAGTGCACTCGATTGCGTTCAGAGCGTTGCGAAAGTCAGTTTTGTTGTGAGGGCTTACGCCGTAGATCTGCTTGGCCATGCTGTGGCCAGTACAGTTGCCGGCACCTTTGCCAAACAAGACCAATCCTGAATTGATGTCGATGGCTGGAACGGCCTGGTTAAAGCTGGCGACGCTATCCAGCGCCGTTTGAAACTTGTCTTGCTGGCCATCACTTTCTTCCATGGAATCTGAACTGTCCAAAAGCACGACAAAGGTATCGACTTTGGGCGTGAAGTCGTTGAGGTCGACGGCCTGGGTGCCACCGTCGGATGGCGTTCGCGGGCTGCCCGCGCATGCGGTCAAAAGGATGAGTGCGCCAATGCTTGTCATTAGCGATATACAGGGCTGTTTCATATTGTGCGGTCTCCTATAAGAACTTAAGGCCAATGGCTGCCCCGACGAGGCCCACGCGAATACCCGAGAATGGTTGGCTGCTCCAACTTGGTGCACGTTGTTCAGCGGAGCATCATCCCGTCGGCGTTTGCCAGAATTGGGGTGAAAGCCTGAGTGGCCTTTCGAGGCTGTTTTTTCAGCGTAGTTTGGAAGTGGAAAAGACGCAAGAAAGGGAAGAGCTAACCCGCGTGCAGGCCGCTCAATCTGTTTGATATTGCTGCTGTCTCTGCTTTAGCTGATGCAGAGGCAGCGCAATGCGTGGTTCACTCGCTGTCGTGCTCCGGAGCACCGGCTGAGATTGATGCGTCGTGAATATGCGGTATCTCAGGCGCCAACAGGTTGTCCAGGTAGCTGGCTTTTTCCAGAGGCTTGAAGCGCCCTTTTTTTCCACGGGGTAACGAATGGGTTGGCCCGGGACAACCTCTAGCACTTTCGAATCGTCCACTACAACAATGCCATTGACCAGCACATAGGGAATGCCGGTGGACGGCAGGCCATCCTTGCCTGCAAGTTAGTCGGCGATAACCACGTCATAAGTTTCGGCGTACACGGTGCCGGAGAAGCACAGGGCCAGTGTGGCGAGCAAAATTTTTCGAGAGGGCATACAGCGCCCTAAAGGCTGTGAAAGGTGATTCGCAGGTAAGAATGTCTTATCCCTTACTTCAAGTCTATGACAGACACCAGGGCTCGGAGAAGTTACCACCAACCCCGCGTGACTAACACCGCAGAGATGGCTGCGATCCAGGTTTGTTGGACCGGTCGACAATAAATCGCGCTATTTCGACTACTCTTCGCTCACCGGTATCAAGGTAATTGAGCGGAGTTGGATTGGGTTCCACAGTAATTCTTGCGGATGTACCTGGATCTTTGATTCACCTGGCATCAGAGTCACTCGGCCGAGCGACTGCTGCTGAAATCGCGCCTCGTTATCAGTGGGTGTTAGGCTGAATGGGGCCTCTGTATCGTCTACTATCATCAGGAATCCGGCGGAATTTTTCGCGCTAACCTCGGCATATAGCTCGAACGTCCCACCTTTGTCGATCTGCACCAACCAATCTATCTGGCTGCGATAGTCCGTCCACCCGTCCAGATAGGCTGGTGAATCATCCTCCTGGCGCAACTCCAATCTCCCCCCGTAACCAGGGTTATGAATATTGACGTCGTCCAGGGTCAGCACGAGGGCACCATCGCTGTCCTGTTTTGGGAGTATTCTCTCGACCTCAAGCGTACCTTTGACTTTTAGCACGATGACCGTCGCAGTCTTGTCGAGCGGTTTTTCCGGAAGTTGCAGGACGGTGCCGGTTGCGGTCTTTTCGACGGGGATTTGTTGTTGAAAATCGGCCATGAAGTAAGCGCCAGTAACTTCACTGTGCAAGCCGTCTACTCTAAGGATGCCGTCGCCCGGCCAGTCGAACACGTGCAGATACAAGACTGTTGCGTTGGAAAATTCCTTCTTGGTGGCCCGCCCCCATTTAAGACGCACGAAGGGGCTGGCGGTCGTGCCATGTATCGACGCGCCATTGATGCTCATCCATTCCCCGACATCGCTCAACCGCTCGATACTTGGCTGTGGAATCTCACCCGTTGCCATGGGTCCGACATTTAATAAATAGTTGCCGCCTTTGCTGGCGACATCGATCAGGTTTCTGATGAGCTGTTCGCTCGATTTCCAGTCGTCATCGTAGGATTTATAACCCCAGGTGGTGTTCATGGTTTGGCAGGCTTCCCAGTCGAAATCCAGGCCGGTTGCGGGAATGTGCTGTTCGGGTGTACGTAGGTCGCCATCAACGCCGTACAGCAGCCGGTCATTCACAATGATTCCAGGCTGAAGGTCGACCAGCCCGTCAAACATGGAGGCCCGCTCGGGTGTCATGTCGATGGGTGTGTCCCACCAGAGAATCGACACCTCGCCATAGTTGGTCAACAACTCCCTGACCTGGGGGACGGCGATATCGCGGAGATAGTCATCCATGCTGCCCTCCTGCGCTGGATCCCAGCGCCCCTCCCATGTCGAGCCACCAGGATGGACCCAATCCTGGGCCTGCGAGTAGTAGAAACCGAGTTTTATGCCGTGTCTCTGGGCCGCTTCTGCCAGGGGCTTGAGAACATCTTTACCATAAGGCGTTGCCTTCACGATGTTCCAGTCGCTTGCTGTCGTATCGAAGAGCGCAAAGCCGTCATGGTGTTTTGCCGTAATGACGATGTACTTCATCCCGGCGTTCTTGGCCATACGCACCCAGGCATCGGGGGCATAATTGACGGGCTTGAACCCTTTGGCGTACTGCTGATACTCGGCGACCGGGATCTGCCCATAGTGCATGATCCACTCACCAATATTGTCAATCTGTTGGCCCTTGTGGTTGCCCGCGGGCACAGCGTAAACGCCCCAGTGTATAAACAGCCCGAATCGTGCTTCACGCCACCAGGCCATGCGTGCATCGCGTTGCTGTTCTGTCTCGCCGGCGTAGGGACCCTGGAAGACGGGCTCCGCTGTAAACCCGGCGACACAGTAACCGAGTAATAGGAGCGAAACAAGAATGCGTTTACCAAAGATCTCCAAGTCAAAGGCTGTTTGGCTCATTAGCTTATCCTTCATGCGGACACGGGCCATCGTCACCCAACGTGCCTTACTGACGCGAGGTTAGCATTATGCGAAGACCGGTATGACATTGGTTAATTTTCTTTTTCAATCGCCTCAGCAAGCTTTCGTGAGGTCATGTGCCGCACGGCTAACCTTAACCGATTCTTTCGGAATAATCAGGTTTTACCGCGCCGAGTAGCGATTGTAATCAAACAACCCAAATTCAATGCTATCCTGTGCTCGGGATATCCGGTGGAACTTGTCGCTCACCCGCCAGAACCACGTAGCGTTACGGCGTACTCCGTAGCGTGCTTTTAAAGCAGCAAAGTCGCTGCGAGACTTCATCGCCTTCAGCTCTGCGGCAAATAGCGGAATCTGCTTCTCATTCACTTGGAAGAAATAGTTCGGGTAGGCTCCGAGAAAGCCGCGCGCCACGGTGAGCGTGTCTTCTGCAGGCAGGCGCCGTTCCTGCTCCCTGAACAGCTGGGCAATATTGGAATAGCCAGCATTGTTCACCAGCGTATACACATCGTCGCGCTGGTCGCCGATCACGTTGATAAAGCTCACCTGAGGCAAGAAGCTGTTGTGTATTCCCGTGGCTTTTTCTAGCTCGCTAAAAGCTTTTGCTATATCGGCACTGGCTGACTGTCGATAATCGTAGCGCTCGGCCTGGGCGCCGTGAATACGCTCGCGTAGCTTCTGTAGCAGCTCGGTTTTTGGGTCGTCGGTTTCAAAGTGGATGTCTGAGGTTCTCACGTTCAGACCGCTGTTGTCGGCGAAATACTGCTTGCTGCCCTTGCGTGAATCTCGATACCAGTGTTTCCACAGCGCTTCCCGCTTCTCTTCGGGCATGTACAGCAGAAAGTTAAACTCGCCTTCCATACGCAGGAAGTCCATATACAGCCTCGACTCCAACTGGTGTGACGCTGCGCCATACACATCGAAGCCTGCCACGAGCAGGTAATGGATTTTCTCGAGCAGGGTATAGCCAATGACCCAGGCGGTCTTGGGTGTCTCGCCCACAAATCCTTTGACCACTGACGCGGTGTCGAAATGCCGGAATACGGTTAGCGCGGCATTGTCGTTGTGGCCTTCCCCGTCCCAGATCGACTCGATGTCCAGATTGCGCAGTTCGCCGCTGGAATGGTTCTCGATGTAGTTCGCCCGTGCCTGGTGGTAGTTACTGTTTGCCTTTGCGTAGCTTCGCCAACTAAACAGATCGAGTAGCGTGCCTGTACGCGGCGTGGGTAGGTAGAGGTTGTCCATTTCCTGCGCCAGAAAATTACCGGCCTCGACGGGGTCCAGTCGCTCTGGATTGACGAACATCACCCAGAAATGATCGTCGATAACATTCAGGGCTATCTGCCCTCTACACACTGGGCCCTTGATGAAGTTCATGATAGTGAACTGCGCGTCCTCGAGGAGGAAACGGTAGCGGGCGTAAACCGGGATTGGTTCAAAGCGTTTGAATGGGTTTGCCCTTTGGTTGGGGTCGTAGGCTGGCGGTGCGTCCAGTTGCCAGTCACCACCCAGAAACAGGTCCCGATACCAGTTGAGCCGGGCCCGGTCGAATCGATAGGGCATATGCGTTTTCGCCAGCGGTGAGGTAGGCATGCGCTGTAGACGGTAATAGAAGCGATCAGTGCCCGGATCATCATAGGGCCGCCTTGTTGCGATGACGTCCAGTGGCTCGCCCGGGGCAGTGCGCGATCTAACCAAGCGGAACCAGGCAGGATTTTCCTCTGTTTCGAGATACAGTGCTGCCAGGAACAGGTGCTCGTAAAGGTAGCGGGCTACGAGTTGTGTACGGTTGTCCTTGGCATTAAGGAAGGCTTCCCAATCCTGCCAATTGGCCTTTTCCGCGCCGGTCAGGGCCGGCAGCTCTGGCGCGGGTGCGCCTCTTTGCAGCCAGGTGGTCAGGGTGGTGTGTTCCTCTGGGTTCAGGCCGGGCAGACCGAACGGCATACCCCATTGCGGGTGCTTGCTGGCGTAGCTGTCGAACTCGTTCTGTTTGGGGCAGGTCTGTTCCCGGTACAGTGAGAAATCAAAGTGACTGGGCAGATCTCCTTCGGTGGGTAGCGGGTTGTCCTGCTTCAGCTGCAGCATGCGGTACATAACGCCCTGCTCGGGCTTCTCCTGGTCGATCACAGGGTGAAAGCCTTTGTCGCGCCATTCCTGCTCCGCTTGGGCGTCATCAAACAACCGGGTCAGTTCCGCGGCGCGCAGCCGTCCGCCATCGTACACGGGGGCCAGTGTGCCACCGCGCACCACGCCGTCGTGCGCCTCCAGCTTCAGCTGACAGGGAGCGTCGTAACAGCCGTGGCAAACGACGCACCGCTGCTCCAACACCTGGGTCGCCGTCAATGGCGTCTTGTCGGCGGCGCCAGCCAAGGAGCTGAGCATGCAAAAAACGAAAGCGAATAACGGGGGTTTCAAATACGGCATGGCGTGACAGTTGTAGGTTTGCGGGAAACCCAAGTATAGAACGGAATTGATCTCACACTGCAGCGGGCAGACCTCTAGACTTAATAGCGCTATGAAATACAGGCATAGAGCGGCCGCGATACTCAAAGATCACCCGCCTGAAAAAGGTTAGACGCCGAGCTGGTGGTTCTATCGGGCTTATTGCCTCATGACCCAAAGCAGAGCAGATTGACTCACCGCTTTGGCTTAAGAGCCAGCTATCGTATGGCCCTGCTTCTCTTTCCGCTGATACGACGGAGCGCGATAGCCAGTAGTGCTAGTGCTGTTAACAGCAGTGTAATGGCCGAAGATGTGGGTACCGAAACCGGGTGTGGCGCGGGAGCCGGCGGTGGAGAAGGCGTGGGAATGTCTCGAAACAGCCATGCGCCTATGTCCGAAGCGGGATTGTCCTCGGGGGCGCCAAAGTTGCTGTCAGCAGTGTCCTGAAGACCGTCGGCCCCATCAATCATCGTGGGTGCTGCCACAGGGAAACCTATGTTCTTAGTGTCACGAGACATAGCAATGATGCAAGTGCCACTACAACCTGTGGATATGAAACCGGCGGCGAAGAAGGCGGGCGCCCACGCCGAGTCGATTTCGCTGATTGATTCTGGTCCTACCAGCGGCGGTGAGATTCCGAAAGAATTAAACAGGGCGTTTACGTCATTAACATTGGCCCATGTCTAGCCCGTGACATCGATGGCGCCCAACATGCCATTACACGCGCCGGTATTCGAATCGCAAATGGCGGCAACATCCAGCCATGACAGGTTGAGAAATTCCATAGGCTGTAGCCATTCCCTGCCATCGACCTCCACGGCCTTGGCTGGAATGGAGACGACCATGGTAGTGATTACCAATAGAAATGCTCTGGAAAACATGTTGGCGCCTTTTATTTTGATGACTGTATCACTCGCTGTCGTGGCGAGAGATTAGCCTTATCCTTGTCAGAAAAAAGACTAAACGTTCTGAGTGGGGACTGCCAGTGTGACTGGGCACGATGTTGCCACAGATTCGTATCGGGATTCTTGGTGGTTCACACGTCCTCCATACGACTCAGGATCTCATGCGGCACGTCACAGCTTTGCCCCTGACCATAATCATAGTATACGAGAAGTCCCTCACCCTCAGCGGCAATAGCATCGAGTTTTTCGCTGTAGACCGCATACTCCATATTGATTTTCTTAGGCGATGGAACGGTGTATCGCGCGCCAATATGGATGCGATCAGGGAAAGCTAGCGGCAGTCTGAAATCACATTTTGTTGCCGCTAAGATGGGGCCGATATTGTGCTTCTCCTTGTACGCATTCACCCCGGACCGATTGAAGAACTTCCATCGAGCGTCTTCAAAGTAACGAAAATACACCGTGTTATTGACGTGCTGAAACGCATCCATATCGCCCCAGACCACATCCTGAATGAGAATGATCGGATAGTCTTCTTCTAGCTTACTCATATTCGGTTACATCCTGTGTCTGCTAAAGTTTATCAATATCCGGTAGGCTTGGTAATTGGGGAGGTACTTAGCGAGTCCGATTATGCAAAAGCATCTCTCAGGCTCAACTTCGAAGGTTTAACGAACTCTTTGGTAGTGTTTGCGTAGCTCCCCGGGGGTCGTGTTGAAATGTTTCTTGAAGGCCTTGCTAAACGCGGCCTCTGAAGCGTAGCCGGCGCTCTCAGCAATGCTGAGAGTTGATTCAGCGGTAGATTGAAGCTTTATCCGAGCTTTCAGTAGTCGAGTATTTGTCAGGTAAGCCTTGGGTGTAACACCGACCAGCTCTGCAAACCTCCGCGTAAATGTTGTGCCGCTCATGGCGACTGTGCGGGACAGCGATTCAACCGACCATTTCTTTTCCGCTTCAGTATGTATGAGGTTCAAGGCTTGACCGATGTTTTGGTCAGCCAGAGCTGCCATATAACCGCTGGGGCGTTGTGCTTCGCGAATGTGTGAACGCAGCATTTGAATGAATAAAACCTCGCTAAGATTATCTACCATCAGACTTTTGCCAGGGTAGGATGAGGCGGATTCTTCGGCGAGTAAGCCGGTCAGAAGTTTAAGTGTTCTGCGTTCGTCATTGGTTCGGGGGCCTGCCTGTATGAAGCAGGGGAGACTTCTGAGGAAGGGGTGCTTTAGGCTGGCGTCATATGATAGCGTCGTGCAAAACAGCACTGTGCTTGTGTCAGAGCCAGGTGTTTCGTTGGGCGTTTCCGAAGAGTAGTCATTGGATGTGAATGCCCTAACGTCGCCATTTTTCAGCAGTAACAGGTCCTCATCCCCGCTGACAGTAACCACGTTTTCTGACGGTAGGTTTTGGCTGTCGGGAGTATCGCTGATCCAATGAGCTCCACCAGTTGGAAAAGCGACAGCATCACCTTCCTGAAGCAGAATTGACTCTTTCTGGCCACCTTCCCGTAAGTAGCATTGCCCCTGCAACACGATATGGAAAATTCCCTCAGGACGATACTGGAATTGCATATTCCAGGGCCCGCTCAAACCCTCGCAGAAGTAGGTCTTGGCGGAGAGTCCTATGGTTTTCAGAATATGTGTGAGGGCGTCCATTCTCTCCATGGTATGCCAATGACCACTCGCTTGCATGAATGGTCAGGGCTTATAGAGAGAAATGACAAGAAATACGGGGAAAAAAACGTGTCATTATTGACAGCGTTTAGTGAGACTCGGCTTTTTTAAGCACCCGCACTATTTTCGAGATTGAAAAGAGGTTGTTTATGGCGGACATCAAGCTTTATGGATACTCCACAAGCCCTTATGTGCGAAAAGTGGGTTGTTGCTTGTATTACAAAGAGCTGCCTTTCGAATTCGTGCCCGTCAATCCGATAGAAAACAGCCAGATACACTTTACCGGTCAGACTCAGGTCCCAGTGCTGGAGATCGATGGCGAGTGGCGTTTGGATTCTACACCCCTGGCTCTGTGGTTGGATGAAATGTTCCCGGAAAGGCCTTTGTTCGGCAAGACTCGCGAGGAGCGAGAAGAAATCCTGCTGATTGACCAATGGGTTTCCCAGAGCCTTATCGTAAGTGGTTTCAAAACTGTTTATGAAACACCAATGAACTCAAGGTTGCGTGCCATGGCGTGGCGTATGGCAAATATCGTCAGCAGCCAGACACCCCTGTCGGATGAGGTGCGCAATGCCTGGCCCAAACTGTTGCAGACGGCACCTTTTATTAAACGGATGGTCCTTTGTTCTGACACTACCGAGTCCGCCAAGACGATGCGTGATCGGGTGGGTTTTGAACTGTTTCAGCACTTCGGGGGAGGACCCCACTTCGGAGGTAGATCAGAGCCCTCGCTGGTCGATTTCGCGATCTTTCCCCAGATCGTATTCGCATACATGGTTGGTCTTGAAGATGAGCTGGCAATTGCTCAGGTTCCCGATTTGCAGGATTGGCTACGCAGAATGTCCCACTGCCTGCCGAAAAATCCTCTGTTGGTGGAGGACTTTATGATTGTCAATTCGCTGGAATAAATCACCGTGGCAGGATGGGCCGTTCGATCACCTGACAGACAGTTAAACGCGAGATAGAAATTAGTTAGAGCCGGTGGAAGAAACTTGGCAGCTTTTCTGTTGTCAGGAGCGCAGCGCCGCAAAAACGGAAGCTATTCCGAACCTGGTCGAATTCGATCTGCCGGGTCGGTGGTAAAAGTTGGAAGGTTCCTAAGCGGCTTTTCGTGCCGATTTTCCAAACTGGTGCCGAAGCGCTAGATCACTCAATAGACGAGTATGTCTTATCATTCTGTGCTGATCGGGATGGCTAGCCGCGTCACCATTCTAGAGCGCTATCTCAATTAGGCAGGCGGATATTTGAAAAGGGTTCTCTCTGATCACGTTGCTCGCTTGCAGCGTTGTGCCTCGCAAATTGCGAGATGAAGTCCGAATTTTGCTGGCAAACTGAGAACTTCCAAGCTGTGGTACAGATGAAAGACTTTCATCTAGATAGCACAAACCTCTGATATTAAACGGATAAAAAAAAATTCCAGTCGCTGGCATTGATATTGCAAAACTGAGGTCTCGCCACAACAGACGGTGCCATCCATGCAGGGACTTAGCAGTCAGAGGCAGTTTTGGTCGGCTTTCGTGTCGCCGATATCGGCTCGCTGTTCTGCGATTAACTGTACGTCATTGAAGTTCCGCCTGCCGTTGGGCAAGCCACCCCAGCTATCAGCGCAAGGTGCGGAGGCGTTCCCAGTTCCGTGTAAATATGGACATTCTGGGGAACGAGCCCCAACAAAGACAACACCACCAGCTGTGCCCAGCTCTTTCCAATCGGGAAGGTTGCTGTGAACTCCCTTCTCAATGCTTGCACACATCAAGCCCGTGAACACGTCAAAACTTCATTGAGACAAGGTTTCTTCAAGCTTACGAAGTTGATGTGTGGCCTAGTGGTAATGGCGGTGTCAATGACAGTGTCCGCTCAAGTCACGAATCCTAACTTTAGCGTGTCTGTAAACGCTGGTCTGAATGCGCCGAACAGTACACTTGTGTACCCTGGTGAGAAGACCAGTCTCAGAGTTACTCTGTCTAACGGATCGACCATTACTGAAATTACTGGCGTTAATTTCAGTAATTCGCTACCGACCAGCGCCCTCAGCGGTTTGTTGGTCGACGGCGAGGCAGAGATTAGCGGCCCAGGTTGCACTTCCGGGACTCTGACTACCCTTCCCGGTGAACCAGGTATATCGCTTAGCAACTTGACTGTTCCAGTTAGACAAGAAGGTGTCGCTGGTTCTGGCGAGTGCTATCTCGATATTCCTATAGTGGCTTATTCTGCCGACGGTGAGAGCACGACGTTAGCGTATTCGCTACTCGCTGGCACGGTTAACTCTGACCTGGGCGACAATGAAACCGGTGGGGGGCAGGGCTTCACATTGCGTTCTACAGTGGCGCCGGAGTGGAGTAAAGGTTTTGTCGGGAAGAAACCTGGAAACACCTTGATCGTTGGAGGAAGCTCCAGCACTTTGCGGTTCACGCTGCACAATCGAGATCCGAACATCAGCCTGACTAATATTAGGTTCACTGATATCTTCCCTGTGGCTGGTAGTGCTGGCGCAATCATCGAGCCGACCGGCGCAGTGGCTTCCGGTAGTTGCGGCGGCTCTGTCGGATTGACGACCGGCGCTGATGCACGGGTAACGGTATCTGGCGTCGACCTGACGCCGAACAGTAGCTGTACAATTGATGTAGCTGTGCAGGCCCGTCATTCCAACGGTGTACACACAGTCAGTCGAACTAATGTCGTCGCTTCTGACGCCTTCATCAGTGCAGAAGGACTAAGGCCGGTGAACAACGCTTCAACGAAAGTTCGGGCTCGCTCACCCTTGGCAGTCGATAAGCGTTTCAGGCCCGATGTGGTGGCTAGCGGGGAGCCCAATACTCTTCGTATCACATTCACCAACAGCGGAACAGACGATCTACCCGTAACTAGCTTTACCGACAGCCCAATTGCTGCAGAACCCTTTGTTGGCCACCTTTCCATAGCTGCCGCAACCGACATTTCTAATTCTTGCGGTGGAATTGCATCCTTGGTTGATGCGGGCAACGGTTTCAGTCTCTCTGGGTTCTCGATTCCCGGAGGCGGCAAGTGCACAGTCGACGTCACCTACTCGGGCATTACTCCCAGTGACGATACACCCACGACTTACACCAATGCTATCCCCGAGGGTGCGGTTCAGACGATCGCTGGTGTGGTGAGTCAAGCGAGGTCGGCAACCGTTCTCGTCGCAGATCGTCTGCGGGTATTGAAGTCTGTCGCTGCGGACGATGCGGCCCCCGGTGACCCTGTGAACTATATGATAGAGGTCCAAAACTACTCTACTAGCTCTCTTACAAACGTTGACGTCACAGATCGACTTCAGAACGGATCGACTCTGCTGCTAGATGAGGGTTTTGCGCCTTCCTTAAGTGGTGAGTGCGGTGAACTTAACCTGAACGGCGCGGTTACCGGACAGACGTCATTGACTTTCACCATATCCAGTATTCCCGGACGTAGCTCGCTAGCTAACACCCCTGGCAGTTGCGAGATTTCGTTTTGGGTTATGTTAGATCCAGATGGTAACGGCAACACTCAAAATGAAATTGCCGCTGGCGACGTGTGCTACGGAACCTCACCCCGAATCTGCAACAATGTTGGTTCCGGCTCTATCGGAGTGATGCCAGTCCAAACCATGACTCTGGTCAAACAGTTTGACGGTGAGGATAGCTTGTCACTCAACGAAGGTACTCCTGCGAGAATGAGTTTTACCGTAAGCAACAGGTCAATCACCAATCTTATAAACCTTACACTCAGTGATACATTTCCATCAGCAGGCCCTTTTCAGCAACTGCGCGTTGCGGACCCAATGAACCTCACGAACACCTGTGGTGGGGATATCACTGTCAGCGCTGGTTCTACTTCTTTTGCTCTCAATGGAGGTAGTGTCCCTGCGCGCGACGGCAACAGTCCCGGTACTTGTAGCGTTGCGATCGACACAGTTGGGCCTGCTGGCAGTTATTCGAATACAGTAAACGGCTCTGCTGTGCGTCAGAACGCAAATGGATCTACCAGTGTCCTGAATGAATCTGACAGCGCGACCCTTACTTATATAGACGCGCTTTCGGTGAATAAATATTTTCTCCTTGAATCTGTTGGATCGGGGGGGCGATCTACGGTTAGCATTGAGCTGGCCAGTTTTGATGACGCACGCCCGATTACAGGAATTAGTCTCACCGACGATTTGCCTACCGGTATGGTGGTGGCAGATCCTGACAACAGCTATACCACCTGTAGCGGGCCAACAATCATAGATGCTGTCCCCTTCAATAGTAGCGTTAGCTTTAGCGGCGCAACCCTGGCTCCGCTTGCCAGTTGTGAATTGCGTTTTGATGTTATTGCCACCGGTAATGCTAGCTGGGTGAATGAAATACCTCCAGGTGGTGTTACGGCTGATGGTGGATTACTTAACCGTAATCCAGTCAGTGCTACATTGAACTACATCCCATTGGAGTTTCCGCTGATATCCAAGTCCATCTCGCCGGGTACGGTAGTGCCCGGCGAATCGGCGCTACTAACCATTAGCATAACCAATGCGGATCAGAATCTTACTAATGTGGAGGTTACTGACTACTTTAGCCTCGATGGTACGATCGGCGCGTTGCCCAACGGTATGAAGTTGGCACCAGCCCCCGAAGCAAGTACCGATTGTCCCGGAGGTATCGTGGCTGCGGTGCCAGGTTCAGACCGTCTTGGCTTATCGGGTGCATCGTTAGGAGCCAACGCGAGCTGCATAGTGCAGGCGAGAGTTATCTCAACAACCGTGGGTGCGATCATTAATACTATTCCTGAGAGCAGTATGATCTCTGATCAAGGCGCGACCAATGCGAGCTCATTTGCCCAGAGCACGTTGAGTACAACCTCAGATGCAGGTGTGAGTAAGACGTTTACACCGTCTGTAGTTGGCCCTTATGAAGTGTCGACATTACGGATAACGATCTTCAATGCGAGGGCCGAAAGCATTACCGCTATGGAACTTGTCGACGACCTGCCGGTTGGAGTCTTCATTGCAGATGAGCCGAACGCGTTCTCAAACTGTGGCGGTAGCGCTGTGGTCGATTTCCCAAGCGAGGAGAGCGTTCGTCTTCAAGGAGGAGCCATTGGACCTGCCCAGGGTGATGAGGCAGCGTATTGCTATGTCGAAGTTGATGTGTTCTCCATTTCGGAAAACAGCTACCTCAATGTTATTGAGGCAGATGCGCTCACCTCCAACGGTGTTCCAATCCCCCACCCTGAGGCGACGGCCAATCTGGAAGTACGTCAACGCTTGATCGTCAATAAAGCATTTGATGACCTGACTTTGGATGCAGGTGATCCCGTGGAATTTACGACCGGCGTTGCATCTCGCTTGCCTGGAGAGAACGCGTTAATGACTATTCGTATCGAGAACCCTAATACCGGGACTCTCACACAGGTAAATCTAATTGATAGTTTGCCCGATGGACTGGTGCTGGCAGAGTCACCGGACATTGCGACTGACTGCCTAGAAGGTGTTCTAATTGGTGTCCCTGCTGGTCGCGAGTTGCGCCTGATCGGTGCGACATTACCACCCACGGGTGAGCCGGGAGCGGTTTGTACGATTACGGCGGGAGTGGTAAGTAACATTCCAGGCACATACACAAATGAAATTGCTGCTGGGGATGTGACCAGCTTGGAGGGTATTGATAACCTGCCGGGCACGCAGGCTCAGATTGTAGTGGCGAAAATGCCATCAGTATCCAAAGAGTTTTCGCCGCCCGCAGTGGCGCCTGGCGTTGCCTCAACACTGAGCCTTGTAATCGGCAACGACAATGACGCCGATGCGACGCTTTTGGCTGATCTAGTCGACAACCTGCCCGTCCAGCCCGCTCAGATGGTAGTAGCCAACCCTCCAAACGTGACCACTAGTTGTCCCGGTGGGGTGGGTATTGTCGATGCTGACGCCGGTGATACTGCAGTTGCTGTCGAGAGCGAGACGGTTGTGCCTGCAGGAGGCTGCATGGTCACCGTAGAAGTGGTTGCGCCGATCTCTGGTGAGTACCTTAACGAAGTCCCGGTGGGAGCCTTGGTCACTGATTTTGGAACCAACCTAGTTCCTGCTGAAGCTCCACTCAAGGTTAGTACTTTGGGCTATGTTTCCGGCAAAGTTTTCTTAGACAACCAGTTATACCCGGACGGGCAATTCCTGCCCGGTGATTCAACTCCGATCGTGGGTAACCCTATCGAGTTGCGCAGTGGTTCTCAGTGTAGCGGCGCTTTACTTGAATCTACTTTGACTGATGTAAGTGGAAATTATTTATTCAGTGAGCTGATTGCTGGTTCATATTCCGTATGCCAACCCATTCAGCCAGACGGATCTCTTAACGGACTCGTTGTCGCCGGAACGATAGAAACCTTTGGCGACAGTACAGGCACACCAGGTACTGCGTCTAACCCTATAAACGGCTCTCCGACCAGTCAGATCGTAGCAATCATTCTTAATAATAGTGGTGAGCAAGACGAGGTCAGCGGCTCACCCGGTAACGATTTTACAGAGATAGCGCCAGTCAGCATCACTGGTAGCGTGTATTTCGATGCCAATGATGACGGCATTTTCTCCGTCGATGAGAATGGGATCGAAGGTGTGACGGTAACGCTATCTGGTCCGGTTGATCTGGCGGTGATAACGAGTCCGGATGGGAGCTATATCTTCGACAACCTACCTCCAGGTGATTACACAGTAACCGAGACGCAACCGGTCGATTGGACTGATGGCAAAGATACTGCGGGCAGCGTCGATGGTGTAACGCGCGGGAATGATTCTGTGAGCGATATTATCAGCGAGATCATTCTCGCGCCGGGCGAAAACAGCACAGGGAACAACTTTGGCGAAAACCTCTCGTCGGTTGCTTTGGGTATGAACGGCACTGCTGCATGTATCCAGAACGCCGCGTATATCAATTATAAGCTCGAAAACTACAGAGGTAACGATGTAACTGTGGAGTTGTTCAGCACTGGTGGCAGGCTGGTGCAGCGGTTACTAAACCAGCCATCGGGTGGGCGTTTACTATGGCCGGGCATGGTAGTCGACGCATCTGGCAATGGCGTTGGTTGGCCTGGTTGGGCGCTAAATTCAGGTGAATGGGTGCAGGTCGCTGACGATCGGGTGCCACAGTTAATATTGCGTCTTAGTGTTAACCCTGCAGTGGAGCAAACGTTTGACTACCCACCTGCCACGCCTGCATGTCTTACTCAGCCGCCGGAGACTATGCCTGAGCCGCCTGAGCCGCCCGAGCCGTCTTTGCCTCCTAAATCGCCCACGCCTCCTGCCGATATATTAAGGGATGTTGGTGTTCCCCCACACATAGTCCCTGTGGCTCCGCGAGCAATGTTATGGATTCTGGCGCTGCTCATACTGGTTACAGGTGCCTATAAGACTCGGTCATCGGGTGGTTTCACGACGCAATGAGGATGCTTGCTCATAGAAATTCCAAGTCTCTCTGGAAGCCTTAGCACGCGTCTGTACATGGTTAAAAGCTGTACTAAAGACTCAACACAGGAGCGGCATCATGGAGAAATTTTTTTCACTCTCGAAGCGTTGTCTTGACCTTTGGATATCGGGCGCCCTAGTGGCACTTTCAGTGAGCGTTCACGCTTATGAGATGGATCGCTCGCACCTGCCGATAGCCGAGCCCGCGCCGCCAAAATTTAAAGAGTTGGATGTCCGCAATGTTGAGGCACCACCCCTGTTTACGGTGGAAGCGCCCGAGGGTGCGCCTAATGTCATCATCGTGTTAATTGATGATGTTGGTTTCGGTGCAACCACTCCGTTTGGTGGCCCCATTAACACGCCCACATTGGATCGTTTGGCAGAGGGCGGTTTGCGTTACAACAACTTCCACACGACGGCACTCTGTTCGCCGACCCGTAATGCATTGAAGACGGGCCGCAACCACCACTCGACCAATACGGGCTCCATTATGGAGACCGCGACGGCTTTTCCGGGTAACACCGGGCAGGTTCCTAACAGGGTTGCCCCTCTTGCTGAGATGCTCCGGCTGAACGGTTACAGTACGGGAGCTTTCGGTA
The DNA here is from genome assembly GCF_001635445.1 of Halioglobus sp. HI00S01. Taxonomy (NCBI): domain Bacteria; kingdom Pseudomonadati; phylum Pseudomonadota; class Gammaproteobacteria; order Cellvibrionales; family Halieaceae; genus Halioglobus; species Halioglobus sp. HI00S01. The sequence goes on from NZ_LWEE01000058.1 coordinate 266,736, forward strand.
AGTGGCATGAGACAGCAGCGTGGGAAACGAGCGTTTCAGGTCCCTTTGATCGCTGGCCAACTCACTCGGGCTTCGACAAGTTTTACGGGTTTATCGGTGGTGAGACAGACCAGTGGTACCCGCTTGTTTACGATGGCGTGACCCGCGTGAATCCGCCGCATGTCGAGGGCTATCACTTTACTGATGACATGACCGATCAGGCGATTGGTTGGATGAAGGCACAGCAGTCCATGACGCCCGACAAGCCCTTCTTTATCTATTTCGCGACAGGTGCCGTCCACGCACCGCACCACGTCCCTAAAGAGTGGGCAGACAAGTACAAAGGCAAGTTTGACAAGGGATGGGACCAGACTCGGACTGCGACTGTCGCCAGGCAGAAAGAGATGGGCATCATCCCAGAGACCACGAAGTTGGCGGACCGCCCCGAGGATCTCAGTGCATGGGCAGATTTACCTGAGGATCATCGCAGGCTGTTTGCGCGGCAGGCTGAGGTGTTTGCTGGGTTTATGGAGCACACTGATGTTAACGTCGGGCGGCTTGTTGATGCCGTGGAGGATATCGGTGAGCTGGATAACACTCTGATTATCTATATCGCCGGTGATAATGGCACCAGCGCAGAGGGCGGTTTTATCGGAATGTACAACGAGATGACCTACTTTAATCAGGTTGTCGAGAAGGTCGAAGATCTGTTGCCGCGACTTGACGATTGGGGGGGGGAATACACCTTTCCGCATATGTCGGCGGGTTGGGCGGTGGCTTTCGACGCGCCGTTCAAGTGGACTAAGCAGGTTGCATCTGATTTCGGTGGTACCCGCAACGGCATGGTCATTCATTGGCCTGACAGAATCGAGGGCGGTGGCGGGATTCGAAGTCAGTTCTCCCATGTGATCGATATTGCGCCGACTATTCTTGAGGCAGCGAACCTGCCCGAGCCTACTAGCGTTAACGGTACAGTTCAGGAGCCCATGGCTGGCACCAGTCTGCTTTTCAGCCTGAACGATGCTGACGCACCCGAGCGGCATACCACTCAATACTTTGAGATGTTCGGTAACCGCGCACTGTACCAGGACGGCTGGTTCGCACGTGTGCTGCATCGGGCTCCCTGGCAGACGGGCGAGCAGAAACCACTCGAAGATGATGTGTGGGAGCTCTATAACGCAAAAGAGGACTTCAGCTTGGTGAACAATCTGGCTGATAAGTACCCCGAGCGTGTAGCAGCCATGGAAGCAAAGTTCATGGAGGAGGCGGAAAAGTACAACGTATTACCGATCGATGATCGTTCTGTAGAGCGCGTTAATCCCGCCATCGCTGGACGTCCTGATTTGTTGGGCGATCGCAAGTCACTCACGCTTTATGAAGGCATGAACGGCATTTTGGAGAATACGTTCTTAAACTCCAAGAACACCTCTAAGACAATCACTGCGGAGGTAGAGGTCGATAAAGGTACAACAGGCGTGATCCTGACACAGGGTGGGCGCTTTGGTGGCTGGTCGCTCTACATGAAGGATGGTAGACCCATCTACACCTACAACTTCCTCGGTCTTGAGCGATTTACCGTGGCTGGGAAGAAGCCGATCGCCCCGGGGCCGGCCACTATCGTGATGGACTTCGATTATGACGGTGGCGGTTTGGGGCAGGGTGGCGATGCGACGATCACGGTGAATGGCAAGAAAGTGGCCTCAGGTCGTATTGAACGAACCCAGCCGCTCATCTTCTCAGCCGATGAGACCGCTGATGTAGGCCTAGATAACCAAACCCCCGTAGCTGAGGATATCGGCGTTGGGCCGGTTGAGACGCGCTTTACCGGTACCATCAATAAGGTGGTGATCGCGATTGAGTAACTGCGGCATCGGTGGCATTGGTGCATGCCATCAGTCACCGAGTTGTGGGGCTTGTGGAGCGCCGGGGGTTGTTGGCACGTGATATGGAGATCAGTTATCTGGCGTTGGAATCGGGTGACAACAACGCCAGATGGCCGCCGGTGTTTAAGCTGGATTCTGTACCCTGGAAGTCCAGATCAAAAAACAAAGCTATGATCACAAAAGCCTGTAACCGCAGACCACAGCACCATGGGCAAGGTCAGACTTTGCACCCATCGACTATGGATAACCAGATGTAACCGATATCTCCGGAATAATCGGGCGCCCTAGCTAAATCTATATCTATGAATGGCAAGATAAATGGTGGGCCCAGAAGGACGTGAACCTTCGACCTGCCGATTATGAGGAGCTCGAACAGAGCCAGGCTGGAACAGTAAGCTGAAGAAAGTTACGGGATTTTGTTGGCCGATACCGAACTCACAGCTAGGAACGAAGCTATCCCGAACTTGCTCAGGGTCGGTTTCGGTGCCTGCTGGCACTATGTCCAGGATTTCTAACAGCTTTTCAAAACCGAACTCCGAACTTGAGCCGAACAATCTCTCTAGCCGACCTCGCACAGAGAGTGGCATGCGGCGATTCAAATCAACCGGGCAGGCCCCGAAGTTCCTGGTTGCCCATGCAGTGGCTTGAGGTCTCATTCGATTGCATGAATTAGATTGTCAGTCTCAGGTTATTAACTTAACGATATCGGCAGTGTTGGAACACTTCTCAAAAGGATGCCTTCTGGTATTGCTCCCTCACCTGCCAACTTAATATTAGGGAACCGATCAGCCACTATTCGCAGCGCAGACGCCAAATTCTTTTGAGCCAGATGCATGCCCGGGCAGGTACGCAAGCCTGGGCCAAAGGTCAAAAGGTTTTTTGCTTTTCGACTAATATCGAAGATATCTGGATTGGGAAAAACACGAGGGTCGCGGTTTGCAGCAGCAATCCCAAACAGAACCGCGCTATTGGGTGACATATTGACACCACTAAACTCAATAGTGCGATCTGCCGGCGTGAAGCGCGGTTGCGCCGCGACAGGAGGGTTCCACCTAAGAAGTTCATTGACGGCACCAACCTGCATCTCTGGCTCTTCCACACATTGCTGCCAGGCATCCTTATGGGTCAGCAATGCATGGAACAGGTTGCTCATGGCGTCGGACGTAGTGGTAGCGCCTGCCGTAAAGAACAACCGGACGTGAGCAAACATAGATTCATCACTAATTTTTTGTCCTTGAATTTCGGTATCCAACCAACGACTTATTTGGTCCTCCTGCCGTTCTTTACGCCAGGCATTAATGACATCCCTTACAATGGATGTAAGTTTCCTATCCGCAGCCTGGCTCTTCTCCAGGTCCCGCCCCCCAAACATTAAATTCATAGACCACTGATAGTATTCCCCTTCCTTCTCTATCGGCAGGCCTAGCAGTCGGCAGATCACACGAAATGCAAATAGGCGCGTAAATGCGGTAACGAAATCTACGTTGTTCTGTGGCTCAATCTGATCTAGTAATTCATGGCCAATAGAGTCCAGTAAGTCTTCATCTATCTCATCAATGGCATGGCGGCGGACAGACGGCGTCATTGGAGGGCGCCATTCTCGATGCTGATCCTCATTCATTGACATGAAGGTCTCGCCAATAAAGGGTAAGGAAATAATTTGGTAGGCATGCCCTGGTGGAAAACAATCAGCGCTCTTGAAGGCATCGCTCAGGGCTTTGTGGCCGACAATATAGAAGATCGACATGGAGCCCTCCATGGCCATTGCAGGCACAATATCCGCCTGGTGCCGCAAGTTGTGGAGTTCAGCTGCAAACTCGCCTCCCCGCAACTTATCGTAATACCAATCAATCACTTTTTTGCCTCCATCGCAATAAGACGCGTGTCTCATTTTTATCGAGGCCGAGAAAGGTGTCAAGACGCGTGTCTCATAAATAGGTATTATCCCAACTAATAGGTTCTTCTAACGATCAACATTGGGCCGAACTTCATGACCGCACAACGCCAGCACGAAAGTATGAGCCGTACCCAGCGGGCCACGCGGGAGAAGATCCTGCATGCAGCATGGAATCTATTGGATACAGAGGATCAAGAAAGCGTGAATATGATGGATATCGCAAAGGGAGCCGGTATTGGTCGAGCTACCTTGTATCGCTATTACGAGACAAAAGAATTCATCATCAGAGACCTGACCCTGGAATGGGGGCGGCGTTTCTCAGCCAAGCTTTTTGAGCAACCGCGAGACGGCGTGACCGTTGGCGAAAGGATCTGCTATACCGTACGCAGTATTCTCGTGGAGGCTTACGCTCACCCACACCTTATTCGCGCAGCTTTGCCTGTACTTGTTGCTAAAAATGAAAGCATGTCTGGTTCACGAAGCGGAATTCGGAGTTTATTGCCGGGCCTTGTTGAGCCAGTGATTGCTGATATCAAGATTGTCGAGAAAGAGAAATGTCTGGCTGCGACTCACCGGCTACTGTTGGGTAGCTTGTACATGGTGAATTCTGGTAGCGATAGCATCAGCATCTCAATGGATACTATTTCGTTTACTCTTCGAAAGCTGCTCGGGGAAAGAGCCTGGCAGCGGGCACTGCCTGGTTAAGGTGCCGGAATTGCGCTCTCCAGCGCTACATCTGCTGACACCAGTCAAAGAGACAGTGACCATAGTCGCGTGCTCTACGCAGTGATAAGCCAATGATTTTTGCTGAAAATGGTGGGCCCAGAAGGACTTGAACCTTCGACCTGCCGATTATGAGTCGGACGTTCTAACCAACTGAGCTGTAGGCTTGTTGCGAGGGAGCGGAGTTTATAAAGAATTGGTCGCTCGCCCACCCGCGGATCACGCGTCATATCCTCGCAAATTGAAAGAGCCTGTCGACAACTATCGATGACTATCTTGGGATACCCTTGCCTGGCGATCCGGAGCAACGTGTCGGCGACTTTATGGAATGCAGCAATCAGGAACAACGACAACGCCAGTAGTACTTTCAACAGAAATAGCCCGGCCGGGCAATACATAGTGGTGATCACAACAGCGTGTTTTACGCTGTGGATTTACCTTACACGAACAGAGTTGCAGGTGCCTTGCCGTCACAGAAGCGCTGGTATGCCTGTTGGTATGCCTGTTCCAGGTGGCGTGTGAACAGCTCAGTATCGAATAAAGGAGTGCTCAGTCGGTTGTCGGCCAAGCGCCCGCGGAGGTCGGCAAGGCGCTCGGGGTTTGCCGCCAGTGTCAGCGCGAGTTGTTCGTACTCCTCGTCGGAATGCGTGACCAGGTCTGGCAAGTTTACCGCCTGTAGAAGGCTGGCACCCACTCGGGCGGCCATGCTCCTGCCGAGCCGAGTTATTACCGGCAGCCCTGCCCAGAGTGCATCGCTGGCGGTAGTGTGCGCATTGTACGCGAAGGTGTCCAAAAACAGATCGGCCAGGCAGTGCCGGGCTAGGTGGTCCGCGAGGTCCAGTTTCTGCGCCATGACGAGTCGCTGCGGGTCGATACCTCGCTGCTGCGCTTCGCGACGAAGATTTTCGCGCGCGGTTTTTCCGGTGTCGAGCAGCCAGAGCACACTCCCGGGGACCCGACCCAATAGTCGCATCCAGATATCGAACTCTCTAGGGGTGATCTTGTAGCTGTTGTTAAAGCAGCAGAATACAAAGCCAGTTTCGGGCAATCCCTCCTCAGCACGAGTTGGTATGTTCTGGGATATTACTCGCTCGTTATCATTGACCTGGTAACTGTGGGGTAGGTAGATGATGTTTTCCGAGTAGCTGGTGCGCTCGTTCTCAGGAATCAGCACTGGGTCCGCTACCAGATAGTCCATGCTCGGCATGCCCATTGTGCCTGGGTAGCCCAGATAACTTATCTGCACCGGGGCCGCGCGATAGGCAAAGATGCCCGTGCGAGCACGCTTGGTGTAGCCTTTTAGGTCTACGGCGATATCGATCCCCTCGGCGCGAGCCAGCTCAGCGATGGCTTGTTCGCCCAGATGGCGCACGTCGTGGAATACGTCCACCGTCTGCTGCAGGCGTTTGCCCATGGTGTCGTCATGGTCGGGAGCAAAGGAAAACGCGTGAATGCTGAATCTTTCACTATCGTGCACTTCAAACATTTTCGCCATTAGGAACATGGTAGCGTGGTTGTGAAAGTCTGCGGAAAAATAGCCGATTTTCATCCGCCGCAGTTGGTCTTTCGGTCTGGCGAGCGTCGATAACTCTCGGTATTGGCCAAATGTTTTCCTTGCATAGAGACGTGCTCGTTGTCGTTGTCTCTGCGGGTCGTCATCCTGTGCCAACATGGAAAAAGGCTCCACTACTTCTTTGGTCAGCCCCAGTTGGGCGATCAGTGAGGCCCTGGTCCCCTCTGAGCCCCATTCGCATAGCAGCGATTGCCGGTGCAGCAATTTCGCTCGGGCGTCATCGAAGCGGGGGTTGTACTTCAGCGCTGCGGTGTAGCTGGCGATGGCCTCCTCGTGGCGATCTAGAACACTGTATACATGTCCGAGGTTAGCGTGAGCCTCAGCGCTGACCGGATCTAACTCTACTGAGCGGCTGAAACTTCTGATTGCCTCATGGTACCTGTTGAGGAATTGCAATGTATTGCCGAGATTATTATATGCCGCAGCGTAGTTTGGTTGCAGTTTGATGGCCCTGCTGTAGCTGGTAACGGCCTTTTCGAACTCGCCGGTTTCTTTCAATGCGCTTGCCAGGCCATAGTGTGCCTGCGCGTTGGCGGGTTCCAGGCGAATAGCCTTGGCATAGATTTCAGCGGCTTGTGAGTGTCTTCCTAGTTGCTGTAAGGCCACGCCCAGGTTGCGATAGACTTCAGCGTAGTCCGGCTTGAGATCGATTGCCCGTGTGTAACAATCAACCGCTGCTTCAGCATTGCCCAAAGCTGAGTTAACCACTCCGAGGAAATTATCAATCATCGGGTCGTTGGCATAGCGGGAAGACAGCTGTTTAGCCTGCGCCAGTGCTTCCTTTAGGCGACCAGCCTCATAAAGTTTTACGGCGTTAAATACCAGTTCTCGTGGCGCCCCGACACTCGCAGCCCCCTTCTTACCACTCTGCAGGCCGAGAGAGGCGAGCTCGGTTCTGGCCTGCTTGTTCCCAGGAAACCGCTCGAGTATGCCGTGGTAGATTTCGGCGGCACCATGAAGGTTACCACTGTGGGCCAGGCTTTTGGCTCTGCGCAGGGACTTGTTGACGTTGATGGACATATATCGGACCTTGAGCTGGTATGCTGCTTCGCTGTGTCGGTCCTACAACCGCAGGCGAACCTAGACAGATGCAGGTCACTCCGAGTCGGCTGTGGCGCATTGTGTGTGCTAAGTATAGTTTTATCGCAGGGAGCTGTCTGCATGTCGGACGCCAGTCACAGCGCCAGGCGGTTGAATATTTTCCAGTACAGGCGACATGGTCTAGGCTGCGGGAGGAGCTTCCCGCTTTACTATTTTCTAACTGCAGTTGGAGCAATGGGCTTATCCGGATTGGCTTCTATATTCGTTATTTGCGCTCGATTGGTGGCCATTTCCTGCTTTAGGCGTCCGCGCTTCAAAGTTTATAGCGATTTGTCTGTATCGGATGCCCGAAGAAAGAACAGCTTTATGGTCGATTTTGATGTTAGCACTGCGGACTGGCAGGTTGACCTTGTGCATAACCGTGCAAGCATTCTGGGTGTAGGTACTTGTTTAATGAGCTGGTTATAGATTCCCGAGCTTGCGCTTGAACTAGCAGGTGTTTGTAATGAATCAGAGGATGGCTAGCGGGATCATCTACCGGAGCGCCGCCATGCCCTGCATAAACAGGGACGGGATATTCAGTTCTGTCATGGGGTTTAGTAGGTGATTGTTTACCTGGTCCATGCGGCCATAGTCGGCTGGTGCAGTCTGTTAAAATCATAGGAAACCGAGTGTTGGCCCAGAAGGACTAGGACCTTTGACCTGCAGATTATGAGTCGGGTGCTCTAACCAAATAAGCTTTAGGCTTTTTGCGATAGAGGGGGGGGTTATATAGAATTGGTCGCTCGCCCCGTCGCGGATCACACGTCATCTCGACCAAAAATGAGTGATCCAGGGCGCCGTATTTGGAGAGCCACGGAAGTGCGGCTTGCACTTACCGTCATTGCAATTCGCACTTGCATTAGGAGCTGGCTTTTGCGTCCAGCGCTATTACTGTAGTGACAGCTCTCCCGGTCGCAAGAACTCTAGGGAGTGGCATAACAACGCTGCTAGGCCGAGCTCCCCATGACCGTGATGAAACCACCATTTATGTGATTCCTTGTGCACATCCGACACGTCTCTCCCTGCTATCGCGAAAGGTCCACGTGGTTGAGTAACTATTGTTCAAAGTTACCAATTAATAACATAGGCCCGCACCGAACCATATTCTCTCTGGATGCCGCACCTTAAAGTAGAGATTGTCGCTAGCTAGTACCTCCGCTATCGGAGGTACCTATACACCTGAGTCAGCGCAGCCCGACAGGGCATGACCGTTACAGGTCTTTCTCGCGTAACTTGAGCAACCAGGAACTCTTGTTTTTCTCGGCGTCATAAAACACCGCCATCGTGAAGAAAAACATGAGAATGAGCACAATATGCGCAGCCACGCTGAGCCCAAAATAAATGATACTACCGAAATATACCGCGAAGGCACCGCTCCACATAAACGCGAGTATCGTCATGATGAACATTCGGCTAGTGGGATCAGGTATGTGCCGCAGTGGATTTTTACTGGAGTCGAAAACGTAGTTGTAAGCGTCATAAACGCGTAGAGCAATTTTCTTCATGGTCTACCCTCATTCGAGAATATTCATAGATGATACGGTCGCCACTCGTGCTTGGATTTTTGGGCCTGAATGGCTTTTACGCTTGTGGTCAATGTAGTTTCATGCAATCAAAAGTGTTCACCTAGTACATTTGCGATGGTATGTCGTTCCTGCAGAAATCGCGCATGCCTGTGAGCAAGTGAAACTAACAATAAAGCCATTTGCTAAATGGGTATCTATCAAACTGGGATTGCGTTGAAACCGGCTGGCCCAAACAACTCAATCTTGAAATATGAGTCCACGCTAGTCTGGGATACACATGTGTATTTCTCTTTAAAGGTGGCCGAGCGTGGTCACATGGTTGCACCTCCAATACATAGAAATACTGAGATATAAAATATGCGTGTACGACGTGCAGTTGGAGTAAATGTGAGCTTTGAAAGGCGCTCAATATAGATACGGAACCGCAATTACACGCAAAAATTGTTTTTAATGTAAGCGTCCCCTCGACTTGGCCACACGTTGTCAAGTGACGCTGGATGTCGTCGGCCAGTTGCTTGATTGAGTTATGCGCGAAGAGGGCACCTGAGGTGCGTAGGGCCGAGATTGCCGCGAGTAGTTGGGACCTAAATGCACTTGATTTTTACCCGTGTGGACGCTGGAGTGGCCGTGGATAGAGCATAGACATTCCTGTGCCTGGTGACACCATGCTAAGTCGAATGCAACAGGATTGAAGTCAAACACAGTGGGGCAGTGAACCTTGGCGGGGAACATCCGAGCCCATCAGCAGCTTGGTTATACTCGAGCAAATCAGGTTTCACTCACCGACTTCAGTCTATTAGTCGGTACACATAGTGTGGAGTAGATTAGCTTGCTTACAGCGATCCGGACGGCCTGTGGGTGGTTCCGGATGGCTGCATGAAAGAACTTAACAACCAAATGTTGGTGTATATCGCTTACGACATGGGGTATGCCCAAAGCCTAGAAATCAAACGCCTGATCACGGGTCTGATTGGCGATGAAACTACCGGCCTTATCACCACACGATATTGCCGGCACCATGTTCATTAACAAGCGGCACCCCGGTAACGACGAACGGCGGCTAGTAACTTACCTGCTTAGCCCTATGGGGTGACGACACGAATGACAGCACCATCGTGATCGCGCGCAACGGTGGCTGTGTGGTCGGAGGCTGACCTCTTATTGTAGCCGAAGGGCGCCATCGCGGGCGTTCCTTTTGGTTTAGTCGATCTACGGGTAAATGAGCTATGGATATGAGTGGCATCGGAGTTTGGCAGGTCCTAATTATTCTCATGATCGTGAGTATTCTGTTCGGCACAAGCGCCTCGGGTCATTGGGCGCCGATCTTGGCAGTGCACGCCGGGGTTCTTTAAAGCGTGGGGGAGTTGACCCTCCGGAGGCCGCTGGGCAGTATAATGGTCAGATGGTGCGCGCAGCTGTGACAGCGGCGGCTGAGCCCCACTCCACGAGCTTTCTCCAGCCGATGTAGAAAGGCCCTTCGTCTCCGCTGCGCCTGGTCCGAGCGTCCTCGCAGTGGTGGCCTTCATCGCGCATAAACTGGGTCAGGATTAGCGCCACCTCCGGGTGAAGGTCGTTGAGCGTCAACCGGTCGATTTGCTGCTGATAATGTTTCACCACGAAAGTCTCCACGGCGTCGATGGTCGCAAAGACACCATTGCGACCCCCGATCGACGCGAGTGCCCCCAGTATCCAGCCGGAAGCGCACCATGCAGGGAGCAACAAACTCTTGATCGATCGAGGAAGCCACTGCTCGAAAAGCTCTAGGTGGTCTTGTTCGGTCTCCAGGTGCTGCTCAGCGAAATCGCGCACCACTGGGTCGCGGCTGCATCGAAGAATACCGCGGTAAATCCACACGGCCCCTGTTTCACCTGCGTGATCTGAACGCAGTTCGGCCTGGAGCCATGTAGGCAGGGTTCTAGGGTCCGGGAGTGCGCCGATGGCGGTCACGTTTTGTCTCATGTCGCTTCCTTTATGCATCTACACAAGGTACGACTAGCCGCCGGATGCGGTTTGCGGCGATTGATGATTTGTCCAATTCGAAACCAGGTTGGCCACTTAGGTGACTATAGGCGGACGAATCCTGGTCATAGTGGCATCCTTAACAATATAACCCCGGTCGCTGTGGCTTGTTTGCTACACGGTGTCGCGATAGCTTGAGCTGCTTCCGTATGAATGTTGAGTTCAATATTGGCTGAGAAACTAAGCGCCCGGTCCGTCGGAGCTTCGCGACGAAGTGGGTTTTCACCTGGTGGTGAAAAACTAGTGATTCGTATTAGGCCCATGCCGTATAGAACGGAGCGTAGTATGCTTCCACTATGAGCCCTTTCTCGACAAATCTCTGGTTCCTAAAGCCGGGGAGCCAGGGCGAACGCGGAACCACATTGAGTCGGCTAGCAGAGGGTAATCACCCTGATATGGATCTGGAACCCTTGGATACAGCGATCTTCAGCTCCAGGACGATACCGGGCAACGAGCCCGCCCCAGATATGCCAGCAATGATAGGGGAGATAGCCTGGTCTTCGCCGATTTTGTCAGGCGATTAAGCCTGATGGCTCCGTTTCTTATCAGCTACGCTCCTCCTTGCTTCACCTACATCATTACACAGCAATGGCCAGGAGATGTTCGATATTTCGACAGCTTCGTCCCAGTTAACTTGGCAGCACCATGAAAAAGCACGAAAAACAGCGAGATATGGTGAGCGCAGAGGGGCTTGAGACTTCGATCTGCGATCTTACGAGAAGCAACGGGTGACAGCTTCGAATATTGCGCTCGCCTGTCCGGGTGCACTGCGCCACCCGACACGCCGAGCCATGGACGGTTTACTCCACGGCGATGGATGAGCCCTGCGAGAAGCTGTCTATCAATATCGCGAACATATTGAACGTGTTGGCCTTAACGTTGAGGCTTTAGGGTAGATTCGTGTTGTTAACTAATAAGCCCTCTGCACATAAATCCCTGACAGCATCTCGACAGAAAGAGCAGCGAGAACTGATTCGAGCTACGGTTTCGTGGCTGTAAGTTCGTGTCTTAGGGCTGATAGCGTATGCTAGGAGCTGGCCTTTATCGGTCTGAGTATGAAACTTGTGGGGGGACCTTGTTGAATCTATTTCGTCGTAAGCAGCGCAAGAGTGCTCTATTCGCAGCCGCACTGGGAGCGACGCTGGCACTGTTGGCGAGCGCCGGTGTTCGCGGTTACGGCCAAGCTGATAAAGAAGATATCGGAGCAGATCCTAACGAGCGTCAATATACGTTCTCATGGCAGTACGCGGTGTCGGGCGACATGGCGCCGCGCGGCGGTACCACGCAGGGAGCTGAGGTAATTTTGGTGACGGAACCATCACCAGAGTGGTTGCGTCTGCAGGAGCCTGGGATAAGCAAAAAAGAACGTGACAGGCGCGCTATCCTGAGCATGGCAGGCCCTTACCGAACAAGCTTCGATTTCATTGAGACTATTGGCTTTACTCACGGCTATGCGCCAAGCAATCCCTATCAATCTTGGGGGACTGAGTACGTCTATGTGGTCACCGATGAACCGGACATAATCCAGCTACAACATATCCTCGTGATGGAAGTGAAGAAAGAGGACGGTTCGGCCATGGATCCAATCGTTGTCAAACACTGGCGCCAGGATTGGATGTTCGAGGCGCCCACGATGCACACGTTTAAGGGAAACCGTGAGTGGAAAAAGCAAGCGGTTAGGGCTGAACGCCGCGGGCACTGGGTACAGGCCGTCTACCAGGTGGATGACTCACCTCGCTACATGGCGGCAGGTGAGTGGCAGCACACGGCCAACTTCTCCAGTTGGAAAAGTGATGAGACTTGGCGACCATTACCGCGCAGGGAATTTAGCGTGCGTCAGGACTACGACGTCTTGATTGGCACTAACCATCACACGATAACGCCGACTGGCTGGGTACAGGAAGAACAGAACTTAAAGGTGGTACTTAATGGCCGGGGTGGAGCCGCAGAGGTGCTTGCCCGAGAGAACGGCTTGGCGCGCTACGAGCGCATCGCTGAGTTCAACTGGCTGCCGGGCGATGACTACTGGGAACGCACTAAACCCTTCTGGGCTAAAGTCAGGGCGTACTGGAGCGAAACCTTTGCACGCGAAGACCACATGGTGATCGCCAAGCAAGCTGATGGCGCACACATGTTTATGACCCTGTTCCAAATGGCCGAAGAGCCTGGCATCGACTGGAGTGCGAGTTCCGAGCAAGCTAACCTTGAGGCAGTTATGGCTCGCTATGTGACTTTCCCACCCTAAAGTTTTCTGTGCGGTGCCATTATGACGCATGTCATACTCGGACGGGGAGTCTATCCCCGGTCTTATGAATCCTGTCTATGACCTGTATAAATGAAAACCATACTCTTACAGGCGTAGCGTCGTATAATAGTGGCTAAACAACGGTGCTGGAGGTGTTGCGTGGAATTCGACCCTATTGTCTTGGCCCGTATCCAGTTCGCGGCCAACATCAGCTTTCACATTCTCTTCCCGGCGATCACCATTGGTCTAGCGTGGTTATTACTCTTTTTTAGGGTGCGGTTCACTCTGACTGGTGATGCGGCGTGGGAATATGCGTATCAGTTCTGGGTCAAGGTCTTCGCATTGACCTTCGCGTTGGGGGTTGTTTCCGGCATCACAATGAGTTTCCAGTTCGGCACCAATTGGCCGGGGTTCATGGAGCGTGCGGGGAACATTGCCGGCCCACTGCTTGGATATGAGGTGCTCACTGCCTTTTTCTTGGAGGCTTCTTTCCTCGGCATCATGCTGTTCGGCAAGCAGCGCGTATCCAATCGGGTTCACCTCATTGCGACTTCCCTTGTCGCCGTTGGAACGTCTCTGTCGGCATTCTGGATTCTCGCACTCAATTCCTGGATGCAGACCCCGGCAGGTTTCAGTATCCAGAACGGGGAGTTTTATGCCGAGAGCTGGGCGCAGATAGTGTTTAATCCCTCCTTCCCCTACCGGCTAGCGCATATGATGCTCGCGAGCTTCCTGACTAGTGCATTTTTGGTCGCCGGCGTCTCGGCCTGGCGAGTGCGCCGCGGGGTTGATGGGCCTGCAACCTGGAAAGTTCTGAAGACCGGTGTCTTCGTGGCCGCCGTCCTGATCCCCGTACAGGTGCTCGTCGGTGACCTGCATGGTTTGAATACCCTTGAGCACCAGCCGGAAAAAATCGCAGCGATGGAGGGGATATGGGAAACCGAGAAGGGCGCGCCTTTCACGATTATCGGCATCCCCAACGAGGAAGAGAAACGCACTGACTTTGCCTTGCAGATTCCCAACGCAGCAAGCCTGATTCTGACCCACCGGCTCGATGGTGAAGTTGAAGGGCTCGAAGCCTTCGAGCATCATCCCCCGGTGGCACCGGTCTTCTGGTCGTTTCGCATCATGCTGGCGACGGGCGGGTTGATGCTGCTCGTGTCCTGGTGGGGTGCTTGGACTTTTGCCCGCGGTCGTTCCCCGAGCACCGCGCTCATTACCGCGCTGTCGATCATGACCTTTTCCGGCTGGGTTGCGACACTGGCAGGTTGGTATGTCACTGAGATTGGCAGGCAGCCCTGGGTAGTGCACGGCCTGTTGTCGACATCTCAAGTCGCGGCTTCTCACCACAGTGCCACTCTCATGGGCACGCTGCTGGGCTATATCGGACTCTACGTGTTCCTGCTTTACTCCTATATCCACGCCCTGCGTCACCTCGCGACTAAACCTGCTGGATCGTTGGCGCTGTTGCCGCGACGCAAGGTAAACCCGGTGGAAGGTGTCGCGACATGATCGAACTTCTGCCGCTATTCTTTGTGTTCGCCATGGGCTTGGCGCTGTTGATATACGTGTTGCTGGATGGGTTTGATCTTGGCATCGGCATCCTGTTGCCTTTTGGTAATGATCGAGAGAAAGACATCATGGTTGCCTCGATAGGGCCCTTCTGGGATGCCAACGAGACGTGGATTGTTCTGGGTGTGGGCGTGCTCCTGATTGCCTTTCCGAAGGCGCATGGCATTGTACTGACTGCATTGTATATACCGGTGACGATCATGCTTTTCGGGCTGACGTTGCGCGGAGTGGCGTTCGATTTCCGCGTTAAGGCCGGGGACGACCGGCGCTCATTATGGAATGCGGCGTTCTGCGCGGGATCGTTAACCGCGTCTATGGCTCAGGGCTGGATGCTCGGCGCCTACATCACCGGCTTGCAGAACACGGGCACCAGTCTCGCGTTCTCCACCCTGATAGCGCTAACGCTGCCGGCACTGTATATCATGCTGGGAGGCGCCTGGCTGATGATCAAGACCGAGGATGCATTGTTCGACAAGGCGGTGCGATGGTGCCGGCGGGCGTGGTTACCCATGGGTCTGGCTTTGTTGCTGGTGTCTATCGCGACGCCACTGGTCAGTGAGAGCATTGCCAGTCGCTGGTTCACTATGCCCAGCGTGATCGGGCTGCTACCGATACCGGTGAGTTGCGCCATCGCTTACTTCGGCATCGGCTGGATTTTGCAGCGCCCCGAGATACTGCACGCGGGCTATGGCTGGCTGGTGTTCGTTGCGCTGGTGGTAATATGCCTGATGGCGGCCATTGGCCTGGCCTACAGTATCTATCCCGATATCATTATTGGACAGATGAACTTGTACGAGGCGGCGGCGGCCACCGGGTCGCTGGTCATTATTTTCTGGGGGGTGGCTATTACCTTGCCCTTGATCGCAGCCTACTCTGTGTTTGTCTACCGCGTATTCGGCGGCAAAGCAACAGAACTGCGCTACGACTGAGCGCGTACCGCGATTGTCATGAGGCGTTACGCCGGGCTTGCAGCTGCAGCTCGCTCACCGCGAGCGCAGGCAGCATGGTCAGTGTGACGAGGGCAGCCCCGAGAATCCCGACATGACGATAAGGTCAACGCCGCGATAGAGCTTGGTACCCGCGCCGGGCAGAAACACGAATGACGCGAGTCCAAACAGGGCTGTTAGTGTTGACATGGCGGTGGGCCTCAGGCAGATCTCCACCGCTTCTGATATGGCTTCGATGGCCGCCATCCCAGCCTCTGAGACATTCTGTACTGCACGATCTACCAGGGTCGGGCTGTTGACGATCGTTCCCATCAGGATCAGACTTTTCCAAGTGACTAAACCAGACGTGTAAGACCCTTGATGGGGAAGCTGCCTGCAACCAGCATGGGCAGCGCGGCTAGAAAGCCCAACAATACGCCTGGCAATGCTCGCACGCCATAAGGACTACTAGCTGCGATCCAAGGATTACTGCATAACGCTCCTGCGCTCGGATAGGGAGCAATGCCATAACCTTCACTACCTGGACACTGGCAATTGCACCCGGCCCTGCACCGAAGGTCACAAAGATCGCGTCTATTAACTTCCTCACTCGGCTCGGGCAGACCGCGCGGTAGCCCTTGGGGATCAGGGAAAACGCAATAAGCAGCAACATCGGGGAGGAAACGGGCATGGGCACGGACACAGCCCCCGGAGCCGAGTTTTCTGACAGCAAAGTCTAGGTCTGTGCGCCCCGTAGATTGTGCATGAGTGAATTACGTATAAACAAGAGTCAGTGGAACAGGCGCAAGCCTTGCCGCGTTGATACAACGTCTCAGCGAATAACTTTGCAAGGCTAGTAGGCCGTCACTTTCTTAGCAATTGAGGCGAGTATCCTGGTCGAAGAACCCTGAATTTCGGCAATGGCCTTGCTGATTCTGCCTGCGGGCCTGTCATGAAGAGCTGTCTTGTTAGACATCTCTGTCATTTCCTATTAGCAGGCATATGCTATTTGAAATTCAGGCTCGACCATCGTTGAGAACAAATCTAAGTAGTGTTGTAATCTTCCAAGCTGATCTCCTCATGCAGCCCCTTATATTCCTTGAAATTTCCTGGAAACAGGAAAGGGGCGTGACCGGCCGCATTGCGGTAATAACTGTGACAGTCGCTGGCCCCCCAGGTAAACCGACCAAAACGATCGGCCATCCACTCGTTGTATTCATCAAACGCTGTCTTTTTGACTTCGATGGCCTTGGCATTCCCCGCTTCCTTCTCGACCAGTAACCGTGCGATCGTTTCGGCATTCTGCTCAGCGGTTACAAAATACGAGACGTTTAGTACCAGACCATTCGGACCTACCGCAAAAAAATAGTTTGGAAAGTCAGGCACTGCGATACCTTTGTGGGCCCTTGGATTGTCGCCCATTGCGTCCGCCATAGACGTACCGCTAACCCCGGTAACTTTGATGCGGTCGAAATCGAGTATGCGGTATCCGGTACAGTAGATAATAATATCTGCTTCAATGGCGCGTTTTTCCGCTGTAACAATACCGCTCGGAGTAACCTCCTCTAGAGCGCTGGCCACCAAATCTACGTTGGGTCGGTTTAAAGTTGGGTAGAAGTCATCAGACACCAGACCGCGCTGACAGCCATAAGGGGTAGATGGGACGAGCGCTTTTTTAGTGACGGGGTCGTCCACAGTCCTATCTATAAATCTTAGCACCCGGGATTCGAACTGCCCCATACGTTTATGACCCTTGGTGACTGCATATTCTACCTGTCCCATTAGCAATCGCTGCCATTTCCGAATGAGCTTAATAAGTGCAGGGTAGCGTCTCGCCCTGTGTATCTGCCTCTGAGTGTAGAACTTTCTACCGCGCGGCATGATCCAGTTGGCAGACCTTTGTAATACGGTCAGGTGACCAACTTTAGGAGCGATCTCGGGAATGATCTGGACGGCGCTAGCCGCAGACCCGACCACAACTACCCGCTTTCCGGTTAAATCTACGTCGTGGTTCCAACGCGTGCCGTGCCAGCTGTCGCCGAGGAAAAGGTCTAGGCCCGGTACGTCTGGGAATCGAGGTGTGTGTTGATTGCCCATAGCATTGATGACAATGTCAAAAACGTAACTTTCTCCCGTGCTAGTTTGCAGTTGCCACGTTCCATCTCCTTGATAGTCGGCGCTTTCGATATGGGTATTCAAGGTGAGGTGAGGATCTAGCCCGAACTCCGTGGCGCACTCTGCCAGATACGCCTGAATTTCGGGCTGTTCAACAAAGTTAGCTGACCAGTTTGGGTTGGGTGCGTACGAAAACGAGTAGGAGTGAGCCCAAACGTCGCAAGCTAGACCGGGGTAGGAGTGAAGATGCCAAGTGCCTCCGGGGGCGCTCAGGGAGTCAAAAATTGTTAAGTCACTGAAGCCTCGCTGCAATAGCTCTCGCCCTGCGGCAATGCCAGCGGGACCTGCACCGATTACAGCAATACGTAGGTTGAGCTTATCTATCATAGTGCCCCCACAATAATTGAAGTTGTAATCAAAAGTCGCTCCATGGGTTCCGTCGTATCATTCCTCAACTCGCGGGAGCAGCGAAAGCTGAGTTTCTGCCCCGATGGGCTTGATATGACCGCGAACTTTTTGGCCCGCGCCAAGGATTATCTGCAGGCGGAAGACATAGAAATTATTGTGTATGTCAGCTTTCAAAACACGTTCACCTAGCGCTCTCGGAGGCATAGGGTCTGCGGTACGAACTGACCTATACCGTGAACAATGCCCCAATGATTCACTCGCAGTAGCCACACATGTTCATGCTCGGTCTGCTCCTAAACTTGTTCGCTGGTGTAAACGGTTTCGTTGATACACAGCTTGTGTAAACTATCAAGTTGACCGCTGGCAGCCCATCGCGTTGTCGCCAATGACTCGCCAGAGCCGTCACCTAGAACTGAGACGATCGCTTCAACGTCGAGTGCAGCGATATTTACCACCGGTTCATCCAGTTTGTCATGTTCAATATTTGCTCGTACGACAGCCATTGCCGATTAGGCAAAAACCGTTTCTACTTGCATGCAAGTAATGCTAGCAGCACCGGTTACTCTGGTATTTTCTTCTTCGAATAAGTTCATTGCTAAATCCTATATCCAGATTTCATACTTTATTATCAGTCGCGCTACACCACCGGAAATCACGTTGCCTAGTGTCTCGGCTGCGTTATAAGTTACTACAGCGCAAGCTAATAGGGAGATTGCTGAAGGTCAACCGCCGGCGGTTCATCAATGTGATCAACGCGTCTGAACAAGTCGCGTCGTCATAAGATACTCTTTTAAACGTCGCTGCCCCGAATTTGCCAGCGCTCATTGTGGAAGGAAGGACTGTAAGGCCACGCTCTTGCAGGGAACACCACAAACAGAGAAGTAGTCTCAGATAAGAACAAGCGATGATAAAAAGTATGCTTTTAGCGATCACCATCATCATCGGCTGTGCTTGCTTACGTAGTTACGCCCTGCCCAGTGATTATATTTGCTATAGCTCTATTTGAAGCGTTGAATATTGGTCATCTATTTAGGCTAACGAATACTTAGAAGTTATAAGTTTCGGCGCTGCTATTACTTCTGAATGCTTTTAATTTCACGGCGGCAGCAGTGTAGCCGAGAGATTATTTGTTAGCACTAAGGCCTTGAGTTTGATCATCTTCCTGTGCGCAAACCCGTAGAGCCCGTTCAAGCTCCGATGAAAGATGTGTCAGGTAGTGATGCAGCCAAGGTGCATATTTGGCAGGCTGGACACGTACATCTTCCAACAGTTCTTCCCATGTTACATAGTTGTACTGAGCGATCTCGCTTGGATTTGGCTGAGGGCTTGCGTCGATTCGGCAAACAAAAATATGTGCTATTTCGTGCTCGACCAACCCTGGGTCAACATTGACGCAATATCGAGTAGCCGTCAGCGGCCTTAGGCAAGCCCGTAGCCCAAACTCTTCATGGAGTCGACGCACTGCACCTGCCTGTACGGTTTCACCGGGACGGGGATGACCGCAACAGGTATTTGCCCACAGACCGCCACAGTGATACTTGGACAGCGCACGCTGCTGGATTAGTACTCGTCCCTCCGTATCGACACCAAATACAGAAAAAGCTCTGTGCAAGCTACCGTTTCGGTGTGCATCGAGTTTTCCGGCATAACCAATTACTCGGTCCATTGTGTCCACAAGTAAAACGCGTTCATAGTGGTCATTCACTTGCATAAGGAATGTCTCTGACAAAACCATCGATCAATATCATATGCGGCACCGTCAACGCTGCCAGTAACTGGAATGTCGCCTTGAGCGGGATACCTAACGCCTCATTTGCGTCCCATTGCGAAATGGCCAGCGCAACACCAATAGCAATAGCAAGCAGTGTATACGCAGATGCTACGACTACTGTACGCGAGTTTGGAAGAAACCCGGTGCTAAGAAGGTGACGCATGCTATGTAGGCCGCAGAAATAAACTGTAAAATACATCAGAGGCGGTAGCGTCCAGGCTAGCGTGAAGATCATCACCATCTCTACAACAAGATGAGGGTTGCGACCTAAGGCGGCCGAGCTCACGACGACGGCACCCACAAGCGCTATCGGGGCCAACATGCCCTGTACGGCGACTAAGCTATGCAAAGACTCGCCCGTGATTGTCGAATACAAGACGACCACCTGCTCGGCGTTAAACGCCGCTGGCAGGCTTAAGACCATGATGCCCAGTATCCAGCAACCTGCACGATTGGTGACTCCACACCAGTCGCCGCCGAAGTGCCATGAAGAAATCAACAAAAAGCCGGCTAGGCACCAAGCCGGTGCGAATGACCAAATAACGAGAACTAAAGCTACTAGGACGAGGTAAAACACATGAAAACCTAGTAAGCGCCTGGTAGTACTAAATAGGCCGAGACGCTGCGAGATCACCACATCCAAAGCCCCGTGAGGTAACCCAAACACTGCTACGACGATCACCACCAGCGCGATCTGTGAGTGAAACGAAAGGCTTAGATCAACAGCTGCCCACGCTACAAGGCAGACTAGGCCTACGAATATGAAGAAAATATTGTCAGCTCGCAGAATCATGACGCGCTTCCAAGGGATAACATAGTTTTGCGGGCAGCCCGCATGAAGGGAAGCGAGGGCAGTGCCCAGGCAACGCGCAGCCAGTCGAACATGCCTGCTTTTCCAGACATGAATATTGCAAAGCGCCTGGGGCCTAGTGCGCGAGCAATTTGCAAGAAATACACACCTCCTTGATCAGGACGATCAACTAGCGCCTGCAAGAAAATACGATCCATGAACTGCTCGATCCCTGGCTGGGGCGGATGCCCACAGGGAAGGCCTGTTTGACGAATGTGACGAGTGCAGAGCTCAGCCCAAGTTTGGATACGTGCAAAGCCATAGCCTGATGACGGTCGAAGTGCGCCACCAGCAATACCGGCCTGCACAATGCGCCCCGTTTGGTCTGGCACTTTCTTTGGCTGTGGCCAACCCATGGGCAGTATTGCGCCTTCTCGGTATTTGATTTGAAACTGAGTGTGGCCGCACACGGCATTGAGATCCTGCTCTAACTCTGAATCTAGAGAACTGACAGTGCGAGGCGACGGGCTAAACCGTGTCGTTTCGACTAATGCACGCGACCCCGAAAATGGCAAAATGTATCGGAACCTGAATCCGTCGGCGTCTGTCGACATATCGGTCATCAGTCCGGCGCTCGCGGACTTGAAGATGGCTCTGTCTGTCTCAATTTCAACGCCGCTGAAACACTGATACAAGTGCGGTTTTTGCAGCGGTATAGCCGGATCATTGCGGGTATCTACGATTGCTCGCGTACGAATAACTGAGTCGTTTGTGTGTACAAAGATATCCCGCTCACCTCTCTCGAAATGTGTTACCGAGGTGTCCAGTCTCAGCTCACATCTCCCACTGTTATTTATAGCCAGCTGTGCATCCCGATAGAAATCAGAGCTACGAATGGCTTGGTATGAGTAAGCGTAAGAGCGGTGCGAGACACCTTCGCCATCAGCAGTATCCATTAGCCACTCGTTCCAATGGTTCGATACGAGATGCTGCAGAGCGTGCGATTTACTTTCCCAGAAGCACCAGGTGCGGTCGTTTCGATAGTGGCTCCGCGGCTCAAGAATCAGCACACGCTGGTCCAGGTCGGCGACGGCTAGATTGCGCGCTAAAGACAGGCCTGCACATCCGCCTCCGACGATCACGAGATCATAGCTTCTATGGTTCATCCTAACCGCCGGATAGTGCGTTGACGCCGGGCAGGCCGATAAGCGCTTCGTGCAATGCTGCTCGATGTGAAGCTCCTGCTCGGTGTAGCTGTGGTGTTGACAAAAAACGCAGGGCAGCACCAAAGCCGTGCTGCACCTTTTCCGGAGTGGACAGAGAGGCGCGCTCGAGCCAATATGCGTAGTCGCGGGCAGCCAGAGCAGATCCGATGCGCCGATAGAGAGTAGATGCTAGGTAGATGGTAAATCGCGCGCGAAGTGGCAAGTAGGCCATGCCACTAGCGGCGCTATCGTAGTAGGTTTCTGCTACAGAAAGCAGTCGCTTATTGGCGGCCCGCAGATCATCTTGGGTGGACGGCTCTGGCTCCACCAGGTAGTCCAGGCTCGACGCATCAATCCAGCTTGCAGGCAAGTAGCGCCGACCCATCTTCGCATCCTCGGATATATCGCGAGCAATGTTTGTAAGCTGCATCGCTATGCCAAGATCTATGGCGAACGGGTGAGCTTGATCAGTTTCTACGTCTAGGACCTTGCACATCATCAGCCCTACCACGCCTGCCACGTGATATGCGTAACGCAGCAGACCGTGCTCATCGGCAATCGCAACATCCCCCAGGTCGCTTCGTACACCAGCAATCAGCAATACGCCCAGCTGCCGGTCCATTCTGGTTTCCTGGCACAATCCTATAAAGTCGTCTGCAATTGGGTCCCCCGTGATTCCGCCCCTATCGAGGACGACACTAAGGACAGATAGCTCCTTATCTGCGCGTGATCGGTTCGGCGGCTCATCGGCGAGGTCGTCGACGTAGCGACAGAATCTGTAGAGTCGAGCGGCTCGGTTAGCATGTCGCTTACCTAGGAAATGTTGGGCGAAATGAAACGTTTTCCCGTGCCTTCTGAGCACCGCTTCTGGACTTTCACCAGCCGCGGCGGAGACCGGAGCGCTCATGCCAATGCCAAGTTAGACTTGGACCGCGCGTCGACGCCAGCTGCTCGGGGCACTAACACTTCGAGTACTTTGGCAGAACACAATACACCGGGAAGGCCGGCTCCGGGGTGAGTACCAGCGCCTACGAGATAGAGGCCATTGGGGCCTTCTGCTTTGTTGTGGTATCGGAACCAAGCAGATTGATAAAAAGTAGGGGCAATTGAGAAGCCGGCCCCGTCGGGGCTAAGATAATCCTGCTGGAAGTTCTCCGGAGTCATAAAGAAATCGCTGCGTATGCTCTCCTTGAGACCAGGCAGTAGTGTCGATCCCAGTGCTTCGACGATACGGTCTCGCAAACGAGGTCCCTCAATATCCCAGGCCACGCTGCCCTCCAGATTAGGAACCGGGACTAGCGCGTAGAAGCTTTCGTGCCCCTCTGGTGCAAAAGATGGATCAGTCGCGGTCGGACGGTGAAGGTAAATAGAAAAGTCGTCAGCTAAAATCTTGTGAGTAAAAATATCGGTCAACAACTCCTTATAGCGGCTTCCGAGCCAGATGGTATGGTGAGCCACGTCGGGGTATAGCCTGTTCGTTCCAAAGTAAAGTACGAATAGACCCATGCTCTTGCGGGCATATCGGGTTTTGATCCGTGCACTTAAGCAGCTATCCTTGCGCTCCAGCATATTGTCATACAGGTGAGCGGGATCTACGTTGGATATGACTACATCTGCAGCGGTAAAACCATGCTCTGTGTGCACGCCTTTCGCACGGCCATTTTCGACGCAGACAGATTCCACGGTCTCTCCCAGGCGAATGGTGATGTCCTCTTCTGCCATCAGTCTGCCCAGCGCATCC
This sequence comes from Halioglobus sp. HI00S01, assembly GCF_001635445.1. Taxonomy (NCBI): domain Bacteria; kingdom Pseudomonadati; phylum Pseudomonadota; class Gammaproteobacteria; order Cellvibrionales; family Halieaceae; genus Halioglobus; species Halioglobus sp. HI00S01. Next base: position 290,192 of record NZ_LWEE01000058.1, read on the forward strand.
GTCAAAGCTCCCGTCCCGCCCATGGCAAAATGGATGCCGTGAGCCCGCTCAAGAAAATGAATGAGATTGTATATGCTGGTGGTCTGGAACGGATTACCCCCAACCAGAAGCGGCTGTATCGAAAAAGCCTGGCGTAACCGCTCTGATTTTAAGTGCCGACTGACCAAGTCCCAGACGGAGCGATAGCTACCGAGCTTCAACATCGCAGGCGCCTGAACGCATAGCTCGCTCAGACGGTGAAAGGGCTGGTGCGCGAGTTGCTCAAATCCCAGTTGATATATGGCCCTTGAGGCATCCAGCAGATCGAGGTAACCCTGCTTATCAGCCGGCTCTATCTGCTCAATCTGTGCGAGCGTGTCCTCTATAGAGCCGCCGTAGTCAAACTGTATCCCGTCTGGGAAGTAAAATCGGTACCAGGTGTCCAATGGTTTGATGGTGACGTAGTCTTGGATACGTTTACCAAACAACTCGAACAGTTCTTCGAACAAAAAAGGAGCCGTGATAACAGTAGGGCCCGCATCGTGGCGGTAGCCATCGCGCTCAAAAACCTGCGCGCGGCCACCAACTTTTGAGCAACGATCTACGACCGTAACATTGTAGCCCTTCGCGCGGAGCCGCAGCGCAGCAGCGATGCCGCCGAACCCTGCACCGATGACAACGGCAGTTGTACTGGTCACGCTACTCGCTCCAGTGCCGATGACAAACGACGCCGGGCCATCTCTGCCATTGTTTCACCAGCTCCATCCGGCAAGGCAGATGCCTGACATGCGGCAGCTGCCCATGCCTCGTCGGCAACTCTGGTAGCCATTGCGACTGGGTCCACAACGCCATCAACATTCTGCAATACGGCCACCGCGTTAGGGGAGCCCTGTGCGGCGTCCCGTAACTGATCCTCAATGTCGTCGCTGATTTGATATGCAAGCGCAAAATTGGTGGCTGCCTCTCTCGCTAACATCAACCAGTCATCCCGAGCGGCTGTAATTAAGCTAAGTTCTAGCGGCAATGCAAGGAGCGGGGCCGACTTGGCGGTTGCGATTCGTGAGTAGCCGCTAAATGACAGACCGGCATTCGAAACGACCTCGAGGTCCTGACACTGCCCATGAATAGTTTCGAGGACACAGCGATTAAAAGTTAGTAAAAGTTCCGGCAGCACTGGTGTCCTGGTAAGCGCAAGCATTGTCGCTGCGTTGCTCAACATAGCGTCGCCAACACAAATGGCAACGTCCATCCCAAACTTATTCCACACGGCGGGCCTATCCCGCCGCAGCTGCTCTCCGTCCTGTATATCGTCGTGTATCAAAGACGCATTGTGAACCAATTCGCTGCTGGCTGCGATCGCTGTAATGGTGGCTTCATCTAGGTTTAAGGCGACTCCGGCGTCAACCGCCAGCCTGGCCCGAACTCTCGAGCCTCCGCCCTCTAAATGATGGAGCGCAGCGCGCCCCAAAGTCTCGGAAGATGAGCCGAAGGCCGATACCATCTTAGCTTCGACCTTCGAGAGCAACTTCCTGCGAGTGCCCTTGCTCATGACGCCAACTCAGGCACTGGCTTCTTCGTCGGCATCTGCTGCTGTTGCAGCAGCCCAAATCACGACACCGAAGGCAATCTTGTTGACAAAGTCCGCCAAGTTGTAAATCAGGTTCAGTGTGTCTGCATTACCACCGGCGCCATACCCCCAGACATAACCGAGCGGGTAAATCGCCCAGCCAAAGGTCACGATCAGTCTGAGGGCGTTGAATGCTTTTTGGGATGCGATAGTGCCTTCCGCAGCGCTAATCTTGCTGGCTTCGCCTGCGAAAATCTCGTAAATGATGTACAGCCAGGCAGCAGTTCCAAGGACAAATAGGCCCCACAGCATATTGATGTTGTTGGAGTTCACCTCACCTAGGTACCCCGCTACCAGCATGATGACGGATGCGATCAGAAGCTTCCAGAAAAGCGCACTCCTTACGACCGCAATTGCAGCAAGGATGAGATAAAACTCGACGATCTGAAGAGGAACAGTGAGCAACCAGTCCACATATCTGAACACGGTTGGACTCTCGCCGGTCATGACCCACACTTCCCGCATGTAGAAATAGTGAATTGCGGCGATCCCTGTGACCATCGCTGCGACTGTGAGTGATGTTTTCCACTTGCCGGAAGCTCTATCGCGTTCGACCCAGAAGAAGAAAGTAGCTGCGACCATCGCTGCCGAGATAATCCAAAAGCTGACGCCCACGTAATCGGACGGGTTTAACATTAACATCTTTTCCATATCGCACCCCTTTAGGTGTTTGACACTTGTGTTGTCGGTACGCTTTGCGACGATGCTGGAGATCAGAATTGTACAAATTTTGACCATAAATCCAGGCCGAAGCTTTTTCTGCGGCGAAAAAAGCCTAATTTTCCTCATGTCGACGGGGCTGAGTTGACAGATGACCTCAAGCTTATCGATCCCGTGTTTATGTCTTGTCGAGTTATTCCAATCATTTCGCGTATGTCTGGATGGTTTGTTTGTCTTATTCCCGTCTCTATCTTTGACTCTAGACGTAGGTGAGAAGCGTCTAGCCGCGGATTTGCAGGGGAAGCCGCGCCCAACGACGTCAAGGATCTTTGCGCAGAATCTGCTGTCGTCGAAGAGCTCGTGACCTAGGCACTCGTGGAAAACCGTTTGCTAGAAAAGCGTGACCGGGGACGGGGGCGGTATGCGTGAGAATTGGCCACAGAGAAATATGGAATTATCCGTCTGTCGGATCAGTCCAGCCTGTCGGTCAAACACACACTGCTTCGCGTGTATCCGCACTGAGCTGCATTCTAGGCCTAGTTGAAACACTGCGGGGCCGTGGGTATTGATGTGCCTGAGGCTCGTAAATTTAGTCCACGGTCAGCCTAGAATAAACTGCTTGAGGAGGAACAGGGCGCCATTGTAGACCTGGCGCTGGAGAAAGCGGCACTTTCGCCTTGGGAAATTGCCTGCAACATATCGGCGAGTGTATAAATTAGTGCTAACGCAGGCGTTACCCTGAAATACTCAAAAATCTGACGCCAGCTGACAGACAGTATGGTCGCTGACGGCAGGTCCTGAATCGCCGTGAGGAGATTAAACTGTAGACCTTGGTGATGCGCTGAAAGATGCATTGTGCTGATCAGCCCAAACGACAGACACGGAAGTTCTGAAGTGCATCTCAAATCAGACCGCGATCTGTCCAGGGGGTTGTGACGACGTGCAATTGTTAGTGTTAGCTCTCTTTAACCCATGGTAACCAACGCAGTATCGGCGAGATTCTGCAAGCACTCCTCAATAGCTCCCAGGTGAACTAAGTACCAAGCTCCGAGATGTATTACTTGATATCGTTGAGCACTGACAAAATACCGCCAACGCAGTAAGGAACAAATAACGGCCCGTCGTAGCCAGGGTGCGAAATAGAAATACCGTATCCAAAAAGCTGGCCACCCACCAACCGGTGGATGCCATCCTTAGTAGTAGCCAGCCGGAAAGCTCAAAACAAACCCCAAATGATGACTAGATGTTTGTAACGTAAAGTCGCATTGTCCCGCCAAGATCATCTGTCGCTCCGGTAGATGCGTATTCAAACGCAGTGTCATGTGTCTTAAAGCGCCGTGCTAACGGGAGGGATCAAGTTGAGCAGAACCGTCAATAGTGAAGAGATTAAACGCTACAATCAGCTAGCGCACACGTGGTGGGATCCAACGGGTCCGATGTGGCCCCTGCACCGACTGAACGACGCACGCACTCCATTTGTCGAGCATACTATACGGACGAAATTACGCCCGGGAGCAAACATAGACAGACCGCTGGCAGGTCTCAAGCTGCTGGACATCGGCTGCGGGGCAGGACTTCTGTCTGAATCCATGGCTAAGCTCGGTGCAAGTGTCACGGCGGTCGACCCGGCCGAGCGCAATATCGACATAGCTCGATCTCACGCTCGATTGAGCGGATTAGACATCGATTATCGGTGTGCTGCGATAGAAGACATCGATGCGGAACCGTTCGATGTTGTGCTCAACATGGAGGTAGTTGAGCACGTGGAAGCGTTGCCCGATTTTATGGCTAAGTGCTGTTCGCTCACGGCGCGCGGGGGTTTGCACTTCGTCGCAACGATAAACCGGAATCTATTGTCGTGGTTGGTTGCTATCGTCGGGGCTGAGTATATTTTAGGCTGGTTACCTAAGGGTACCCATCAGTGGCGCAAATTCGTTACGCCAGAGGAAACCGCAGCGATGTTAGCTGGGGGAGATATGTCGATTGTTGAAAGGTGCGGCGTATTTGTTAATCCGGTTACTCGAGAGGTCAAGATAGGCAGCTTCACTGGCGTTAATTATATGGTCGCGGCAATGCGTCATAGCGGGTAATTCAGCCTTCCCTAGGTATTGGACAAGAGCGTGACATTCGCTGGTTTTCCTGAACTGCGCCAACGATTGGCGCGTAGCAATGATACCTACAGCAGAGGTATCCGCAGCATGCGCTATGAAGCCCCCCTCAACGACTTCTTGTTTTTATTGTTCGACGTTCTCGGCGTAGAACAACTACAACATCACGACAAATATGCTGAAGCTACACCCGATTTAATAGGCGCCATCCTGTCAGAGATGGGCAAATTTTCTGCCGACGTCATACAGCCTACAAACCAGGCCGGCGATATCCAAGGATGTACCCTTGATCCAGAGACTCACGATGTCACCACGCCAGAAACCTTCAAGAATGCATATACGAGCTTTGTCGAAGCGGGATGGACATCGCTGGATGCACCCGTTGAGTATGGTGGGCAAGGGTTGCCGCACGTGTTGAAATTTATTGTAGATGAGATGGTGTGTTCATCGAATATGGCATTTGGCATGTACGCAGGACTTACCCATGGGGCGATCAGCGCGCTGTTCGCGCATGGTTCCGATGAACTGAAAAGCATCTATCTGGAGAAGTTAGTGAGTGGAGAGTGGACAGGCACGATGTGTCTGACTGAGCCGCAATGCGGTTCAGATCTTGGCATGATTCGCACGCGGGCGACCCCCAGAGATAATGGGAGCTACAGTTTAGAAGGCAGTAAGATATGGATCACTGGCGGCGAACACGACCTTACCAGTAATATCGTACATCTTGTCTTGGCTAAGCTTCCCGGCGCGCCCGACACGAGTAAGGGTATTTCACTGTTCGTTGTCCCGAAGTTTCTAGAAAACGGAGAGCGCAATGGCGTCTATTGTGGTGGTCTTGAGCACAAGATGGGGATCAAGGGGTCCGCCACATGTGTAATGAATTTTGAGGGTGCGACAGGGTGGCTGGTCGGAGCGCCAAATGATGGGTTGCGAGCCATGTTTACGATGATGAACGAGGCGCGGTTGATGGTGGGAATGCAGGGCCTTGGGATCTCCGAAATGGCTTTCCAGGAAAGTTTGGGATTTGCGCTAGATCGCTTGCAGGGGCGAGCGCTGAGAGGGGCTGAGAACCCTGAAAGCCCCGCCGACCCTATCATCGTTCACCCTGACGTGCGACGCATGTTAGTCCGGCAGAAAGTTGTGAATGAAGGCATGCGCGCACTTGCCCTGTTCACTGGACATCAATTGGATATCTCTGTTTCACACCCTAACCAAGAAAGTCGGCAGGTCGCAGACGATATGGTCCAGCTGCTGACTCCAGTCGTTAAGGCGTTCCTGACTGACGAGGGATTTACTAATGCTAATCTGGGATTGCAGGTTTTAGGCGGGGCCGGATACACCAGCGACTGGCCGCTGGAGCAGTTGGTCCGCGATGCAAGAATCACTAAAATTTACGAGGGTACCAATGGCATACAAGCCATGGACCTCGTGGGCCGAAAGCTTGGCTTGGCCGGTGGTCGGGCGATCAGCGCTCTGTTTGCACTTATTGAGAATTTTATCACCGAGGATGAAGAAGTACCTCATGCCAAAGAGTTACGTGCAGCGCTTAACAGGTTGCAGGAAGCGACTTCTTGGATCGCTACAAATGGCGCGGTAGATCCTGACCAGGCAGGCGCAGTAGCGACACCGTACCTAAGGCTGATGGCTCTCACCGTGATCGCTTATTTGTGGTCACGTATGTCCGCGGTCGCGAGTAGAAAATCCGCTATGGGGGAGGGCACCCAGGCGCTCATGAATGGTAAGGTGCTCAGCGCACAGTTCTACTACGACAAGGTGTTGCCAGAGACAGAGGGATTGCTTACGGATATCCTCAGCGGCGAAGGGGGCATGATGGGTCTTAAGGAAGACTACTGGGCGGCGTGAGCCATTGATGGATCTGCAGGCTCCCTTAAAAGCGCTAGAAGGCTTTATCAAACTGCATAGTAAATCCGATGTGGGGTAGCACCGGGCAAAATAGGACTTGCGCTGGCGTGAGTGAGATCCGGGTCGAGTGTTCGAGCGGCAAATCACTGGCATCCCAAACCCTATTCTTCCGGGCCGTAACGATCGAGTGAGAGCTTCCCGGTTGTTTGCCCTGCGAATAGACTGCATCGGGATGCTTACGCATGCCAAAAGCGGTATGCCTACGTCAGGGCGGCCACATCATTTAAACTAGAATACAGAGAGTAGTTTCGTCTATAAAACACTCTGCAGCACGGTGCGGCTATAAGACAGTTTCAGACCCAGGCTATCAAAATATCTAAAAATGATAGTCTCGCACTACTAAAATCAATACAAAACTTGCAACACGATCCAATATTCCAGAGTACACATGACCCAGAAAACAGCCTTACTTTTAATTCAACTTGGGACGCCTGACAGTCCATCAACGAAAGATGTCAGGCGCTATTTACGAGAGTTTCTTAACGACCCGCGTGTTATAGACTTGCCATGGCTAGCAAGAAAAATTTTGGTCAACGGCGTTATCGTGCCGTTTAGAGCGCCCAAATCCGCCGAGATATATCAGGAGCTTTGGCAAAAGAGTGGAGGCTCATCTCCTCTCCTGTCCCATACTACCAACGTACAGGACCAGCTTCAGAAGCGGCTTCAAGGCGAGGTAGATGTCTACATGGCAATGCGCTATCAGAATCCCTCCCTGCGCACTGTTACCGAGGCGATGAAGGAAAAAAACTACGAACACATCATTATTTTACCGCTGTTTCCTCAATATGCCAGTGCATCAAGTGGTTCAGCGATAGCGTTAGCTACAAACTTGATAAGTGAGTGGTGGGCTATTCCTCAGATGTCAATCATCAATCAATTTTGGGACAACGAAGGCTACATCGATTCTATTGTTGCAAGAGCGAGTGATTTCAATCTGGCAGACTATGACCACATTTTATTCTCATATCATGGCTTGCCGGAGCGTCATGTTGACAAGGTCTATCCGGGGGATCAGCTTTGTAGGGATCAATTCTGTGAAGATGAGATCAATGGCACAAACGCACTTTGCTACAAAGCAACCAGTTACGCCACTACGAGGGAGCTCGCTAGAAAACTTAGGCTTACTCCCGAGCAATATACAGTTTGTTTTCAATCACGCCTCGATAAGGAATGGCTTACACCTTTCTCTGATGAAGTCGTAAGAGAGCTAGCCCAAAAAGGCTCACAAAAGATACTGGTGTTCAGTCCAGCATTCGTGGCGGACTGTCTAGAGACCGTGATTGAAATTGGAGATGAATATCAGGAAATACTCACTGAACACGGCGGTAAAACGGTGCAACTTGTTCCGAGTTGTAACGACCACCCCCGTTTTCTGGATGGTCTCGAAGAAATAGTGCGTCAGAAGATGTAAGCGTCGTCTGTTTGCTTCTGCTCCTGTTAAGGGGCTGTTTTATCCATAACTCTTTAGTCACTTATAGATACACATTCTTGTTTTGTGCCTCCAGATCTATGCGCTTGTCCGACAGACGGCAGGTAAAGCTCGTGTTGGTTTGCTACCGTTCGAGCTCCTTCAGTGGCTTATGGCGAGCGTTAAGTTAGTCAGATGGTAACTATGAGAGGTTGGGCAGTACAACAGCGCCGCAGTTTTGAGGGTGGTTCTCTGAAAACTAGCAGTTTTTGAGTCTTCTTAAGGATAAGGGCGAATCCACATGTTGGCGAAAGCTCCTTAGTCTACTTTACATAGGAGATACTGGTTTAGTGCGGCAAGGTGAGAGAGCTGTTACGAATAACCATAGTGTCGTTATGGTCCAGCTGCATTGCTACTATAGTTGCGTTGTGCGCCGCCAAAATCCACCATGCACCTTGAAACAGATTTAGGTAAGCTGACACAAACAACAGCAAAAATTGAATGACCATGGACTCTTCAGATCTGGCTTCTCTGATTACTCGCTACTATCTGGCGTTTTTTTTTAGTGCTGTTGCACTTTTTTATATAATGAGGGTGCTAAGACTTAAACGAAGAACATCAAGAGACATCATTTTTCCTGGAGATCGTTTCTGTCGTACATGGTGGAATCATTTCTTCTTCAGAGTATTCAGAGTCATCATTTGGCTGATTTGTGTATCTCGTGCTGTGTACTTTTCCGTTGATGAGCACCTGATTGTGTTTGAGTTTCTCTACCAGCCAATATTGCTTATCAGTGGCTGTATAATGCTTACAATTGGGTTTGTCATAACGGTTCGAATTCATTGTAACTACGGAGATCAATGGCGCTCAGGCATAGATCCAAACGGTCCAGATAAAATAATTACACATGGCTGGTACGGAATCTCCAGAAACCCAATGTTCTTGTCTATTGGGCTTGCGCAAACAGGATTCTTCTTCGCTCTCCCCTCAGCCTTCAGTCTAATATGTTTATGCTTTGGAGTGTGGACCCTTTTTCGTCAGGCCCATGCAGAGGAAAAACATCTAAAGCGCATTTTTCCAAATGAGTATTATATCTATGCCACCCATGTGCCACGATGGCTATAGGATGCTGAAATTACTCACAACGATAGGATGACTCTTAGTGGCTCGCGTATTCGACGCCTCAAGAATACTGCAATAGTTCTATAAAATTTCCACTTCTCGGTGTAGCTACCACACTATCCTGCAATCTAGCGCCTTTTCGCATCAGCCCATATCCTATTGCCTATAAAGTCCTCTTACAGGCACCGAGCCACTATATAGAGAGTTCACAGGAGATTCGCTAGTGAGCTCGCATCCTTCATGTTCCAGCGACTAATTGCTGAAGTCGCGGGTTCGGTCACGTACTTGAAATCCGCTCTCCATTTCGACAACTGTGGGTTCGGTAATTGCGTCGATCACGGCCGTTACATTTACCGATTCAACTGCTTGAGTTACGTATGTTTTGTAATAATAAATGGCATTCAATGTATCAGCTGCCGACGTCCACAGTGTGTAATCAGTGAATGGCACATCTTCATCTGCTTCACGGATGGCACCTTTGGGAATGTCGAAAACATTGAGGATATGAAACGCCTTGAAAATGGCCTCATCTACTGTTTCAGATGGAAGTGAACTGTTTGCAAAAGCCACCGCCCGCACAAACCGCGTCGGCGACGTCATGTCACCTGGCAGTCCGAGCATACCGCTGCCCTGCCCAAAAGGCGAAATGATCTCTGAGCCTACCTCTATCGCTTTCACGTTGCGTGGTTGGAGCCCTACATAATTACTTAGGTTCGTAAGATGCCAATCATAGGTCGGGTTGTTGGTCACAGCGTTTACAGTGTTCTGGTGTACTTTTAGTCCATCTTTAGTATATTCGATCACAACTGCTGCGCCTGTCCGATCTGTAACTGCATAGTGAAACGGAACTCGGCCACCTATCTCTTCAACGTAAGTACCAACCACTTCGATGGAAGGCAACGCGGCAACTACCTCGTCGACCGTGGCAAATTGGCCGAGAATCCAATTGCCCATTTCCTCAGAAGAAACGGCACGGTCGCGATTCTCTTCGCTAACGGTTCCAAATTCAGCCTCGCCAGCGAAATAGAAAGCACCATAGTAAAGTCCCTGTGTATTCATTCCGTCGAATACGATCGGCTTGTCGAGGCCGTTTGCACCAAGGAAGCCGTATTTCGCCTTGAATGTGAAGCCGGTTTTGTCTCTGTCCAGGACTAAGGTGTCGATTTCTGTGCCAGCCGGAATAGCGAGTAGGTTAGATTCTATATCGAAGGCAAATTCCATGGTCCGTGCTGGAACAGTTGCACCATCGTTTGAGCGTAAGATGATGCCCGTACATGCCAGCGCTGCTTGGCTGCCAAGAATCAATGCGATAATGACAAGAGCCAAAGTTTTCCCGTAGTTACGTTTCGAAATAAAAAGCATCGTTGTTCTCTCTTTGATTCAATCCGTCCAGCCTTGGTTCTGCGCAAAGCACCGGTCTAGAAAGGATCTCTATAAGTTTTGTTAAAACATTAGCTCAATTCTCAGGCTTTGGCCTGAGATTAGATCAAATAAATCGAGAAGATCGATCTTTTGAATCAAATCTAATCGCCTTCTAGCTACTACGGCGACTATGCTTAGGTAGCCCCTGCGTGCCTATCGACTGTTGATCCAGTGCTTAATCGGCAGTTGCTCATGAGAGACCTATTTTTACTAGTTTAGGCTCGAGGAGGTCTGAAAATGGCGGTACGGCGAACTGATCGGTGCCTGGCTATGTGGAGAGCAAATAGGCATTCTTGGGCTTCATGATGCCCTTGTGGGGTTTCACCCGGCAATTCTGAGAGCGGCCCTCTTTGATCCTATTACTGAAGCCAGGGCTGTTGTCGCTCATACCGCTGTCTTAAATTTTACTGCTCTCTCTGTTCAATTATGCAAACAAAAGCCCCGAAACTACAAGCACCGCTAGAGCACACAGTTTCGCTCCAAAATAGGGCAGACGCTGTTTTAGGCCGCATACCCGATAAATATTCCTCTCGCGCGGGATTTGGCGTAGGTCTAGTTGGATTTTGGGGCTACGCGTTGCGTGTAACCTGGAAACTGGCGAGACAGGGTTTGCGATTCTTGCGGCTGTGTAGCATGAGATTTGTCCGGAACTAGGCAATGGTAACGAGTGCGGTGGTTAATCTTCGTCCCTTTCCAGGACAAGCACTGGAAGACGGCGGGTTGTCGCCTTCTGGTAGCGAGCGTACTGCGGGTTAAAGCGTACGAGGTGTTTCCAGATAGCCGCCCGTTCCGCACCTTTTAACTCACGGGCGTTCATCGGACCAACATAACCCCGAAAAGTCGCGTAGCACTTGTGGTTGGCGCGCAGATTGTGGACCCAGGCCGGGTCGCGCTCCTGACCCCAGTTCGATCCCACCAATACAAGGTCGCGACCCATTGGCATGCACAGTGTTGCAATGGTGCGCAACTGACCGGAACGAGCGCCGGTGGTGTCGAGTAGGACTACTGATTGCAGGCCCGTGTTTAACCATCCCCTGGTAAGTCGCAGCAACGCCTTGTCAGTTGGGGGAACCGTCCTCTTCAAAACCGAAACGACGATGTCTGAAGCCAGGGCGTTTTTCAACAGGTCGGAGCGGATTAGTTCCATGATAAGTATCCTGGTGAATGTAATTTAATCTACGGATCGGCTGCATAGCCGGATTAGGCATCATGAAATCCCCTGTGATTCTCTACGATTTGCTTGGGGGCAGGCAAAAAGCGGACGAAGGCGCGAGGGTGCTCATTCGGCGTCTCCAGCATACTGTTTAGCGTCGACATCGCAGTCATCAAACCACAGATAATTATGAAGGTTAGCCCAATCACAGAGGTAAACGGTCTTGTCTCATGCGCTGTGCAATGCTTGCGGAGCCCCCGGGGAGGCGGTGAACCTTTTTGAGGACCGGGAGGTCTGTGCACATTTCGATGTCATTTGAATCGTATACTTTTTCACACGATGAGTAACCGGGGAAATAGGATGTGCAGAAACGTTATCTTTGGCGCCGTTTACACTGGGCTACTAAGCCTTTGGATGGTTGCTGGCGATTCTATAAGTATAGAAAGCTTGAGTGGGATATCGATAGTAACTGATCGTCCAGGAAATGGCCGTCGAGTCTGAAATGGTGGACGACGGTTCTTGTAGAGCTAGCCGTCACTGCTGACTGAGAGCTGGAATAACTCCCAACGAAAAGTGCCGATCTCCTAGGTATTGCGCTGATGGGTGTGCCTCGTGTGGCGGGCTGTGGTGTTGTGTTCCCTCCTAATAAGATAATCCAGAATTCTATCGATGACGTCTTGGTCTTCGATACGCGCGATGATTCCGGCAGATCCGCCACAGCGGATCCAGACTTCGATATCTATGTTGAATACTCATTTGAGTCGCTGGGCCCAGGTCATGGCATCGGTGTGCTCGTTGGGGACGAGCTACAGTCAAGCGCTGGTACTGTGCTCTAGCAAGCCCTGACGTTCGAGGCGGTGGTCGATTCGCTCGTTGATCAGCTGAACCAACTTCTCCAATTCGCCTTGGTTGGGTACCTTGACGCGTTGAACTCGGGGTGGCCTATTGTCGCGATACGCATAGACGCCATACAGAAACAAGCTTTGGGCTGCAACTCGATCGGTAATCCAATTTTTCCACACCGAAACTCTTTTTACGACGCAAACGTGATCGCTCCATGACCTACGCGACACTTACGCCGCCGCTTAATCGACCAATTTATTCTCTATTATCCGCCAAGTAGGTGAGGATGATGCTCCATATTCATCGTAGGTAAGGAACTCACGTGAGACAATGTCAAGGTCTCCATCCAAATCGTAGTCAACCGGCCACGTGCCCCCACCGACGTCACCAGATTTCAATCCTGGGATAACGTACTTTTCAAAGGCATCGCCGCTTGTTCGTAGCCACATAAATTGGGCGTCGGTCAGTATATCGTCACGACCATCGCCGTTGAAATCAGCCACGTATAGCCAGACTGGTGGGCCTGTATACGACTCGTCTACTCCATAAGTGTCGGTTCTATCCGTGAAAGTTCTGTCACCATTATTGATCAGAAATTGTAGGTGCCCGCCATCATATGTTCGTGATACTGAAAGTATTAGATCGGCCAGTCCGTCAAAGTTTAAATCGGTTGTGGCTATGGCAAGCGTATCGTACTGCTCGGCGCCGTCAACGACCAACTTTGGTAAGACCGTAACGTCGGCATCAAACTTCCCAGAACCATTATTCCAAAATACTTGATTCTGACCATCCTCATTCCAACTGCCGAATATAAGTTCTTCAGCCTCATCGCCATCGAGATCTGCCAACGCAACATCTAGCTTCCCCGTGGCTTGGTTAAGCTGGATAGCAGATGTATCTCGAGCGAAGTTGCCAAGACCGTCGTTAATAAGGATACGGAATTCCTCCTCAAGTCCTCCTAGTTCATTGAACAAATCCACCCAGACGATGTCAGGTGCACCATCTCCGCTTATATCACCGACATCTAGAGCATGACTGAACCCAGCGTATGTGAAGTCTGGATTATCACTCTCCGTCTCACTCAAAGGCTGACCGGGAGTGCTTTGCAGTATCAAGTTGCGCTCCATTTCATACGGTGGCACATCGAAACCATGACCTACGGCCACCATGTCATCCAAACCGTCCTGATTGAAGTCAGCAATCTCAATATGACGAGTGTGAACAAGGACAGCCGATTGAGGGATCAAGTCTGGATCACCCTCGGAGAAGGTGCCGTCTCCACCGTTATTGCGTAACCAGTAAAAAGGAACCTGTCTGTTCACGAAACCGTCATTTTCTGATCCGAGGTAGTATAATGGACCGTTGTCAACAATATCTGGAAAGCCATCTTGGTCTACGTCCATCACTGCTGGATCAACGTTTGAGAACAGCGGACTATCACGCCAGGACTTCGACGAGATCAACCTTACCCCAGTGTCCACCAGGGCGAAACTTGCCGGATTGAAGTCTCTCTCAAAGGTTGGCTCCAAGTAGAAGGTCTCATCACTCCCTAAAATACGCATTAAAGTCTCATTCTCACCGAAACCTGATGTAAAAAGCCTTACATCGACTGCGTCACTACCTCCAAAAAAACCCCGATCACGTTTCTTCCAACCCGTGAATGTAAAGCCATCCCGGGGTTGCGCTGCGAAGGTTTCATCGAAGAAAACGTCGTTCACCTCTACAATACAACTGTTCAATTCTCCACAGTCATAACTACCCGATTGTGAAATCACCGCCCCTCCCTCGGGCACGCTAACGACAACTCTGCAACCACTCAGAAAGAGCAGCAATACGCTGAAAATGAAAACACTGCGAAACATAGTTCTTGCAACCCCAAGATAGCTTCATTTTCTAAGAATCTACGAACAGGTTATATGCGTACGCCAGACCTTACAACCGCGATTCCACGTGTCTCCACAGATCGCTGCTCGTTCATACTTAATGCCGGCATATGAGTACGGAGGTGTCTTGGCTATACGCATTAGATTTTACTGTCAGATCTGATATAAATTTTAGATCAAGCTATCCTGTAGCGTTCAGAGAAGTGAAAACACGGCTCTTGTATGGACCTTGAAGTTCCCGAATTGGCTACTCAGTGTTTGAGAGAATCTCAGGAACCAGAAACGAGAGATCAAGCCGGCGCTATTTAAAAAGAAGATCCGAACCCGTGCTTGCTATTCAAGTAAATCTGGCGGGTTGAGCCTTCAGATAAAGATTTTTGTCAATTTACGGACGTTTCTCTTTACAGCACAATGATCGTAGCCAAGGCAAAACTGACAGACATCAGCGATAATCAGGATGACTGGCATAAGGTAGGGTGTATACCCCATCAGCTAAGTTCTGGCAGTGTAAAAGCGAGCGCAGCCACATTGCCCGGTTACTAACGGTCAGAATCCATATGTAGATCTATTGCGGCGTAACTGATAGAGCAATGCGATCAAACACCCGGCTGAACCGCGTATACCTCAGCTGGAAAATATCTGCGGAATCCGGCGACAGTTCTGCCCACGATTTATGCTAATCTCGGTGTCGTTTTAAGAATTGGAACATCTAATGTTAGGTGATGCTTCATATGCAGTTTTAAAAGGCGGCATACCAATGCTCGTGCTTTCTTTCGGTATGGTGTCATGGGCAATATACCGCGGGTGGCTATCGGGCGACAGTGTTAGTGAGATGCAAGAAAGTATTGCGGCTCTGGGCGAACACCAAAAGGATAGAAAGCGTCGACGTCGAATGAATCCTGTCATGGATAAGTGGTTTCAGTTCGGGGGAGGATTTTACGGCCTAGTGGCCTTTTACACCTGGCTGTTGCTCGAGTGGCCTGACGTTCAAACTTTCATCAGCAGCATGAGCGAACTGTTATTCAGCTTTGAAGCCGGTGCGGTTTTTCATGTTGTTCTGCAACTGTTCATCGACTCGCTGATCAATTTCGGGCTGGCGATCGCCTGGCCCGCTTATTGGCTGCAAGACAACCGCGGACCCTGGGAGTTTCTGTTCGTGGCTTACGGTGGGTATTGGCTAGGGATCAGAACAGCACAATATGCATGGCAACAGGGGTGGACGAAGGCAGCCGCTGAAGGCCTGCAGGCACGATGGAAATCGCTGATCGCCACCACCGACCGGGAGTAATGTCCAATGGGCAGTATGACGCGCGAGAGGCGAGAAGCATACTTAGCAGAGCACCGCATCGCCGTACTGGCGCTGAATGAGCAAAACAGCGAGCCACGGGCCGTGCCTGTTTGGTGTTGAGATGAACCGGATAGTGATCTTTAGTTTGAGACAAAACCTGAATCGCGTAGAAGTCGAGTACTGGCGGTCGATACGCGCGTTGGCTTCTGTTTACAGAAAACACAAATCTGATCGCCTATGTAAGCATTGAAGGGCCCGTTATAGAAATCGCCGAGGGTGATCGGCGGCTGGATGAGATCCAGATGGACCAGTGTTACCTGGGCGAAGGAAGAGGTCTAGCTTATACTTAGGGCTTGACGACTACCAGTCGGAACAGCCGATGGAGTGTTTTCGTGATTATTGAGCAAATTATTGATTTTTTAAAAGAAGCAGCGAAAATATTCTTAACTAAATTTGCTCAAATGCTATCCATATTTTCGATCGGCACCGGGGCCGCGGCTATTGCATGCTGGGTGTATGACGCGCCTATGAGCCTTTCTCTAGTTGGCGGCATAATGGCTCTTGGGATTTCATTAGGTGTTTATTGGTATTTGACCGAATGGTAGTGCCTTTAACAACTGCGATATCGCTTTTGCTGGCGGGTTTTTTTCGTGATTACCGCACTTGTTCATNCCGCGCTATTCGATCGCTGCCTGCCACTGCTCGTGCCAAAATTGCAGTAATGGTTCGTTACGCCCGATAATAAGATCGGCTCTTGACGCTGCAATACCCTGCTGACATTGGGGTGCTATTGCCAAGTCCTCATTCTCGAACACGTCGCCACCGAACTCATAAGCTAACCGTGCCTGATCCAGATCGCTCCCGGGTTTGCTAACACCTGCGTAAGTTACACGACAGTGACCGGGGTCTTTCCCGGGCTCCGCCCTTATCATTTGTGCGCCTAGCGCGTTGACCACAAACATCACCCCAGGATAGAGGGTGTAAGTACAAGAGCCCTGAAGTATACCCGGCCACGCACTTTCTTCTGTGTTACTCAGTTCGGAGATGGTTTGCAAGGGGAAGGCCCAGCGACTATGACGACCTATCACGTCAAACACCGCGTTGCTTTCCAGTAGCTTGGCAACACTGTTGCGATGCAGCGCCGCGAAGTGATAGCTCTCGAGGCTCAGATCTGTCACCAGTTTCCAGTTTGCTGCGACTTCAAATTCGCGTCTTTCGATCGCGCGGTACTCATGGAAACCGTATGATTTCAGCTCTTGCTGCAACCCGGCCGGCGCGTTGTCAAGATCGGCCTGAGGCATACCGGTTTGAAGCGTCACAAATACTACGCCGCACTGTTCAGAAACGGGCAGTGGTTGAAGTTTGAGCTGGTCTGCGTCGGTGCAGAAGTAACTATCACCAGGCCTGCCCTTCAGAGCGCCATCGTGATCATAGGCCCAGCCGTGAAATGGGCATACCAGTGAGCGGTTAGCGCCGCTACCATGACTGATCTGCGCGCCGCGGTGCCGGCAGGCGTTGATGAAGGCTCGTAATTGTCCTGCTGTGTTGCGCGTAAGCAGCACCGGCGTATCTAGTACAGTAATAGCCAGCGATGTTAGAGGCTCGGGCAGCTCACCTGAGAATGCCACAGGCTGTGGTGTATGGGTGAATAGTCTGTCACGCTCAAGTGCGTGGACAGCGGCGTCTAGTAAGATATCGCAAGACAGACGGGCCTCGCTGTCAGCAAGCTCTGTGGTCCCGTTCGTTACATGCGCGAGCAGGCGTCGGTTGAGAGCGGTAGCTGTTTCTCGGTTCACGATAGCGCCTCAGTTGGTTGGATGGCAGGCAGGGGCAATACTGTTCTATATTTCCCCAGATGGCCAGCCCGCGGGTGGGATACTGTCACAGTGGTTGCATGTGATTGCATATGGTTGGATGTCCGGGTTTGGCTGTCTCATCGCTTCGCTAACCTATGGCAGGACTATCGCGTTAATGATGCCTTGGAAGTCATATTGGCAGCCCATACAACCGTGGCGCTGTCGATTTTCACACTGCCATCCTAGTGTCGATAACAATCTCACTTTTCTTTTCAGTTGAGTAGGCTGTTGCTAGCGTATCCCACGGTGCGGGCACCAGACTAGCGCAATGACAGAACACAGAGTGGCCCGCGATGCTGTGTCAGCGGTTATTTGCCGAAGCCTTCGCTTGGGTGAGCGCTATGCCGGCCAACACGAACAGCAGGCCCAGAAACTGGCTTGGACGCGCACTTTCCCCGAGGAATAGCACCCCGGCCGCGAAAGCGATCGCTGGGATGATGTAGTTGATGATCGACAAAAAAGATGGACCGCAGTCTGCCACGACGCGGAAGTATATCCAGGTGGCCAGGCCAGTGGAGGCGACGCCCAGCGCTAAAGTTGCACTGAGCGCAGGCAGCGTCGGTGCTGTCCAGGTCTCAGCCTCGAGATACAGCGTAACAGGCAGGAGGAGGACAGCGCCGACCGATAGCGACCCGGTTGCAACCGCGAGCGAATCAATAGGCGGTAACCGTTTGGTCTGCACCGCGTTACTGGCGTAGGCGAGTGTTGCGAGTAATACTGCAATCTGTGCCAGCAGGGTCCCGTCGCTTCCCTCCCGCAGCGGTGCGCCGCCTATCAGAATCACAACGCCAGAAAATCCTAGCGCTACGCCGAGTAAACGGCGACTAGTCAGCGTTTCTTCGTGTACGAAAAAATGGGCGAGAACCATGGTGCTGATAGGCATCAAGGCCATGAGCAACCCCGCCTGGGAACTACTGATCTCAGTTTCGGCCCAGGTTATGAGCGAAAAGGGGATAAGGTTACCTAGCAGAGAAAGTAGCGCGAACCGCCCCCACCAAACCGGTTCGTGCGGCAGCCGTTGCCCTTGCCATCGCATGATGACGTACAGTGTGGCCGCGCCCACGACGAGACGGATATTCACGATAGTCAGAGGAGCAAACGCGTGCAGCGCAACTGCGATGAGGTAGAATGCAAAGCCCCAGGCAAGGCTGAGCAGTAAGAGAAAAAACCAGTGTTGTACTGTTGGTGATTGCATGTTTTTTGTCACTGCTTTAACTAGGTGCGGTTTGATACGACAGTGCATCTGCACTGTCTGCGACGCGTCAAAAATCAAGAAGAATACCGGCACTCGACATTCCGGAGTGAGCTTCCGTATCCCACTTCAGGTGGCCCGCGCTGATGTATATTTTATAGAAAATATAGAAAGTAAAGCATTTGCCAAGAAATGCCATGTCTCCGTCCAGTTCAACGGAACTCATCGAGACAATGTCTGCGGAAGCTAGCCCGCCTTTTCATATGTCAGATATCGGGACACGGGGTAAATACGCGACGCCGAAGAGGTTCACTGAAGAACCATCAAATTCGACGTTGCTATCGTCTTACTCACCTAGATCGTAGCAGTCCAGCTCAGGCGAGAATATCAAGAAAAACGTGTCGGGAAACTGGTATCTAACAAACGCTTTTTACTCAGTTAGCCCCGTCACCTTATCGACAGGAATCATATTCGCAGTTCTGTCGGAGTGAGTTCTGGATTCTGAACTTCCTTCTGTGAAATGTGTGAGTCCGCATCGGCAGGTCAAACGTTTACATCCTGCCGAGCCTGATGAGGTTCTGGGTTGCCGCATGACTCATCCGAGACTGATCGCCGATCGAAAAAGCCCTCCCTTTGGCTCTTCTAGGTTATTGCAACGCACTTTACTCTGAGCCAAAGGATTCTATGTCGTTAAGATAAACTGCTTCTTCATTAGAATTGACTCAGTTGCTGGTTACAGGCCAAAGCAGGTGTGGTACAAGACAGCATGAATAGTACAGACTTCGATAGAGCTGTTGGTAGATTGTTGCGCGCAGGAGATTTTCGCCGGCTAGTGGCGCTGTGCAGAGCGATGCGAGCTGAGAACCCCCTTTACGCCGACGCATGGTTTCTCGAGTCGGTCGCTGCCGAGGTGGGAGGAAATCTGGGTGCGGCGTTGAAGTTGGTTGATAGGGCTCTTGAGATCGATCATGCGAATCCTGAATACCTGACCCAAAAGGCAAGGTATCACTCATCGGCCAACCAAGACGCCGAAGCCGGCAATGCCGCCGATATGGCAGTCAGCGTAGGTGTCCGATCGCCTCAATCAATGAATACCCTAGGTGTGGTCTATACCCGATTGGGTAGACACGAGAATGCGCTGAAATTGTTGACTCAAGCTGCTGGCCTTAAGCCTGCGGACCCGGACGTAATTTTCAATCTGGCAGCCTCAATGCAGTTTATGGGCAGGCATGATGATGCTCGTAAGAATTACGAGCGTGTGACTCAGTTGCAGCCTGACAATGCGAGAAGTTATTGGGCGCTTTCTGAACTGGAAAAAGTGGACGTCAGCGATCGTTATGAGAGCGCGATGAGAACGCTGGCCCAAAGGCCGGGGCTTAGTGATCGGGACGAACTTTACTTAGCCCATGCTTTGTCTCGCATAGAGGAGTCTCGTGGAGAATATTCTTCGGCGCTGCGAAGACTTCGTGCCGCTAAAACTCGGCGCAGGGAGTCTCTCGAATACGAGTTTGATCAAGACGCTGCGCTTTTCAATGCCGTGATCGAAAGCTTCACGACGGTACAGCCGACAAAGAATGCGGATGCCTCGTCGGTGCCGTTGCAAACCCCTCTGTTTGTCGTGGGGCTTCCGCGGACCGGCACAACGCTAGTCGAACAGATACTGACGGCTCACAGTAAAGTTGCCAGCTTAGGTGAACTTCAAGACTTACCATCCGCCGTAAAACGTCTGTCTGGTGATACTGGTTGCAAGATCATATCCCCCGAGGTCATTGAATCAACAGCACGCGGCGAAATTCCCTTAGAGCGCGCTTACATACATTCGATCGCCCCCCGGCTCAAAAATATACCCCCCGGTACTAGCTACTTCATTGATAAAACACCGTTGAATGTTTTTATGCTTGGATATGTCATGCGATTCATGCCAAGGGCAAAAGTAATACTTTTGCGCCGAGATCCAATGGATACGGTGCTATCCAACTACCGCCAACTTTTTTCAACTGACTACTCGTATTACAACTACAGCTACGATCTAGAGGATACGGCGTGTTACGTCGCAGCATTCGAGGCATTAGTAGATCACTGGAAGACAGTGTTAGGAAAAAGAATGCTTGTCATCGACTACGAGCTTTTGGTTGGAGATTCCGAATCCTACTCACGGGCCATGTTTGACTATCTGGGCCTAGATTGGGAGCCTGGTTGCCTTCGCTTCTTCGAAAATAAACGAGCTGTAGCCACACCCAGCGCGCCTCAAGTTCGGACGCCTGTTTACTCTTCAGCTGTCGGGCGCTGGAGGAAGTACGGCTCTATTATCGAGCCTGCTAAACACAAGCTAGCGGAGCTAGGTATTACTCGCACCGCGAGTTAAAACGTGATTCAAGATGAGCGGCACTAGCGGCGTTAAGGTAGCTCTGCTACGTCCGATACCTCAACTCATGAGGCTGTTTGAGATAGGAGTACTTTCCACGGCTTAGACAACGACGCCGTCATTGCTGACGACGTCGCAGGAGACGTCAAAAGCTGTAGGTGGCGCGCAAACCGATAGTACGCGGAGCTCCCACGAAGTTTCCATATGATCGTAGCGTAAATCCACCGATATTGTTTCCCGGCCCCGTCCGCTCGTCCTGTAAGAACCTTCTCGTTGTGCGGGTACCAGTTACGTACTCCTCATCAAGAAGATTGTCCACAAAAGCCTGCAACGTCCAACTGTCTTTGCTGAGCGTCGCCGAGAGGTGATGCACGTCGTAAGAGGGTATAGCTTCGCCACCAAAATCCCCGGGGTTTCCATCGCTATCAACTAGGGGATCGTCGCCACCGCCTGTGACATTCAATACATCGCTGGAGTATACAAAGCCGTAGTTAATGTCCAGATCCATTTCCCCGAGACTCGTGCTGTAGAAAATATTGAAAGTGCCTTGATGCTCTGCGTGTCCTGGCAGGCGTGCCCCACTAAGTGCTGTAAAATTGCCTACCAGGCCCGGCGCGTCTTCGACTAACTCCGCGTTCGTATATGCATACGTCAACGTTGCTTGCAGCTTTGAGGTCAGCGCCCAGGATCCCTGGAACTCCAAGCCCTTACTCTCGGCGGCAGAGCCATTGCCTGTGATTGGCAGGCTACCGAAATCGGTGACCGTGCCGACCTGTAGGTCAGTCCAGTCGATATAAAACAGGGCGGCCTGAATAGACATGGCTCCTTCAAGTAAATAGCCCTTGTAACCGAGCTCATAGTTGTCGATCTGATCAGGGTCTACAAAAACTTCGTCGGGGAGAGCGCAGAGTTGCTGTGTACCACTATTGATCTGCTCATCGGTGCAGGCAGGCACCGCATTGACGCCGCCATTCCGATATCCCTCAGAATAAGTCGCATAGATCATGTTGTCTTCGTCGATGTCAAACGAGGCGTTGAGCTTTATCAGATCTCCATCGTCGTCCCCCACGTTGGTACCTAAATCGATATTTATAGAATCCTGCGGTTCGCCCAGGAATACTGTTTCGAACAGTGGCAGACCAAAACCACTGGTGTTGTCCACCTCGAACTCGTACGCCCGATAACCAACCGTAAATTCAAGGCGTTCGTCCAACATTCTGTAAGAGATCTCACCGTAGAATGCGGTTTCTTTTTCGCTGTTAAAACCACGGGAGATATATTCGAGGCTATCGGGGCGGAGTTGAACACCGCCAAAGTTTTCAACGGCAAACTGGTCAAAGCCTGGCGTGAACTCGCGAGACTCATTAAACGCTTCCAGTTCGTTCTGGAAATAGCCAGCTACCCAGGATATTGGTCCGTCATGCTGCGAAACGAAGCGAATTTCAAGCGTGTCGGTTTCCTGTTCCACAACTTCTCTGGTGAAAGATGAAAACTGTGGGAAAGCCTCATATCCATACTCGAAATTGAGCAGCAGGTCCGTTTGATCACGCTGTCCCAGTTCGTCAAAGTCAGTTTCGCCATACACGAAAACTGCCTCTGCGAAACCAAGATCGGCCTTCACATCAAGGCTGATGAGCTCGTTTTCATAATCGTTTGGCTCTAAGTAGCGAAGTCCTGACTCGTAGAAACTCGTCCCAAAGGCCAACTCGTGGGAGATTTGTCTGCCACCGCTTTCGGTATCCTGGTTGAGATACCACAGGCTAGCATCCAGCCAATCGTTTGGAGTCCAGCGAAGATTGACCCGGATGGATAAGGTTTCTTCGAAATTGACGTCTTCAGCGTTTCGAAGGTTCGCCTCTACTTCATCAGGATTATCAAAGTCTGGTTCTGGATCGGAAGCCCCAGACTCCCTAACTACGAATGAATAGTCGATGAAGCCTGGGTCGTCCAGGCGGTCAACATTTGCTCGGAGCGCCAATTGACCCTTGATGATCGGGAGGTTGACTGTGAAACCGGCGTCATTAAGGAAATCATCGGCCTCGCCACTTTGACTAATGACCCCACGAACGTCGAGACTGAACTCCTCTGAATCAGCGCGCTGTGGTAGGTATCGGATGGCGCCGCCCATGGTGCCTTGACCATAGAGGGTTCCCTGCGGCCCGATGAGCACCTCCACGCGCTCAAGGTCGACAGGCTTTACATCGAAGGCTACGGGTATGTCTCCGAAGTATGTAGCCACAGTATTTGAAGAAAATCCTGGTCCCAGTCCTGTGGTGTTCAATCCTCGCACGAGAATATCTGGCACTTCGTCTCTTGGGCCACGGTCTATCACTTGCAAACCAGGTACATATCTAGAGATCTCGTTGATCCCAAACAAACGCAGCTCGTTGATTTTTTCGCCGGTGACCGCCGAAATATTGATCGGGATATCTTGGACTGATTCACTACGGCGAGATGCGGTAACAACTACTTCTTCGAGCATGGCTCCGCTAGAGTCTTGCGCGAAGGTATGAGGTGTGGACATCGCAATAGCTGGTGCAGATGCCATCGCTACAGCGTGTGCAAGGGGATTTCTACGTTTCCTGGTTCCAGCAGGCATTTTGTTGGCTCTCCTCTCGTTAGAGTACGGGTGATCTCGCATTCTCTGCGGTTAATCGCCGTCAAAGACGGCCGATAAATGGTATCCATCGCTTTTGGGTGAGGTTTTCCTCGAGATCATGGGGAGGCGGTAAGGCAATACCTTAAGAGTACCCCCTCTTATGAATTAGATTAAGGTATGCAATGTTTGCGCCAGTGACGAAAAGTTATGCGAAAGCCACAGAATGACATCAAAAAATAGCGCTGCGCTGTGGATAGGCGCTTTAGATGAACCCGATATTGAACTCGCGCTGCGCCATATTGGTGCATGACTCTTGCCGGTCGTGCAAATTTCTTCGTTGGCGATGTACTTGATACCTTTTCCGCGCCTAGCTGCTGTGACTAGTACACAATATCGCTTTCTTGGCGCCAGGACGCCTTGGTAACGAGTGAGGTTGACGCATGCTTTGTGTTCCAGGGTAGTCAGACGGGCAAAGAAATCCATTGGTTCGAAGGCCACCTCTCTCGCTCCATCCCGGTGCGGTCTCTTCAGGGTCTAGATCACTTTGCCCGTGGAACTCAATGAAAGCCGGTGAGCTGCCACGGCGAGTCGGGAAATGTATCGACACAGGCGCTCAGGCCCGTCTTTCTGATATCCCTTACAGCGGACCTCGGCGTGCACAGAGACGCCTTGGGCCTTGGCCACTCGCTCCAGTCCAGACTCAGGCTGGTCCAGCGAAGCGCTCACGGGTTCCTGTTCTAGCAAGTCTTGGCGTTCGAGGCAGCGGCCAACGCGCTGGCTGATCCGTTGAGCCAACTCTCCCAGCTCGCCTTTGTCCGGTGGCTTGACGCGTTGAAATCGGGACGGCCTGTTGTAGCGATACACATAGATGCCCTCCAGGACCTGGATGTGACAGTGAATATTCAAGTTGAGAGCGAATCCGAGCGGCCGAGTGGCAGGCGTACGAGGAGGTCAATCAACAGTTTTGCGATGCCCAGCGGACCTGTGACGAGGGTATGATCGCGGGCAACGTTGATCTCATATATCGATTCGACAATGGCATGCTACAAAATGGTGATGTCAATTTGACTGCCTGCACAATCATGGTAGGTGGCTACTTGGTAAATCTGGAACTCAGATCGCCGCTTGCCGGCATGAAGTTATGACAGCCTATGCGTGTGTCGCTATGTGGGTGGTCTGCGGTGGTATCGCCTGGAACACCGCATCAGGTCGAGGCGGGAGCAGCGGTCTATGGGCGCTATTCAGCCTATTGCTAGGACCGTTTTCGATTCCCCTAACGTTGCTCGTCAGTCCACAGGGCAAGTCCTGGTGCCGCACACGAACACTGGTGGGGGGCAAACAACGTAACTTTTGCGGCTGTATACGTGCGTTCGCTAGCGCTATCATGCCCACATACCCTTGACTGAAAGAGATCGTCCCCGATGATGCGTTTAATTCGCGTTGTACTATCGCTAGGTGCCTTTTTCTTCGCTGCCCATTCGCAAGCGGCCAGCCTGTCAGACTGTGCCACGATCACTGCCGACACGCAGCGACTCGCCTGTTACGACAAGCTGGCCCGGAATGCGGCGCAGTTCTCGGTCGAGCCGGTCGCCGCTGAAGAGCGCGAGGAACACACAGGACCACTCACCGCGCGCCTGGAAAAAGAGGAGGAACTCGTCGACCAGATCTGGGCCATTATTCCTCACAAGCGCAATTATCTGTTGCCCGTCACCTACAACAGCACACCAAACGAGGAGGCCTGGGCCGATATCTTCCCGGGCGCCGAGATGGATAAGATTGAGGCGAAGTTTCAGATCAGCTTCAAGGCGATGTTATGGCGGGATATTTTCGGCGAGGGCACCGATCTGTGGGCTGCCTATACACAGGAAAACTGGTGGCAGGTATACAACTCCGATGAATCTGCGCCGTTCAGGGAAACCAATTATCAGCCCGAGGTGATGCTCACCCGCTCGAACGACTTTGAAGTGCTGGGTTTCCGCAATACCATGCTCGGACTCAGCCTGACCCACCAGTCTAATGGACGCGGCGACCTGCTCTCACGCAGTTGGAACCGGGTGATAGGCAGTGCGACCTTTGAACGCGAAAACTTTGCCCTGATCGCCCGCGCCTGGTATCGACTTCCAGAGAGTGAGGAAGACGACGACAACCCCCGTATTTATCGCTATATGGGCTACGGTGACCTGAACGGTGTGTGGCAGCTAGGTCGGCAAGAGCTCGGCTTTACCCTGCGCAACAACCTGAATAGCGAAAACAAGGGCGCCATCCAGCTTGACTGGACGTTCCCGCTCGGGAACAGCGATCGTTTTCGAGGATATGTGCAGTATTTTAATGGTTATGGCGAAAGCCTGATCGACTATGACGAATCGACCAATCGCATCGGCATCGGTGTGACCATGACGGATTTGCTGTAACCACAATACATTGCGGGCGATATATACCTGTGGCTTAAGTCCCGATTTTTCCGGCCGCGGAAGACGATCTCGGCGCGATCCGGTTCGATAATTGCCTGCGCCTCCAGCCTCGAAGCTCCTTGCTGGCTGTGTCTACCTCGGGATACGCTTGCTCCCAGAACGTGCGCCATTCTGCTGCGGGGTTGGCGTGGCTCTGGGTACCCCCGACACAGCGGGCACGGTCCCGGGCTCAGGAACGGGCGCTCCGCCGTGGTGTCGTTCGCGAAAACCATATTATATACAGTGCCCTCGAGCCAGATTAGGTGCGGCCTCCCGGACTGGAAAGGCAGTACATTCTCTGCGGTGATCGATGCCTTCAAGGCCTGCGCCAGGGGCTGAGTGGTAGCGCCTGTCCCGCTGCCCATATCGGCGAAAGCTAGCTCGTTTGCTATCTTCCAGGTCGCACAGAACCGTTGAAGTCAAACACAGTGTGACTGTGAGCCTTGGCGGAAAATATAAGAAGTGTCAGTCGCTTGAGTAAATTCGAGCCGTTCTGGTTACTTCCACCGATTGGTAGACAGACTATGGTGCTCAGAATGAATCGGGTATTTATTCACTTATACTGACACATTATTTAGTCGGTTTAATAAAGGTTACTCTTAAGAATGAACACGATTAAGTTGGTTGAGGAGAGCTTCGCGAAACTGCCCGATGGACAGAGGTTTGCAGAGCTCTTCTATCAAAGAATTTCAGAGCAATCGCCGCATCTGATGCCACTCTTTGCGAACACCTCGATGACAAAAATGGCCAATAAACTGCTTGCTGCTTTAACCGCCATGGTTGCGGCTTTGCATGACCCCGATAAATTGCAGAATATGCTGGGGCCACTGGAGCAGCGACACTTGTCTTATGGTGTGCTGGAGTCACATTATTCTATAGTGGGCCAAACTCTGCTTCAGACCCTTGAGGAGCAGCTAGGCGAGCTATGGACGGATGACTATGCTGCAGCCTGGTCAGAGGTTTATAGCAACGCTGCTAGAATCATGCAGGCGGGTGCGGCGAGAGCGCACGCGCAAAACCCAAGCACGAGAGGTTCCGCAAAGAAACCACTAAAAACCAGTGCTTTAGGCTGGCTATATGCTCTGGAGGTGCCAAAGTTATTAGTATATTGGTTGGCGTTTTCGGCGGTGGTGTTACAGATTGCCGCGATTTATGGGGTTCCGGATTGGACCAGGTTACTTAGCGCCTGCTCCTTGGTGCTGTTAGTGCTGACGATGCTTCGCGGCAATAACGACGCAGTAAAGGCCGGACTGCTTGAATGCTGGAAAACGATTGACAGTTCCCACGGCGTGAAGATATCACGGGCGAGACAGATTGCGATGGAGCGTCTGAATCAAAAGAAATGCGCCATGAACAGAATGGAGCTGTTAGAAGCAGGCCTGATGGATATGTCATTAGATGGCGCTGACCTGAGTGATTCAAATCTCAGTAAGGCAGACCTAACGGAATCATCGCTAGTTGGCGCGAACTTTACGAAAGCCAGATTAGATAAAGCATTATTGGTGGGTGTCTATGCGCCGAAAGTAGACATGTCATTTGCCACTTTGGCGAAGGCTAATCTATCTTCATCTGATTTGGAAAAGGGCTCGTTCCTTTTCTGCAATATGAAAGGTGCCAATTTGTCGGGCGCCAATTTGCAGGGCGCAAACTTAACCGGCGCACTGATGGATAACAACACCTATTTATCAGGGGCTGATCTCCGAGGTGCTGTTATCGATGACAACACCTTGAATCAAGCATACGCCATTGGAGCGATCAGACCCGACGGCAGCGTTGTGACCGGGGGGTAGGGCTCCATCGAGTGGGCATGTTATTTTGAGATTAGACCCCCTCGTTGATTTCGTCGACTGAGCCAACTGATCTGGGGAAGTGTCCCCTTGTTGATCCAAAAATCCTGTTCACTGCCTTGGGCATGCTATTCATATCCGTTCATTCCCAAACGAGAATACGCAACAACTTGTGCCACGAGATTTTCATTAGCGTCCTTGCTGACTTGGGTTCGTGGATTTGCTTCCTGCGAAAAGTAGTTATGCCTAAGTCGACGTTTTTGGCCGGTGGTGCCACGTGTGGCAGGGCAGGGGCGTTCTGCTCCTTTCTCTCAAGATGAGCAAGAATTCTATCGATGATGTCCTGACCTTCGCTTCAGGTGATAACTCTGTCAGATCTACTGCAGCGACCACAAACTGCAATATCGATACTGAATACTCGCTTTGTGCGCCGCTGGTCTGGTTGTGCACTCCGGATGGGAAGGCGGCCCTGTATGCTTGGTTGGGCATGAGCACGACTTAGTTTAGTTTTCTGCTACTCGTTGCCACCCTTCCCCTTGCGGCAGTCGGTGGGTGAAAGACTCTATAAGTCTTTGAAAATCGATGAGAGATGGTGGACCCAGAAGGAATTGAACCTTCGGCCTGCCGATTATGGGTCGGAGCCGCTAACCGATCTAGTGACGGGCTGAAGCTGGTCAGCTCCTTCGATCGCGGCTGTGGTTGAGCGATAGTTTCCGCACTTTGAATTTGCGGCCCTTGATCTTGCCGTTGGACAACTGCTTCAGGGCGAGCTTGGACTGCGACCGCTTGATGGCGACGTAAGCCACGTACTCCAGCACGTCTATTTTGCCCACTGCATTCCCTTCGATACCGCCTTCTCGGGTCAACGCACCGAGTATGTCTCCCGGACGTACCTTATTCTTACGACCGCCGGCAATGGCCAGGGTCACGAAGGTGGGCGGTGGCAGACTGGCCGCCGTGGGGCGCAGCGCCTCGACGGCTTCGAATTCCACTTCGCGATCAAGGTATTGGCCGATCGCATCCAGGCGATAGCGCTCTTTGTCTGTGAACAGGCTGAGGGCCAGGCCTGACTTACCCGCTCTGCCGGTACGACCGATGCGGTGCACGTATTGCTCGGTTTCCCTGGGGAGGTCGTAGTTGATCACTGCGGGGAGGTCGTCGATGTCCAGGCCGCGGGCAGCTACGTCCGTCGCCACCAGCAGGCGCACGCTGTTGTGCTTGAATTGCACAAGCACCTGGTCGCGTTCGCGTTGATCGAGGTCGCCGTGCAGGGCCAGGGCGTCATCGTGGGCGTCGCTGAGAGCTTGGGTTACTTCCCGCACGCTCGCTTTGGTGTTGCAGAACACCACTGCCCTGTCGGGCTGGTGTTGGGCAATAAGCTGCAGTAAGGCCTCTCGCCTGGCGGCAGGCTGGCAGATGTAGAACAGTTGCTCGATCTGCTGGTCCTCGGCCTGAGGCGCCACCTTTATCATCTGGACGTCGTCTGACTGGTAGCGGTGGCTCAATCGCTTGATATCGTCCGGGTAGGTGGCAGAGAATAGCAGGGTTTGCCGCGATGTTGGTGTGGTGCTGATGATGTCGCCGATGTCCTCTGCAAAGCCCATCTCGAGCATCCTGTCCGCCTCATCCAGTACCAATGTGTTGACGCGGGAGAGGTCCAATGTCTGTTTACGCAGATGATCTTTAATTCGCCCCGGAGTGCCCACGATTATGTGTCCACCGTGTTCAAGTGAGCCAATTTGTGGGCCGATGGACTGGCCGCCACACAGGGTGACCACCTTAATATTGGCCTGATAGCGCGCCAGTCGCCTGATCTCTGTTGCAACTTGGGTAGCCAGTTCACGGGTTGGGCACAGCACCAGGGCTTGTGCGCCAAAATCCCGGGGGTTCAGCTTGCAGAGCAGTGGCAGGGCAAAAGAGGCGGTTTTACCGCTGCCGGTTTTGGCCTGGGCGATCAAATCCTGGCCCGCCAGGGTGAGCGGAAGTGAAGCAGCCTGGATCGGCGTCATCTCGCGATAGCCGATTTGCTCGAGATTCTCCAACTGGGCAGGTGGTAGCGGTAGCTGTGAGAAGGAGCTGTTCATCTGATTAAAGTGTCCTGGAGCCTATGGCCAAGTCTGTTGCCGGAAATGTGGTGCGTTAACAGCGATTCGAGGCCTGAACCTTCGCTATCCGATCTCTGAAGGTTTCGGGTACCTCGATGACGCAGCTGGCCTGATAATCAAAGAAAAGTAGTGTTGTGACTACCCGGGCCAGCTCGCGGTCCTGAGTCAGATTCTGGATACGATACACCAGATTAAAACTCTTTCGGCCCAGGTTGCTGGGTGTGAGTTCAATCAGCAATTTCTCTCCGTACTTGGCTTCCGACAAATACTGTACTTCAGAGTGCGCCATGATCAGCCCTGCATCTTCGAACGCCATGGCGTCTGTGTAGCCCAGGCGCTTGATAAAGCGCAGTTGGGCCTCCATGGCGATGGGGAGCACTCGATCTGCACCGAGGTGATTGGCGGAGTTCACATCCGAGTAGAGAACCTCGTACTCGGTCGAGAAAAAAAAGCTTTCGGGAAGATCGATGTGCTTCCGCTGTGTGTTTTCGTCCTTTTGCTTCATCGGAACCTCATCATTCCGTGCGTTGATTGCGTTCGCAGTTGCCGCCCCTGCAATACGCAACCAGCGGGGTGGGCCAGAGCCCGCTTTACGCCGCCTCATCCTCCGTCCCCAGGCTCGCCTTCAACTGCGCCAGCTCATTCCTGACTTCCTTCAACTTTTGGTTTTGCTCGGCGCTCGCTCCGCGAGCTTCCTTGAGCGACTTTTCGAGCAGTTCATTGGCTTTGGTCTTCTCAGCCAGTTTTTTCTTGTTCGCGTCCAGGTTCTTCTTCATTCGAGCGGGATCAAACTGGGCCAGGGTCTTCACCTGCTGGCGTTCTTCAGCCAGGTCTTTCTGCAGATTTTTGATTCGCTGCTTCATTGTAGTCACCTCGTCCTGCAAATTCTGGCTGCGGTTACTCAGTTCGCGGTTCTGCTGCTCCAACTTCTCATTGGCTACCGCGCTGGCGGTAAGCTGCTTAATGCTTTCCAGTTGCTGGTCGATGGTCGTCTGCAGCTGCTCCTGCTGATCAGTCAATGCCGCTTTATAGCGTTCGGCCTCGGCGGTGAGCGCATCCAGTTTGTCCTGGTATTCAGCGCGAAGGTTTTGTTCGAGTTCGATGATTTTTTCGAGTTTACTTGCGGTTAGCATAAGCGGTACAGCGGGCCTCTTTGATATCGGGGAGGCCTCCGACCATGGGCTACTCGTTGCCACCCTTCCCCTCGCAGGCAGTCGGTGGGTGAAAGACTCTATAAGTCTTTGATAATCGATAAGAAATGGTGGGCCTAGAAGGACTTGAACCTTCGACCTGCCGATTATGAGTCGGATGCTCTAACCAACTGAGCTATAGGCCCTTTGCGAGGGAGCGGGGATTATAAGGAAGAATCGGTCGCTCGCCCACCCCCGAGTCACGCGCTGTCCCGATGTGTAGCTTGCACTTCCCGCCAATCCGGGCAGAATTGACCACACTGATAATAACAAACGTGGGTCGGTTCCAATGCAACGACGTTCAGGTGTTCTGTCCTTAGTGGCGGGTTGGGTGGTTCTGTTTTCTCTTATGGGGTGCAGTGGCAAAACCCTGGATCCCGGGGTGCCAGCGGCGCAGGAGAATCCAGGTGAGGTCGAGAACCTCAGCTGGTGGAGCCGGGCCGCCATGGATGCCTATCTGCGCCAGGATGTCTGGCGCGGCAACCGCGCCGGCTATGTGCTGATGTTTGCCCGCGACGGTGTGCCAATTCACGCCAATGCCTACGGCTGGGCCGATATCGCCAGCGAACGGCCGATGATGCTCACCACCCCTATGCGCTTCGCCTCGATGACCAAGCCCGTGATCGCCGTGGCCGCTATGCAGCTGGTCGAGCAGGGGCGCATGGATCTGGATGACCCTGTCGCAAAATATATACCTGCTTTTGCTGACAGTCAGGTCGCGGTAAGTCAGGCCCGCAATGCACAGGGTGATTTTGATACCCGGCCTGCTCAGCCGGTGCTGGTCCGCCACCTGTTGATGTTTGCTTCGGGTATCGGCCCCGGGCGGGATGAAGAAACCGAACTCTGGCAACACTGGCAGGCCAACAGCCCCCGCGAAGAGGGCGCTGGCACATTGCAGGAACGTATTTCGGCCATGGCCTCACTGCCCTTGTTTGAAGAGCCTGGCACCCGTTGGCGCTATGGCTGGTCGGCGGATGCCCTGGCCGCGGTCGTGGAGGTTGTATCCGGGCAGCGTATCGATGCCTATTTACAGGCAAATGTGTTTGAACCACTGGGCATGGGGCACACGCGCTACCTGGTCAATATGGCGGATCGCAGTGGCCTGGCCACGGTGTATCGTCACGATGCCTCGGGAGAACTGATCGATTTTGGTTCTACCATTGATGCTGATTTCCCCGAGGGCGGCAGCGGGCTGGTGTCTACTGCAGGGGACTATCTGCGGTTCGCCCTGATGCTATGGAATGATGGCACTTACCAGGGCGTGCAGGTGCTGCAGCCCGACACGCTGGCACAGATACAGGCCCTGCATGTCCCGGGTGGGGTGATGGCTCATGAGGGAATTGAAGGCATTGGCTGGGGCCTGGGGTTTGCGGTGGTGGCTGATGACGAAGCGAGCGTGACCCCCGATCGCACGGGTGACTTCTGGTGGGCGGGGTACTTCGGTACCCATTTCTTCGTCAGCCCGGAAACCGGGCTGGTGGGGGTATTGCTGTCCCAGACAGAGCCCTCCCCCGGCAACGAAGTTCCCTTTGCCCTGTACGTGGCTCAGGCTATTGCCTTTGCCGGGCTCTGATCAGTCCACCACTTTGGCTTTACCGTGGATGAGGGGGAGGTCCAGGTAGGTCTTGATCCCGGGTTCGGCGCGGCATACGAAGGGGATGCTGTTCACACAGTGCATGGCCGTGGCCACCATGCCGGGGTTGCGCCGGTGGACTTCGCTCCAGTCCATGTCCCGGGTGGGGTGTACGCCGTGCGTCTGTATGTACACTGGCGGATCACCCTCTACCCGCATCGCAAAGCACTCACCGCTGGCGGCGATTTTGTCCGCCTCAAACCAATCGGTTTCGATATTGTCGGTGCCCATGTACCAGTTCACCTCAGCCTTCACCACCGGCTCGCCGTTGCTCAGGCCCTCCCAGCGAAAGCGCTGGGCGGCCACGTGGCCAGGCTGTATCGCACCCATGGGAGTGTCGATGGGGGCGGTGGCGAGGGCGAAATCGTGACTGGCGCGCAGTGGGCCATCCAGAGTAAAGCCCATGGCGTCTGCGATCATGTGCACTGACTGGCCGAAGCCTGAGCCCAGCAATTGCAACATGGGGCTGTTGGCGGCGTCTTCGGGTGTTCTGCCGAACAGCATAATGTCGTGTAGCACATCGGGTGCGCCGTAGGTGCGACAGTCTGAATACTCTTCGCAGCTGACATAGGTCACATCGCGTGAGAACGAGGACATCACCAGCGGCCATTTTTCAGTCACGCCGCCGGGGTGAATGCCAGTGCCATGTAGTGTGCTCTGGCCCTGCTCACAGGCGGCGTCGATGGCGGTTGTTTTCAGGTCGCGGGGATAAAACCAGCCCAGTGGCGTCACCACGTTAATACCCGCCTGGAGAAAGGCGAGGATCTCGCTTTCGATGGGGACCAGCGGGCTGTAGAGAATACAGTCTGGCGCAAGCCCGATCAGGGCATCGATATCGTTGGTGGCTTTAACGCCGGTCACCAGGTCGGGGCGATCAGCCAGCGCGCCAGCATCCTGGCCAACCTTGCTGTCGCTGTGCACCCACACCCCGACCAGTTCCAGTTCCGGGTGGGACACAATGCCCTCAATGGCGGGCCTGCCGAGATTGCCGGTTGCCCACTGCACCACTTTATACGTCATGCTCCGAACTCCTGTTGTGATTATTGTTGGTGTTACTGGCTGCGGCTTAGCCGCGGTATAAACCCTTGCCGGAAATTTTGGGCAGATCAAAGGCCGCGACCATGCCGGGGGCGTGGTTCACCACGGCCGGAATGGCATTGACGATGGCGGTGGCAGTCTGGATAACACCGGCCACGGCATGATCACCGTGTTGATCTTCCATATCCATGCTGATTTCCATGCGCGGTTCGCCCTCGATAATGACGCGATAGCCCTTTCCCGTGGGCCATTCAGGCGCGATGTTATCGGTGATGCGGGTAATGTGTTCCAAGACGATGGCGTCTTTGCCATCGATCACGCCGCGCACTTCAAAGCGCATGGCCCCGGTGGTGCCGGCCTTGAAAATACCCATAGCATTTTCAGTGTCAGATTCCAGCGGCAGGCGCTCGTGTACCTCGTACACCCGTTCCAGTTCGACCCCCAGCCCGGCTGCCACCGAACGCACCGCGCCGCCCCAGCCCAGGGACAGGGCGCCGGGTTCGAATAGCATGCACTTGTGATCCACGGGGTAGCCGAAGCCCATCACCTCACGAATCGTTTCTTCCTGCTCGTAGGTCGAATAGTTGATGATTTCCTGCATGCGCACGTGAGTCCAGTATTCGGACAGGCCGGTGAATACCAGCGGCATCGTGTCGTTGGCAAAGCCGGGGTCGATGCCGTTGTTAAAACAGGTGCTCTGGCCTGCTTCGCAGGCGGCCTTGATGGGTTCGGCCAGGAAGCCCACATCGGGACTGTCGGGCTGTTGCAGCATGAACAGAGAGCTGGCCACCACGTTAATGCCCTGTTGCAGGCAGCGGGCCTGGTCCTGGGCGGCCTCCAGCATGCGGGTTTCCGAGTGGGCGGTGTAGCACACGCAGTCGGGTTTGAGCGCGAGCATGGCGTCAATATCGTTTGAGGCGAGGATGCCGGTTGGCGTGTCCAGCCCGGCGAGTTCGGCGGCATCCTTGCCGGCCTTGGCATCGCTGCTGACGATGTGGCCCACGAGTTCGAGTTCAGGGTGATTGATAACGGCGCGCAGGGCGTATTTGCCCACGTTGCCGGTTCCCCAGGTAACGACGCTTAACGGCATGGTAGCTCCTTATTTTTATGCAACGCACAGAGCTTATACGGCGTTGGTATATCGCTGGACTGTTAGAGTGCGATGGAGTGCGCGATTCTTAGCGGTGGGATGACATGCTGGACTACCGCGCTGAGCGCAGCGCCGATCTGGGCGGAATCCTGATATTCGTCTAGCGCGACTATGCGTCCGTCTGCAGCCTTGCAAATCGCACAGGCTTACAGCGCGATCTCTGTGTCGCGTGCTGTGCTGGGTGGAGCACGGGCGGCTGGGATAAGCCTCGTGCTGGCCAGCCAACCGAACCAGTTGCTAAGAGCATCCCACTCTAGTCCAGCTGCAGCGCGAATACGCACCCAATCCTCCCCGAGCAGAGAACGGGACGCCACAGCTTCGTCGGTAGCGACATCGACCGCATCGATGTAGCCTTGTCGGTCGGTTTAGAGCATGGCCATGATGGCCGTGTCGAACAGGGTGGTGGTGCCGGAGTGGCCACAACCAGGGGCGCTAATATTGGCTTTACCCGACATGCGCGCCGGTGGCGTGTCGACATAGGGCGAGCGCCCCCCGCCCAGCAAAGTGACTACATCATCAAACTGGAAAGCCGTGTTGTCATTTAGCGACGCAATTCGCTTGGCCTCCGGCGCTTGTGTACCGTCGCATATCCACCGTTCCAGATTACGCAGTGCCTCGCGCACCATGTGGGGGCCGATGTAGCCGGTGCCGCCGAGTATCAGAGTCTTGCGTCAGAGATAGTCATCCTTTAACCAGCCCCGCGCCTTGTTCAGTGTTGCAGAGGCGACTGCCCTGGCGGTGATGCCGGCCTCGATGGAGCGAAATCTGCGTGCGTCCATGATGGTCTTTTCCTATGAATCTCAATGACTGCGTCGAGCGAATAGTAGACCTGATACCCACACTGCACTGATACGTTATGGCGTGGTCTAGGACTCGCCACCAAAATCGGCCGCAGTGTGGCTGGCCATGACCTCCAGGAACCAACCCGGAAACTGGCTGATAAATTTGTTCATGTCCCAGTAATCGCTCCAGCGATAAATCAAGCCGTTGCGTATCTCGTGCATCGTGGCGAAGGTATGCTCTGCCGTTTCGCCGGTCTTGAAGATCCACTTCTCGGTGTGGTCGAGAAAAACTACATCGCCATCGGCAGCAATATGATGGGTGATCTGTTCCTGTCGCTCGATATGATCCCAGGCGATGGAGAGTCGGCGAACAACATTGTCCGGCCCGTGAGCACCTGGGTCGTCACTGGGCATATCGCGGTAGTGAATGTCTGGATGCAGGCAGCTCTTGAGAGTGTCCCAGTCGTGCTCGGCCAGGGCGCGCCACATCTTCAGTGCCAGCGCTTTATTATTTTCCGACATTATTTCTATCCTGTGGGATGGCGGGTCGCGGGGCTTATTAGCGCAGGTTCACCGCAGCGCGTCAATGTGTCAATGTGCTTTAACCGCAATAGTGGATGCACTAGACTGGCGCGCCCTTCTCCAAACGGTATTTTCTCGTGAGCGGCAATGCCCCGGGCCTAACTACTATGACAGCGCGCAGCCAGCAGAACTTCCTGCTCGCTGCGGCGTTCATCATGCCGCTGACGTTTTCGGTGTGGCAGGCGCTGCTCAACAACTTTGTCGTCGAGCAGGCGGCCTTTACCGGGGCTGAGATCGGCATGCTGCAAAGCCTGCGTGAGGTGCCAGGCTTCCTCGCGTTCACCGCGGTGTACGTGCTGCTGGTGATACGCGAGCAGCGCTTTGCATTGGTGTCATTGTTGGTGATGTCCGTGGGCGTGGCGCTAACGCCTTTCTTTCCTACAACCTATGGGCTGTATGCCACAACCGTGGTGATGTCGCTGGGCTTTCACTATTTCGAAACCATTAATAAGTCCCTCACGCTGCAGTGGGTGCCCAAAGCCGAAACCCCTCACTTTATGGGCCGCGCCATGGCGGTTAAGGCAGCCGGTGCGCTGCTGGCTTACGGCGGCATCTGGGTGCTGATGGAGCTGGCGGGCGTGGGGTTTAGCGGCATGTACCTGTTGGCGGGCGGGTTGGGCATTGTCATCACTTTGGCGCTGTGGGCGCGCTTCCCGCAGTTTCCCGAGCAGGCGCAGCAGCACAAGAAGCTTCTGGTACGTAAGCGCTATTGGTTGTACTACGCACTGACGTTTCTGGGCGGGGCCCGCCGTCAGATCTTTATGGTGTTTGCCGGATTTATGATGGTGGAGAAGTTCGGCTACTCCGCCGCAGATATCAGCTTGCTGTACCTGGTGAATTACCTGTTTAACCTTTTCTTTGCGCCCAAAATAGGCGCCTGGGTAGGGCGAGTGGGCGAGCGTCGCGCGCTACAAGTGGAATACGTGGGCCTGATCGTGGTGTTCACTGGTTATGCGTTTGTGGAGAGCGCTACCGTGGCGGCGGGGCTCTACATTGTCGATCACCTGTTCTTCGCCCTGTCGATTGCCATCAACACCTATTTCCAGAAAATCGCAGACAGTCGTGATATTGCCGCTACCGCCAGTGTCAGCTTTACCATTAACCACATTGCGGCGGTGTTTATCCCCGCGCTGCTGGGTATTCTCTGGCTGAGTTCCCCGCCCGCGGTGTTTCTCATTGGGGCGGGGATTGCGGTGGTTTCGCTGGTACTGTGTAACCTGATTCCCAATACCCCTGAGGACGGGCATGAGCTGCGCTGGGGACGCGCTGCCTAGTTCGAATCTCGCAGCCGGCCCCGGTATTTGTTGCGGGCCAGTTCCTGCATGTCTTCAACCGTGTCGCTTTCGTCCATGATCTCCCGGCCCAACAGGGTTTCTACGGCATCCTCGAGCGTGACTATACCTTCGGTCTGGCCATATTCGTCCTCCACCAGGAACATGTGCTCGCGGCGCTTAATGAATAAATCCAGCAGCCTTAATACGGGCAGCTCGCCGGACACGCGGTTGATCGGAATTATGAAATCGCGCAGCGGAC
The DNA here is from genome assembly GCF_001635445.1 of Halioglobus sp. HI00S01. Lineage (NCBI taxonomy): Bacteria > Pseudomonadati > Pseudomonadota > Gammaproteobacteria > Cellvibrionales > Halieaceae > Halioglobus > Halioglobus sp. HI00S01. Next base: position 327,870 of record NZ_LWEE01000058.1, read on the forward strand.
GGTTCTCGCCATCCTCCCGTTCGACCTCATGCAGTGTTGGGCGCAGGGCCATGCCGACGATGGTGTCGAGGCTCTCCTCGTAAACCGGCAGCCGGGTAAACGGCACTTGCGCCAGCTTCGCGAGGGCCTCACCGACGGTGAGCGAGGCATCGATGGCGCTGACCACGGTACGGGGGGTGAGAATATCCTCGGTGCGGGTCTGGCGCAGCTTGAGCATGTTCTCCAGCAGTTCACTTTCCTGGGATCCCAGCGAACCGTGGCTGGCGCCAAGACGTGCCATGGCGGCCAATTCGTCGCGGCTAATGGCGCTGGAGTGGCCGCCGCGGCCAAACAGGGCGGTGAGCTTGGCCGAGAACCACACTAGGGGGTACAGGAGTTTTACCAGCACCTGGATCACCTGCGCTGCAGGCAGGGCTAGCTGCTTCCAATAGCGAGCGCCGAGCGTTTTGGGAATGATCTCTGAGAGATACAGAATCGCCAGTGTGAGCAGAAAGGCCACCAGTGTTTCGTATTGGGTGCCGAACACTTTCAGGGCCTGAGCGCCGACGCCGGCTGCGCCCATAGTGTGGGCAAAGGTGTTCAGAATCAGAATGCTGGAGATGGATTCATCCAGATTCTCTTTGACGTTTTGGAGTGCTTTGGCACGTCGTGGTTTGTCAGTTTGTTGGCTGGCGACAAAACCCGGGGTGACCGAAAGCAGGACCGCTTCAAGAATAGAACAGAGAAAAGATACACCGATTGCGATCAGCAGGTAGGTGAGCAGTAGTGTCATTCAGGGTTCAAGACCGCGTGTTTGGGAAACACGATTATAGGTCAATAGTGGGTTTGTCCCAAGGCGTGCTTGGCAATGTAGTGTGGGAGGTATTTAGGGGAGAAAGCGGCCGGCACAGGGGTGTGCCGACCGAAGCGGGATAGTGCTGAGAAATCTTACAGGGCCGGCAGCAGTACGCTGTCGATGATCCACACAGTGCCGTTGTCGGTCTTCACTGCGGTGCAGCTAACTTCTGCCATGTTCACCCGGGGCTTGGCGTCTGCACGGCCAAAGTACACTGACTGGCCCTGGAGTGTGGCTTTACGCTGCGCGATATTGTTGAAAGCGCGACGGGGGTCGGGAGCACCTTCGGTGACGTGGTAGGTCAGTACCGCAGTCAGCAGATCGGTGTCTGCGACCACAGCATCAACCAGCGGTGCAGGCAGTGCGCCGAACGCGTCGTTGGTGGGTGCAAATACAGTGATGCCTTCAGTAGTGGCCAGGGTATCTGCCAGGCCTGCTGCTACTACCAGATCAACCAGGGTGCTCAGTTCCGGGGTTGCGATAGCGGCGTCAACAATGGTGCCATCAAAGGTTACTTTGTTGGCAGAGGCACAGTCGCCGAAGCTATCTGCGTTCGCGCCAGTGGACAGGGACATTGCCATGGCAGCGGAGGCGGCCAGCGTCATTAGTTTTTTCATAATCAGCTCCAAAAAGTTCAGGGTTCAACGAGTAAGCCCAGTGTTTGGCAGCTGTTGCTGTCCTTGCAGCGCTTACTTGAACAAAACTACGGGGCCATGATTTGTCCAGATCAGAGGGTGGGCGCAAAAAGCGGACTTTGTCCGGTATTTGTCCAGAAGAGGGGCCGGGAAAATTGATTTTTGTATAAAAACTGCCCGGGACGAACGTGCTACACGAGCGCCCCGGGGCTTGATCAGCTTACTCGTCGAGGAAGCTGCGCAGGTAGTCGGAGCGCGTGGGGTGACGCAGCTTGCGCAGCGCCTTGGCTTCGATCTGGCGAATCCGCTCGCGGGTTACGTCGAACTGCTTGCCCACTTCCTCGAGGGTGTGGTCGGTGTTCATGTCGATACCGAAACGCATGCGCAGTACCTTGGCTTCGCGGGCGGTGAGGCCGGCCAGTACTTCCTTGGTGGCTTCCTGCAGGCCCTGGCCTGTGGCGGCGTCCACCGGTGAGGAAATGGTGTTGTCCTCAATAAAGTCGCCCAGGTGCGAATCTTCGTCGTCGCCGATGGGCGTTTCCATGGAGATCGGCTCTTTGGCGATCTTCAGTACCTTGCGGACCTTGTCTTCCGGCATGTCCATGCGCTCGCCCAGCTCTTCAGGTGTGGGCTCGCGGCCCATTTCCTGCAGCATCTGGCGGGAGATACGGTTGAGCTTGTTGATTGTCTCGATCATGTGCACCGGAATACGGATAGTACGGGCCTGGTCCGCAATAGAGCGGGTAATGGCCTGGCGAATCCACCAGGTAGCGTAGGTCGAGAACTTGTAACCGCGGCGGTATTCAAACTTGTCCACGGCCTTCATCAGGCCGATATTGCCCTCCTGGATCAGGTCGAGGAACTGCAGGCCGCGGTTGGTGTACTTCTTAGCGATCGAGATTACCAGGCGCAGGTTGGCCTCAACCATTTCTTTCTTGGCACGGCGGGCACGGGCTTCACCCATGCTCATGCGGCGGTTGATTTCCTTGATCTCCGTGACCGTCAGGCCGCACTGTTCTTCCAGCTGCTGGATGCGGCGCTGGCAGCGCTGAATGGCTTCTTTCTCGGCGCTCAGCTTGGTGCCGTAATCTTTCTTACGGGCGTGACGAGAGACCCACTTGAGGTCGGATTCGCTGCCCTGGAAGGAGCTGATGAACTCCTTGCGTGGCATGCCGCAAATGCGGGTGGCCAGACGCATGATCTCGCGCTCCTGGTCACGCACGCCAACCAGGATGTTGCGCGGCGAATCCGTCAGGGGATCGAAGACACGCGGGGTGAGCTTGAAGAACTTGAACAGCTCGCCCAGCTTTTCCATTTCTTTCTGGCTAGTGGCGTCATCGCGGCCTTTGGCGGCAATGGCCTTCTCGGTTTTGTTGTACTGGCGCTTGAGCGCTGAGAAGCGCTTTTTCGCTTCTACCGGGTCGGGACCATTGTCCGACTCTTCGTCGTCATCATCGTCGCTCTTGTTCGCAGCGGCCTCGGCCATCTCTGCTGCAGAGGGCACATGCTCCGCCGGATCGAGGTAGCCCACCATAATGTCAGCCAGGCGGCGCTCTTCCTTGGCCACCAGGTCGTATTCGTCGAGAATGCTTTTCACGGCACCGGGATACAGGGCCAGGGCGGCCATCAGCTCACGGATACCCTCTTCGATACGCTTGGCGATGACAATCTCGCCTTCGCGGGTCAGCAGCTCCACGGTACCCATTTCGCGCATATACATGCGCACCGGGTCGGTGGTGCGGCCGGCTTCGGTTTCTACCGCGGCTAGGGCGGCAGCGGCTTCGGCTGCGGCGATGTCGTCGGCGGAGGAATCGCCTTCGGTCATCAGCAGCTCATCGGCATCGGGGGCGGTCTCGAATACCTGGATGCCCATGTCGTTGATCATCTGGATGATGTCTTCGACCTGATCCGGATCGGAAATATCCTCCGGCAGGTGGTCGTTAACCTCGGCGTAAGTCAGGTATCCCTGTTCCTTGCCTTTGGCGATTAGCGACTTGAGTCGGGACTGTTGTTGGACGACATCGTTCATGTAACTGAACCTTTGAAATTCGCGAAAAAAAATCAGCCGGCAATTATATCCGGAAACTGCACGCTTAACTACAGCTAAGTAGGGCGAATTAGCCGTTTATTTGGCGCAAATACCCTCACAATCGCCCCAGAATCAGCTTTGCTTATGTATGGGCGACCAGCTCGATTACAAGGGGGTCACGCTCTTCGGGTGCGGAGGTCCATCGGGGCGGGTTTTCCGCCTCCTCAGCGTCGGCAATTTATGCCTTTGGCACGCCTATGTTTGGCGATGTTAGCACTTACTTGCGCTGCGCATCCCGCTGCTGCTTCTCTTGCAGTAGCTCCCTCAGGCGCTGCTTTTCCAGCTCGCTGAGATCAGCGTAGTTGGTGCTTCTGAGTTTGTCGACCTGAGCGGTCAGTTTTGAATGATGCGGGAGCTGGTGGGCCAGCTTGTCGACCGTGTCGAGGAATTGCTGCTCAATGCCCTCAGTGGGGATCAGGCGCTCCAGCCCCGCCAGGCGATTCAGCAGTTCGCCTTCGGTAGTGCCATACCAGTGGCCGAGCAACATGCCGGTATTGGATTCCGGCCGCCTGTGTACCAGCTCCAATAGTTGGCGTAACAGCGCGCCGTCACTGTCGCCGAGCTCAGCCAGGCTGCCGGGGTCAACGCCGCGTGCAATCTCGGGCTTGTGGAGTACCAGGGCAATGGCGCCCTGGGCGAGGTTGGAGTAGCCCGCGGGCAGTTGCATGGCCGGCCGTTGGCGGGGTTGGTGCTCGTCACCGGCCTCCGAGTCGTAGTCGGGGTAGTCGGCCAGTTCGGGCGGTGGCGCATCGTCATCCGGCCCGGGGCCCGCCTTATTTGCAGGCCATCCCTGCGTCTGATTGGCATGTCTCGTTGCTTGCCCAACGGTGCCCTGGCTGGGCCCCTGGCTTGCCACTGGCGGAGGTTCAGGTGCGCTCACCTCAAGTTTCATGAGGCTTTCAAGTTCCAGCCCGGTGCGCTCGGCGAGGGCCTGGAACATGAGCTGGCGATACACCCCTTCCGGGAGCTTGCGCAAGTAGGGCAGGGCTAGCTTGCTCATGCGCGCCCGTCCATCGAGTGTGCTGGTATCCAGCCCCTCGGCAACCGCTTCGAACAGGAAGATTTCCAGGGGCATGGCCTGGCTCAGCAGTATTTCAAACTGTTCCTTGCCGTTGGCGCGTACCACGGTGTCCGGGTCTTCGCCTTCGGGCAGGAACAGGAATCGGGCCTGGCGCCCGTCTTCCATGCACGGCAGGGCGGCCTCTAAAGCGCGAAAGGCTGCCTTGCGGCCGGCCTCGTCGCCATCGAAGCAGAAGATGACTTCAGGGCAGCGGCGATAAACTCGCTCCAGGTGGGCTTTGCTGGTGGCGGTGCCGAGGGTGGCGGTGGCGTAGTTAATGCCGTACTGAGCCAGCGCTATCACATCCATATAGCCTTCGACGACCAATAGGCGGTCGAGCTTGCGATTGGCCTGCAGTGCCTCATAAAAGCCGTAGAGTTCGCGGCCCTTGTGGAAAATCTCGGTTTCCGGGGAGTTGAGGTACTTGGGTTTATCGTCGCCCAGTACCCGCCCGCCAAAGGCGATTACCCGGCCGCGCTGGTCGCGGATCGGGAACATGATGCGATTGCGGAATCGGTCGTAGACGTTGCCCTTGTCGTTTTCCACCAGCATGCCGGTCTGCATGAGTTGCTGGTTGTGAGCCTGGCTGTCGCCCAGGGTCTCGCGCAGGTTCTGCCAGCCGGGGGGCGCAAAACCGATGCCGAAATCCCGGGCAATCACGCCGGTGAGGCCGCGATCCTTAAGGTAATTGACGGCCTGGGCGGCCTGGGGGTGGCTGCGCAACTGCTGCTTGTAGAAATCCGCTACCTGCTCCATGAGTTTGTAGAGCGATTTTTTGCCGTCTTCCTTTTCGGCGCGCGCCCGGGCTGCAGGCCCCTCTTCCCGGGGTACTTCCAGGCCGACGCTGGTCGCCAGGGTTTCCACGGCCTGCGGGAACTCTACGTTCTCGTAGTCCATGACGAAGCCGAGGGCATTGCCACCGGCGCCGCAGCCAAAGCAGTAGTAGAACTGCTTGTCAGGGTTCACGGTGAAGGAGGGTGTTTTCTCCTCATGGAAAGGGCAGCAGGCGGAGTAGTTTTTGCCGGTTTTTCTTAGCTTGACGCGCCGGTCAACCACGTCGACGATGTCGACACGGTCCAGCAGGTCATCGAGAAAAGCTTGTGGAATTCGTCCGGCCATAGGGAGAGTAGTCTATCCTTGCCGGTGCCGTTGGCGCCACCGATGTTGCGCCGGGAATGTATTCAGGCGGTGAGGCGCTGCTTCACCAGGCCGCTGACGGCGCCCATATCGGCGCGGCCGGCCAGTTTTGGCTTGAGCTGGCCCATGACAGGGCCCATGGCCGCCATGCCCTCGGCGCCGGAGGCGGCGATGGCCTCGTCAATCAGGGCAAAAATTTCGTCTTCGGAAAGTTGCTGGGGCAGGAAAACCTGCAGCACCTCGATCTCGGCGTTTTCTTTTTCCGCCAGTTCGGCGCGGCCCGCATCGATGTACTGCTGGGCAGAATCGCGGCGTTGCTTGACCATTTTGTCCAGCACAGCGAGCGCCCGAGCGTCGTCTACTTCGACGCGCTCGTCCACTTCGATTCGCTTGAATTCGGCCTGAATCAGCCGGATGGTGCCCAGTCGCTCTTTGTCCTTGGCCTTCATGGCCGCTTTCATGGCGGCCCTGATGGTGTCCGTGAGGGACTGATCACTCATAGGAGGGAAGCTCTAGCGTCTGTTAGTACAGACGAACGCGCTTGCGGTTCTCGCGAGAAACCTTCTTCAGGTGACGCTTAACAGCAGCAGCGCCAGCGCGCTTGCGTACAGTAGTGGGCTTCTCGTAGTGCTCGCGCTTACGAACTTCAGCCAGAACGCCAGCTTTTTCACAGGAACGCTTGAAGCGACGCAGTGCTACGTCGAAAGGCTCGTTTTCCTTGACCTTGATGTGGGGCATTAACTCTATACCTATTTCTGTGTTGGGTGCATTTCCCGGGCTTTCGGTCCGAGATTGCCTAAAAGGGCGCGCATTCTATACTCACCGGCCCCCGTAATCAAGTATGATGCGCGTCGTGAAACAGAGTGAATTTTCCCTATGCTAATCCTCGGATTGGAGACGTCCTGCGACGAGACAGGCGTGGCCCTATACCACACAGAACGGGGGCTGCTGGCGCATGCCCTGTTCAGCCAGATAGACATCCATGTAGAGTATGGCGGCGTGGTGCCGGAGCTGGCCTCGCGCGACCATGTACGCAAGACCTTGCCCCTGCTTGAGCAGGTGATGGCCGAGGCCGGTGTGACCGCGGCAGATATCGATGGTGTGGCCTACACGGCGGGCCCCGGGCTGGTGGGCGCCCTGATGGTAGGTGCCACCCTGGCGCGAGCGCTGGCCTGGGGTTGGGGGGTGCCTGCCCTGGGTGTACATCATATGGAGGGCCATTTGCTGGCGCCCATGCTGGAAAAGGAACACCCCGAATTCCCGTTTGTGGCCCTGCTGGTGTCCGGTGGCCATACTCAGTTGGTGCGTGTCGATGGTATTGGCAAGTACAAGCTGCTCGGCGAGTCCCTGGATGACGCCGCCGGCGAGGCTTTCGATAAAGTGGCAAAAATGCTTGCTCTGCCCTACCCCGGTGGACCACATGTGGCCAAACTCGCGGCCCAGGGTAACTCAAACCGGTTTGATTTTCCCCGGCCGATGGTCAATCGCCCCGGGCTGGATTTCAGCTTCTCCGGGCTCAAGACCTACACCTTGAATACGGTGGAAGACTGCAAGATTGATGGCGTACTGGGGGAGCAGGACCGGGTGGATATTGCCCGTGCCTTCGAGGATGCCGTGGTATCTACCCTCACCATTAAGTGCCGCAGGGCGCTGCAACAGGAAGGGCTCAAGACCCTGGTAATGGCGGGCGGAGTAAGCGCTAACTTAAACTTAAGGGCAGAGCTGAAAAGGGCTCTGGCGAAAGAGCAGGCGGCGGTGTTCTACCCTTCGCCGCAATTTTGCACCGATAACGGCGCCATGATTGCCTATGCGGGGGCCCAGCGCCTGCGCGCCGGACAGAGCGATGCTGCCGATGTCGCCGTGCGCCCGCGCTGGCCGATGGATCAATTGCCCCCGATCGAGGCCGCGTAATGGACATTGTGTATATAGAAGGCCTGCAGGCTGATGCCGTAATCGGCGTGTATGACTGGGAGCGCGATATTCGCCAGCCCCTGGTGATCGATCTGGAGCTGGCCTCAGACAATCGCCGGGCCGCGGCTAACGATGCCATCGCAGACGCGGTGGATTACGACGCCATCTCCCAGGCGGTGGTAGCCTATGTTCAGGCCAGTGAATTTGAGCTGATTGAAACCCTGGCAGAGCGGTTGGCGACGCTGGTGCGCGGGGAATTTGGTATTGGCTGGGTGCGCCTGCGCCTGGCCAAGCCCGGGGCCGTCAAGGCCGCTGCCAGTGTCGGCGTGATCATTGAGCGCGGGGAGCGCCGCTGATGGCGCAGGTGTACCTAGGCCTGGGGAGCAATATTGAGCGCGAGCGCTATATCACGGCGGGCCTTGATGCCCTGGCCCAGCGTTTCGGTGAGTTGCAGGTGTCGCCGGTGTACGACAGTGCCGCAGTAGGTTTTGAAGGTCAGCCCTTTCTTAATCTGGTTCTGGCGCTGAACACGGACTTGCCAGTGGGTGAGCTGGCCCGCACCTTGCGCCACATTGAGATCGAGCATGGGCGGCCGCCCAATGCGCCGCGGTTTTCACCGCGCCAGCTGGATATCGATATTCTTACCTATGATGACCAGGTGGGGATGATTGAAGGCGTGGAGCTGCCGCGGGGAGAAATTCTCGAAAACGCGTTTGTACTGCGGCCGTTGGCTGACCTGGCGCCGGCGGGTGTGCACCCTGTTGCGAAACGCACGTACCGTGAACTCTGGGCAGATTACGATCAATCCTCTCAGGAGATTGTTGCGGTGGCTTTCAGCTGGCGAGGGCGAACACTCTAGCGTAGGTGCGCTTAGTCGACGCCCTGGCTAGCGCGCAGTGCATCCAGTCGACGAATCTGCTCCTCTGCCATGGCCTGGCCAATGGCGGGCCCTTCAAGATCGGGGAATTGCGAGGCGTTCACTGTTAGCGCGATGTCCCGGGCCTCGCGCAAGTAACTCGCCTGGGGATAGGGGCGGTCTTCCAGTCCCGTTCTCCCGCGGGCATCGGCCTCGCAGGCGAGCAGAAAGTTTTCCCACCGCTGGGGCTGACGCAGCCCGCCGGTTTCCTTGAGCAGCTTGAGCAACGTCTTGCCCCGCAATTCCAACGCGCGATGGCTGTGCAGGTGGTATTCGCACACAGCCAGGGCCAAATCCCGGTACTGATTGGGGGCCTTGAGCCGTTTGCACGCCTTGCGCACGAGTTTGACGCCGCGTTTCTCATGGGCGAGATGGCGCGGCCATTCGGCCTCCGGCGTGGTGCCCTTATCCAGATCGTGCATCAGTACCGCAAAGCGCACGACTTTGCTGCCGCCCAGGACAACGGCCTGCTGTAGCGACAGCAGCGTATGGATACCGGAGTCGATTTCCGGATGATGCTCCGGCGTCTGGGGTACGCCGAACAAGGCCTCGAGTTCAGGGATGAGGTGTTGTAGTGCCCCGCACTCACGTAAGACCTCGATGAACACCTGGGGATTGCGTTCTCCCATTGCCTTGTCCAGCTCCACCCAAATGCGCTCTTTGCTCAGGTGGGCCAATTCGCCTGCGGCAACAATGTCTGCCATAAGCGCCATGGTTTCCGGTGCCACTGTAAAACCCAGGTGATGGAAGCGGGCCGCAAAGCGTGCTGTGCGCAAGACCCGCAGCGGGTCTTCCACAAAGGCATCTGAAACGTGCCGGAGCAGCCTGGCTTCCAGGTCCTGCTGGCCGCCATAGGGGTCGATAATGTGGCCCTGGTCATCCTGCGCCATGGCATTCACCGTCAGATCCCGGCGCAGCAGGTCTTCTTCCAGGGTGACTTCGGGTGCGCAATACACATCGAAGCCATGGTAGCCGTGGCCGGCCTTGCGCTCGGTGCGTGCCAGGGCGTGCTCGTCTTTGGTCTGGGGGTGGAGGAAAACGGGGAAGTCTCTGCCTACCTGCTGGTAGCCGAGGTCGAGCATTTGTTGGGGGGTGGCGCCGACAACGACCCAGTCCTGCTCTATTATCGGGTAGTTCAGGAGTTGGTCGCGCACGGCGCCGCCGACGAGATAGGTATCCATGTCAGTGTACTGGCTGGCCGTCTTTGCAGCGGCAGTGGGTCCAGGCCCCGGTGTCCAGGCAATACAAGGAAAGCGAGCCCCCCCATATGCAGCCGGTGTCCAGCCCAATGGCATTGGGCGTACTGGTGCGTCCCTCGAGTGCTGCCCAATGGCCAAACAGAATGGGATCGTCGGCAGCTTTGCGATGCTTGTGGGCAAACCATGCGTCGACCTTCTTGCTGCCCTTGGGGGCTTCTGCGCCCTTGCTCTCCAGGTCCAGTTTCCCTTTGCGGGTGCAAAAACGCATGCGCGTCAGATAATTGGTGATGACGCGCAGCCGCTCCATGCCTTCCAGGTCGCCTGACCAGATCGCGGGTTCATCACCATACATCGCTTTAAAGAACGCGATGCAGTCTGGCCCGCGCAGCACGGACTCTACCTCGCGAGCGCGTTTCAGGGCCTTTTTGATCGACCACTGGGGCGGGATGCCGGCGTGCACGAGGGTGTAGCCGTGTTCGTGGTGAATCAATCGCTGATGGAGGAGCCAGTTCAGCAGTGGCTCACGATCGGGTGCTTCGAGAATGGCGTCCAGGGTATCGGAGCGCGAGGGTCGACGGGCGCCACTGGCCACCGCCAGCAGATGGAGGTCGTGGTTGCCCAGCACCATCACCAGGCTGTCGCGCATGTCGTAAAGGAAGCGCATTGTACCCAGGCAATCGGGACCGCGATTGACGATGTCGCCGGCGGACCAAAGCACATCTACCTCGGGGTCGAATTTCACCGTCTGCAGCAGGCACTTCAGAGGCTCGAGGCAGCCCTGTATATCGCCCACGACATAGGTGGCCATGTCAGTTCAGCGCCGTGGGCGTGTGCAGGGTAAACGCAGGAATGGGCACTTCGAAGGTCGGCAGATCTTCCGGGGGAACTTCCATGGGGTCGCGTACGACCATAAAGTAGCTCCCCTCCATAAAGCCGACCGGCGTCTCCAGACTGGCCCCGCTGGTGTAGCGGAAGGAATCGCCCGGTGGAATTACCGGCTGTTCGCCCACCACGCCTTCGCCTCTCACCTCCTGAACCTCGTTGTTGGCATCGGTGATGACCCAGTGACGCGACAGCAACTGCACCGGGCTGTCACTCGCATTGCTGATTGTAATGGTATAGGCGAACGTGTAGTGATCTTCGTCCGGGCTGGAATGGCTGGGCAGATAGGTGGTGACCACGTTAATCCCGATCAGGGATGTCTTGAACGGTGCGTTAGGCATTGAGCCCCCTGGTAATGTCTACAAACTGATCGAGTTCCAGCGTTTCCGCCCGGGCGCCCGGATCGATGCCCAGGGATTCCAGCTGCCCGGCGCTGACCAGGCCCTTCAGGTTGTTGCGCAGGGTTTTGCGCCGCTGGGCGAAGGCGGCCTGTACTACCTTGCGCAGCTCGCTTTCGCTGCAGTCCGGCCAGGGCGACTCGCTGCGAGGCGTGAGTCGCACGATTGCCGACTGTACCTTGGGCGGCGGGAAAAAGGACTCTGGCGGCACGTCAAACAGGTGATCTACCTGGCAGTGGTATTGCGCCATGATGCCCAGGCGCCCCCAGTGTTTGCTGCCCGGGGTAGCTGCCAACCGCTGCACGACTTCCAGCTGCAGCATGAAGTGCATGTCCTGAATGATGCTGGCGTTCTCAAGCAGTTTGAAAATTAGTGGCGTGGAGATGTTGTAGGGCAGATTGCCCACCACCCGCAGCCTCTCGCCCTCATCGGTGAGCGCGGCAAAGTCAAATTTCAGGGCATCGGCGCTGTGTAGCTTGAACCCCGAGTAGACGCTGAAAGCGGCTAGCAGGCCAGCCACCAGATCGCGATCCAGTTCCACCACATCCAGCCGGCATCCCGTCGGCGCCAGGGTCTCGGTGAGCGCGCCCTGGCCGGGGCCGATTTCCACAATATGGTCAGCCTCCTGTGGGTTGATAGCGGCGGCTATGCGGCCGATGACGCCTTCGTCGGTCAGGAAATTCTGGCCGAAGCGTTTGCGGGGGCGATGGCTTGAGGGTTGTTTTGACATAGGCGCATTGTACCCGTCGATTGGTTAAATACTACCGACCCGCGGCATTGTGGTGACGAATTCTGTTACACTCCGGCACCATTAGTTGGACCGATCGGGCACTCGAATTCACACCATGACGCTTTACCAGTATTTCAGTCTTATCAATGTGCAGGCACGTATGCTGCTCAAGGCTGATGCCTCCAAGTTCAAGCTCGGTTTCATGTGGTGGTTTCTTGAGCCTCTGATGTGGGTGGGCGTGTTCTACATCGTGTTCAGCCTGATTCTGGATACCGGGCGTAAATCCGGTGATTTTATTTTCTTTCTTGCCTGCGGCAAATTCGCCTTTATCTGGTTTTCTAAGACGGTTATCCAGGCCTCGGGCAGCATCGTGGCCAGCCAGGGCCTGATCGGTAAGGTGAACATGCCCAAGTCACTGTGGCCCATGTCGGGGATTCAGGAGAGTTTGTATCGGCAGTCGTCTGTATATCTGCTGCTACTGGTAATCCTGTTAATAGGCGGCGTATCGCCCAATGCGGGCTGGTTGCTGCTGCTGCCGATTGCGGCGGTGATGTATCTGTTAATCGTAACCTGCGGATTAATCGGCGCGTGCCTTGTCTGTATTGCCCGTGATTTCCAGAAGTTCATCCCCCTGGGTATGACCTTCCTGCTGTTTACCTCCGGTATTTTCTGGGATGTCCGTGACATACCCAACCAGGATAAGGCCGAGATGTTGCTGACGGTCAATCCGCTGGCCTTCCTGCTGCACTGTCATCGTCAGGTGCTGCTCTATAACGAGACACCGGATATGGCGCATCTGCTATCGCTGGCGGCGATCTGCTGTGCTCTGATTGGCCTGACGGTGTTGTATATGCGTCGCTACAGCCAGTACCTGGCGCTGAAGGTGTTGACCTGATGAGTGACGACAACCGCAAGGTCATGCTGGAACTCAAGGACGTGTCCCTGAATTTCCGCACCAGTCGAGGCACCTTCGATCACGGCGTACATCACGTGCTCGACCAGGTGTCATTCAAGCTCTACGAGAACGAGACGCTCGGCATTATTGGGCGCAATGGGGTGGGTAAAACCACGATGTTGCGGATTATGGCGGGAATTCTGGCGCCGACAGCGGGNGAGGTTGACACACGACCGGGCAAGACGGCTTCGCTATTAACCATCGGGCTTGGCCATAAGGTGGATTTGAGTGGTCGAGACAACGCTATGTTGTCTGCCATGCTACAGGGCGCAACGCGAGACGAGGCGCTCGGCTTTCTGGAGCAGATCAAGGAGTTTTCCGAGCTGGGTGACTCCTTCGAGGAACCCGTGAAGACCTATTCTGCGGGCATGAAATCCAGGTTGGGTTTTACCACCGCACTGCTTACTCGTGTTGATATCCTTTTGGTAGATGAAGTGCTGAGTGTCGGTGATGCTGCGTTTCGCCAGAAGGCCGAACAGGCGATGAAAGAGCGAATCAGTGGCGAGCAGACGGTTGTATTTGTGTCCCACTCGGATGCTCAGGTAAAGGCGCTTTGTGATCGGGTGATCTGGATCGATGAAGGGAAGATATGTGGTGAGGGTGAGCCGAAAGTAGTTATCGCTAAATATCGAGCGTCGCTCAAGAAGTAATTTCTCTATTCAATGTCAACGCTGCAATTCTTGACTACTTCCTCGTGGCTTTTGCTGTAGTCTCGCCTTAGCCCGTCCCACACCGCGCTGGCTGTGATCGACAGGAACTTTTTATACTCGAATTTTTCATAGAACCTGAAGGTCATGAAAAAGCTTGGTATCTTCACTAGTAATACCAGTGGATACCATATTCCGGAAGCAATGCGGAATAGTTCTAGCCGGTTTCGGTAGGTGTAATAGACCTTCCACAGTGGGCGGTAAACGTCCTGTTGGTTGACCAAAGTCTCGCAGTCGTGGCGAAATTTCATAGTCGGCACAAACCAGTGGCGTAATCCTGCCTTGCGTGAATCCAGCAAGTAGATGATATCGTCTGCATATATAAACAGCTCGCTGCGAGGTAGCCCAATTTTTCCATCACGAATGTTCGCGACGCGGATGAAGCAACCCACGAACGAAGAGGTATCAACATCCAGAGGTATTTCGCTGTCGTAGGATTCATCGCTGACGTGAAAGCCCATCCGGCCTTTGCGCGCGGTTCCTATAAATTGACCAAAATGCCAGAACGGGTTGTTGCTGGGTCTGTTCATTTCACTGATTCGTTTGCCATCCGGCAGGTAAACGGCTCCGGCCATACTGCCCACATCTGAGGGAATCGATAGTGCGTTGAAAATATCAACTACACCCTCTTCCGGATAGGCGTCGTCATCAAAGCAGACCAGCCAGTCGGCTTTCGGTAACTTCTCGACGACGTAGGCGAAACCTTGGTTGAATCCACCGGCGCCTCCGAGATTGGTTGGGCTGTGAATGATTTTCAGCCTTGTGTCTGAGAGGGAGGCTAACCAGTCTCGGGTGTTGTCGGTAGAGGCGTTGTTGACTACGACGATCTTGTAAAAGGCATTATCCAGGGTGCGGGCTATCGTCTCTTTCAGCTTTTCGAGGCGATTGAATGTGACGATGACAGCAACGAGATTTACAGGATGAGACACGTTAGATTGGCTCTACGAAGAAGGGAGGAATTTTCCTCCCCTGTTCCACCAATGTCAAAAACTCATTGGCAGCCTCGAGGGCCTCGGCGATCGTTACGTCCATGTCGAGATAGCGATAGGTGCCAAGCCTGCCCACAAAAGAAACCCCTTCCTCATCCCGAGCTTTTTGCACGTAATCCCTGAGCATGGCCTCTTCCTGAGTAAGTCGGATAGGGTAGTAGGGGATATCTTTTGGTCCACAGGCGCGGCTGTATTCTTCGAAGCAGATAGTTTTCTCGTGTTTTTCCCAGGGGGAAAAATGCTTGTGTTCGGCGATCCTAGTGTAGGGAACGGACTCGTCACCGTAGTTCATTACCGCACAGCCCTGATAGTCGCCCTCGGCACGAATCTCCTTGAAATCAAGTGTCCGGTAACCGAGGCGCCCCAATTCGTAGTCGAAAAAACCATCTATTGGACCGCTGTAAAACACATGGTGGAACTCTTGGACATGCTCCCGGGTGAATTTGGTCCCGAGTTCTACCGAAATGCCGGGGTGATCGAGTATTTTCTCTACAATGGCGGTATAGCCATCCCGCGGCATCCCTTGATACTTGTGGAAGAAATAGTTGTCATCGTAATTGAAGCGTATTGGCAACCGTTTGAGGATGCTGGCGGGGAGCTGGTTGGGCGAGCAGCCCCACTGCTTCTGGGTGTAGCCCTTGAAGAAAGCCTCGTAGAGGTCTCGACCGACAAAGCGCAGCGCCTGTTCTTCGAAAGTCTGTGGGTCCGCGATGTTGAGATCAGCCTGCCCTTCGATAAATGCCATTGCTTCAGTTGGTGACATTGCCTTGCAAAAAAACTGGTTGATGGTCAGCAAGTTGATGGGTAGAGAGTAGACTTTATTGCCGCTGGTGGTCTTTACCCTATTGGTATATGGCATGAGTTCTGTGAACTGGTGCAGATATTCCCAGACTCGTTCGCTATCGGTGTGGAAGATATGTGGCCCATAGCGATGTACCATCACGCCCGAATCAGGGTCACGCTCTGTATGGCAGTTGCCGGCAACGTGGTCACGGATGTCGAAAACCTTGACTCGATAACCGGCCTCTACAAGACTTCGAGCGATGACTGCGCCGGAAAAACCTGCGCCTACTGCGGCAATATGCTTCATAGGTGTGGTAGTACTCGAGTCAATATGCGTTTTTGTGGATAAAGCCCCTGAACAGGGTGAGGAAGATGATTTTCATGTCCAGCCAGAACGACCAATTGTCTATGTAGTAAAGGTCGTGCTCAACCCTTTTTTGCAAATCGGTATCGCCGCGCCAGCCATTGACTTGGGCCCAGCCGGTGATGCCGGCTTTGACCATGTGTTTTTGCATGTAACTGGGTATTTCGTCCTTGAAGCGTTCAACAAAGACCTTTCGTTCCGGCCGGGGGCCAACGACGGACATGTCACCTTTGATGACATTCCAGAACTGGGGCAGCTCGTCCAGGGAGGTCCTACGCAGCAATCCGCCTACCGCGGTAGCCCGTTTCTCGCCGGCCTTTGCCCAGACTGGACCACTCTGGTTTTCTGCATCAACCGGCATGGTCCGAAATTTGTACATTTCGAACTCGCGACCGTTCCAGCTTAGGCGAGTCTGTTTGTAGAATACCGGGCCGGGGCTACTCATCTTGACAGCGAGTGCAATTAGTAACATCAACGGACTAATTAGCAGCAGAGTCACCAATGAAATAACCTTGTCTTCCAGTTCCTTAATCCAGCGGTTGACGCCGTCCATCGGTGTCACAGAGAGATTTATTACGGACATACCGGCTATGGAGTTAATGGAGTGATTGATAAGTCGGTAGCCGAAAAGGTCTGGCACTAGGCGGATGTCTGCAGTGACATCGCGTAATTTGCCCATAATTTCCTCAATCAGGTCCTCTTCCCGCAATGGCATTGCCAACCAGACTTGGTCAATTTGGTGAGTTGTCACATACTTTATGCCTTCTTCTATGCTGCCGGTTTGGGCTGTTTCGATGGCTTCGCTGGGCATCTTGGAAGAGTAGTATCCGACGATATTGAACCCCGTCTCGGGATTTTCGCGAAGTTTTTGGAGTACTTTTTCGCCCGTTTCACCCTCAGCCAATAAGATGATATGTCGCAAATTTAAACCTTTTGCACGCATTCGACGTAAGACCGCGCGCAGCAGGACACGCTGTGCCATTAGCGTGGAGTATCCAACCACGTACCACATCATTAGCCAGGCCCGTGAGAAGCTCGCAGTTGTCTTTGTGATTACCGCAATGAAAATCAGGACGCCAAACACGATGGTCCAAGCCAATAGTAACCGAGTGAATTCTTGCACCTGGTCTTCGCCGCGCCAGGCACGATAGAGTTCGGTTGCGTTAAAAGTCACCAGCTGCAGTAGCAGTGCAAGAATGACGGAGATCTGATAAAGGAGAAAGCTAGGGGGGGTCGAATCCGCGAAAACAATCCTATAGGCAAGTGCACAGCAAAAGAGTGACAGCAATAGGTCTGACGTACGCATTAGCCACAGAAGCAGGTCTGAATGTTCGCGTAGATAGCCTTTGTGCTGCATATGCAGGATTAGCCTGTATTGTCGTCAAGTGTTGCCTAGGTTACTGTGAGGCGTATTCAGTGGCAATATAATTGAAAATCGCATTGCGAAGGTAACATTGAATTGTGAATCATTGAACAATTCTTATAGCTCCTCGTTGAGATAGCTTCGATCACTAGAGAATCAGTTGAAAGGCGCAACCCGTGTGTAAGTGGACAATTCCACCGAAGGGGCTTTATGGGATCCGATTGCTATTCGATAGGAATTCTGCCCGTATCCCTGCAAAGAGTTCCTGGCGGTTTATTTAGCTCACCAAGCTACCTTCGAGCTTGATATAGCGAGCGGAGCTGGTCGTCAATCCCGAGTTGGCTCAGTATCACCACGGTATCATTATAAGAAGCCACTATTAGAGTAGAGCGTTGGTTGTTCCTTCTAGCACCGCGGTGATCGGGTTTATGTCTTTCTTGTTACTAATTCGGTTCAATGTCAACACCCGAATAGTTAGGCCGCTTGCGGACAGTCATCAATTCAAACAGCGGCAAGTGATTATCTGCAGGGCACTGTTATCTCCGTATTTTCTATTATTTTATACGGGCGTCATCATTGATCGCTGGGACCGCAGTTTTATATATGTTGTGGCTTATCGGAAGTAGGTGGTGCCGTTCAAGTCGCCAGCCTGTAGTTAAACCGTTACGGGTGGTAGCATCTGGGCTTCAATATATAAAAGTCGCTGTTGGTGATAGTGTACAACCTCTGAGTAGCACAACTTAAGCAGCGTCAAATGTTCAGGGTCACGTTAATTCTTTAGGCGATGTCAAATCAGCGAAAACTCATACTGCACCTCGGCTGCCACAAAACTGGCACCTCGGCTATTCAGGGTGCGTTGTATAAGTCGCGAGCTCTCTTGAGCGATCAGGGCTTTACGTTGTTTTGCAAAAATCCTGATGGCACTGAACGAGTCTCAGGCGATGCGTTGACCTGGGTGCGTTTTAGGTTTTGTCCGCACAGGCGGGTTCACGGCCTTGTTAGGCCCGGTTTTGCAGAGGCATTGGCTGCAAGCGAGGGTAATGTGATTGCATCTGCAGAGACTCTCTCTTGGATTTTCGACCCGAAGGAAATTCATCAACTGGCAGAAAACTTATATCAACATTTTGATAGTGTCCGGCTTGTGAGTTACGTTCGGAGGCAGGATGAGCAAGCGGTGTCCCACTACCAACAAGCGGCCAAACACAGCGGATTCATTGCCTCCAGGTATTTTGGCACCGGAACCAGGGCTTTACCTGAGTATGGCGAGCACCTGCAGCATTACCTGAATTATAGCTGTCGCTTGGGCTACTGGGCGGACGCTTTCGGACAATCTAATGTTAGTATCAGAGTTTTCGATCCGAGAAAACTAGTCGGTGCCGACGCTGTAGCCGACTTTTTCGAACTGACCGGGCTGCCTTGGAATGGGAAGTCCGAGAGGAAGAACGAGTCGCGTGGACTTGTATTTACCAAAACAGCCAGGCTGCTTAGCCAAGGTAGGCTTGACTATACTAGCTGGAAAGACCTGATGCAGCATATTCCGGACTCGCAACCCATGCTTCCTTCGCGCAAAAGTGCCCGAGAGTTTTACGAGCACTTCAGAGAGGGAAATCTTTTGCTGAACGAGAAATTCAAGATTTCTAAGGATACAACGCTCTTCACCGAAGACTTCAGTAAGTATCCGGAATCGGATATGGATTGTTGGGATGAAGATAGCGCGAATGCGGCTCTTGAAGGGTTAATCAAGGGTTTTCTATCCGCAAACCCGGTTTCAAGCCCGGATATTGAGGTGATTCGACGTGCTGCAAATGCGATTCAACCGTTAGATCCGAGCTTGAGTTACGATCTGATAAACGTTGCTAATTCCTTGGGCGGGATCCGGCCAGACCTTAAAATTGAAGCCGGTTTTCGCTCTAGAGTTAGGTCTTTCTTGCGCAAGCGTCCTCTTTTTCCATGGGGGCGATAAAATTGACAGGCTTTAGTCTACTTTAGCGGCACTGCTGACTCGCCTTTCGAGGTCAAAGTCTTATTATGGTCCAGTATCCGGTTAAAGCTAAGAAAGTGCGTTTTGAGATAGTGCAATAATGAAAACAGTATTCATTCATATTGGCAACTTCAAAACTGGAAGTTCTGCCATTCAAGAGTATTGTCTCGAGCATCGCGGCGCCCTTTTGTCTGCCGGGTTTGATTACATACTCTCGGGGCGACCCAGTAATCGGAAAAGTCCTAACCATGGTAAAATCCCACTCAGCTTTCTATCTGATCTTGGAGAGCACACTCCAGAATGGTATGTCGATTCCGAGCGCTTTGAATCTGTTGTGCAGCGCGTAAGAGCTGAGATAGAAAACAGCTCGGCTGCGAACATCATATTGTCCTCTGAAGAATTTTACTTCCTCGGCACCCGAAGTCAGGTTGTGAAAGAACGAGCAAAAGAATCCTTTCAAGCGTTGTTTCATGGAATGACAGTTAAGACAATCTTGTTCGTCAGAGAGCCATATGACTTTATTTGCTCTTGGTACAATCAGGCGAATAAAAGTCAGAGTTTGCGTCCCAATCGACGTTTCACGGATTTTTTTTTCATTACCAATGATAAATTGATGCTTCCGCGAGAGACTTCTGATTTTTGGCGTGATTGTTTTGGGTACGACAGTGCCATTATCCTTCCGTATCGAAATGAGCCGCAAGAACATCTGAATATGTTCAAGTGTGCTCTAGGGATGGAGTGTCAGGACTTCAATGCTTCATCACCCTCCCGGGTTAATGTAAGTGGCAATCTTAGAGCGCTAGAGATAAATCGGCTCAACAAAATCAGACTCGTTTGGCCAAGAGAAACTCGCCGAACCTATTTACGCAGCCAGATCTTAACGAGTCGCGAGAATATGGAAAAGCTGCATCGTAAGGTAGATCAGATCAATGAAAGGTATGAGTCTTTCTGTCGAGAGGAGGGGCTCCCAGCTGCCAAGTCGCGATTTACCATGAACGATCTGATTGTTCACGAGGAGCTTGTTAACAGAAACGATGCCATTCTTGATCAGCGATTCTTTCCGTTTCTCGGGCAGGTTTTGAAACTGTTGTCTGTGAAAAGCTATCGGAAGCTCAAAAGAGCATTGTGGTAATGCAAGACCCAAGACGGGAAAATGAATCAGCTTATCGCCGGTTTTTACGGCGAATCTACTACACCAAGCCTGGCCAGTTGCTTTGGCGCGCAATCAGCTCGATAATTTCGCATCCTCGCAGCAGAGTCTTTATCGATAAGGCCCTGTCTTCAGAGTTCGCGCGTGGAAAGCTGCCGCACGGTCAATGTTTGGTGCCCATTATCGAAGCATCCTCTGACCTTGACCGAAGGGCGATTCTCCTGGTTCTACCGTTCCATGGGTCTGATGCGTCGAGCATTTATGTCGACAGTATTTGTAGGCAGTTTGTTGCCCAAGGTTACAAGATCGATACGGTAATCTATGGGCACAATAGCTGGCAGCCTCGGTCCAAGCTATGGGACAACGCCTATTATCTGCGATCCGGCGTAGATGTCACCAAGTTAAGTGAGTCGCTTACGCCGACGAATATTAACAATTTAGATGCTCTATGCGGTTTTGACCTTATCCAGTTTATAGCCTCCCTAGTGCACTTAAAGCGATATGAGCATTGCATAGTTAGTTATGTGTATTTGAGTCGTGTTTTCGAGTATCTGAAACCTGAAACCAGTAAGATATTGGTCAGTCACGATGTTTTTTCCGACAGAAACCAGCGCATTTTCGACAGTATTGGTGACAATACCGCATTTTTCTATTCACTCGATCGGAATCAAGAAAAGAAAGGTTTGGAGCGTGCTGATCTGACTATTGCCATCACCAACGAAGAAGAAACATTCTTTAGGAGTGAATTGGGAATAACTGATACGATCACCTTACCCTATATCCCGCCAGAATCGATTTCCATAAACGAGCTCAAACCTAGAGCGGGCTCACCCCTTATTCTCGGATATTTGGCCTCATCCCATAGACCAAACGTCAACGCAATACGCAATTTCATCGCGCAGATTAGGAAGCGCTGTAATTATAGGCTCATAGTGGCTGGTAGCGTCTGCGGTGATTTGGCCGGTGATCGCTTGCCTCCGGAGGTAACGTTGCTTGGTTTTGTAGACAATGTTGATCAACTGTATGAACAATGTCACATTGTTATTAATCCGGATACTTTGGTCTCTGGTCTCAAAGTCAAGAATGTGGAGGCACTTGCGCACGACAAACCCCTACTGACTACCAGGGCTGCGAGTGCAGGCCTGGATGCGACTTCCATATTTCATTTGTCTCAGGACAGTAAAGCATTGGTTGCACTTGTCGAGAAAATTGCCGAGTGCCCGGAGATGCTTGTTGAGGCACACCGGGATAGCCGAGACCTTTACAAGGCTTACATCAAAAAATTCGAAGGTGTCGATCTCGTTTCGACGATTTCAGGTGTGGTTAATAGAGATGCTCCCGCTTCAACCTGAGGATGCTATCCGAGGATACAATTTACAGTCTTACAACGCTTCGCGAATACTCGCTAGTAGCGGCTTCGACATGACAGCTTCATTTACGGCTTCGCGAAGTGCATCAGACGGCTGAATACGCAGGTGTGGGGGCCAGTCGTCAACCACTTGGATACTCCCAAAAGAAGACTCAGTCGGGCGAATCCCGGTGACTTGTTGGAAAAAATTTTCAAGATAACCTGCTGATTGCTTCCTGGCAATTGAGAAAGTAGTTACGGATATGCCGCGTTCTATTATGGCGTCGAAGCCCTCCTGGCTCTTTGCGTACTCTTGTTGAATATAATTGGCAAAATTCTCTGCCTTTTCTTTTGTGCTGTCGCCCACTAACCCTCCGCACCAAGGCATGGACAAAATAGATTGTGCCACCTCAAGAGGGTCCCTAAGACATTGGACTACACTGATTTCACACCCTGCGAAGTCGTCAATGAGTTCTGGCAGATATTGTTCGATGCCTGGAGTTTTGTTCCCTACGATTTGGCACTCTTCGACTTTATTCCGACTACCTGAGTCCCACAGCGCTAAATGAATTCTACGTCGCCCCTCTAGCAACATGTGATCATTAAGACCTCTCCAAGACTCCCATTCGTGAGCAAATCCTTGGTTATAGTCGCGCCAGAATGTCCAGAACGACGGATGACGGTAAGCATGGCACTCATCCGTAATGTGAACTGCACTGTGCTGATTCAATAGTGACGCCGCAAATGTTGTAGAGCTCCGTGGCATTCCGCCGATAAATACGAAACGCCCAAAGTTCGACATTACTAACACTCCTTCAGGGCTACAAGTGTCCAGATACCTATGTACATCTTGTATTCGCGGTCGATTCTGTAATGAAGACTTGAAAGGTATTCTTTGCAACTTGCTGCTGTTGCATCGGTCACTTCCACGACGATGACGGGGCTGTCTCGTTGAATCAACTTCTTCGCGCTTTTAAGCACATCTAACTCCATTCCCTCAACATCGACTTTGATTAGACCGACGATATCTCTTATGGGAATTCTATCGATACTTATGCTCGGAGATCCTTGCCCTTCTCGCGGTGAGTATGCGACGCCTCCAAGATTGCCCTCTGGATTATGTGAAATCTCATACTCAAGATCGAGATGGCTGACAACCCGTCCCAGGTACGCGAGGTTAATATTCGTCAGCCGGTTGAGTCTGCAATTCTCGATCAATGTTTGGTATGCAGCCGGGTTTGGCTCGAATGGGATCACCTCCTTCGCTCCATAATATTTTGCGTAGAATACTGTGTGGTTGCCGACGTTTGCACCAATATCGAGTATAAGCGTATCTTTGGGGACGAAATCTTGAGTATATTTGAGCAGAGATTCTTCGTAGAACCTTCCTGATCCGTGATAGCCCCCCTGAATGGCGTCTTCCGAATCGCAAACCATAAAAATTGAGCCATCACCCTCGAAATTCACTACTGAGCAATAAGGTGTGCGTCCTCCAGGAATTGCATTGAATGGCCGGACCGTTCCAATGTTGAACTCTCTATCTCCAGCGCATGCGACCAATCGGAGCCCTTCCTCCGCGATTTCTTCAACTTGCAGTGTAAGAAGAAAACCAGACTTGGAAGCGCCGGGCTCATCAGGGAATTGAGTTGCCATAAAGTCCGTTTCTAAATTTACTTCCGCACTCGAGACAATGCCTTTTTCAGCATTGACTAGTGATATTCTCTGAATAATATCCTTTCTAAAGACGGCATAGCCTTTTATAGAAATTATTCCGGCTTCTGACGCAAGGTAATTTCGCTCGTCTACGAACAAAGACAGGAACTCTGCTGGCTTTACGATATCGACTAGCAGGCCTTGTTCAGGTTTAGCAATCATTGGATAAGGTTTGACCATTTTGACTCGTAAGACTCCTTCGAAATTTGAACCTTGAGCTTCCTCGAAGTCTCTAATCGCTGCTCATAAACCTCGGGGTCCGATAAAAGCGCTACAATATCTGCTGCCATGTAATCAGATTCTGCAACAGACTTGCCTCTGACATTCCATAGGCCATCAAGATCGAAGCCTCGCATAGCGAACTCAGTAGCGGCAAAACACAGCTCTTTAGATATTACTGTATGCGTCTTGATCGGTATGCCCGCGCCATCAATATCTGGAAGTATATTGATCAGAGCAAAGTCATAGATATTGGCTAGGCTATGCAGATAGCCGACTCTATGTATTCTTTTGTTTAACTCCGAAGATATATCCAGTTTAGATCCAATCGACCCTACCACTAGTAGAGAGGTATTTTCAGTCTGACGGAAGACCTCTTCAATAAACCAATTTAGTGAGTTTACATTTGCCGGATGTCCGTCTCCTACAAAAATGAGGTCGTATTGTTCCTTCAAATCAGGGGATAAAGCAGTCTTATCATGTGATTCACTTTTAATGAGGCGATGGAGTGTTTCGTAGCTGGTATCTTCCGAACTTTCGTTGATATAGGGCGAAATAAAGACTGATTCGGTCGATACTAGTTTCTTGAAAAAGCAATGCTCCGCGTGGTTAAGGTTTACCAGAACGTCAAACCTCTCCAGAAGTTGAAGTTCAGATATCAATGACTGCTGATAGCTGACTTGGTTACCTAGTTCGATCTTCTCTTGTCTAGCTTGGACATCATGTGTCTCGATAATACGCCTATTTGGGGTAAACAGCTTTTCCATCATGAGCGTATTATAAATATGATTTGTGATCTCAATCTCAACTTGATTCTGTTTAAAAAACCTCGCGAGCGGTTTGTCGATCTTACCCCAAGCCCGCTTGATCGTTCGCTGCTTCAAACTACTTTCACGCCGACGTTGTAAAAGATAGCTTAAAAGGTCGTATAGGTTCGGTGATTTTGGAATTACACGAGCGATTGAGGCACCTACATACTTTCTGTTACTCCTAAGAACCTCCGCTTTCCAACGGGATAACTTACTGTCATCCAAGAAAGGGATACCACTATTGATAAATAATTCAATAACGAAATAGTCGTTATCCAGAGTAGACTGAAGCTGGGCTTCAAAGATGGAAGTACTTCCACATCTGAGCCAGGACGGTTTACTTTGTACTGCTATAGGCTTGTTCTTGAAGTGAGTCCAACCATCTGCGCACTCAAGGTGCTCGAAAACTGTTCTATTCGAATTTTCATTATAAAAATCTGAGCAATCGTAAGATGAATTTACTATTTGAGCTGTTGCTTTTGCGGCAGTCTCTACATTCTCAAAGGTGCCAATGGGATCCTTAATGTGAACTGCATCTGCGATCCTCTTCCAGCATAAGCATGGGGTACCAACAAGCGCCGCCTCGTTCAGGATCCCTGAAATTCGATTAATATACTCTTCGCCATAAGGAATGAATATGACATCGGCATCAGCAATAAGCGTTATATATTCTACGTAGCTCGGTAAAGTTTCGTAATACGTCACAAAGGAATACTCCGCGAGCTTCGGGCCTAACTGAAGGAGAACGCTTTTGTGAACCATCAAACAAAGCTCTGGAATTCCCAGAGAATCTAGGTGGTGCGCATAATCGAGAACGGACGAAAAATTCTTGTCGCCGCGATATGCTCCAGGAACAAAAACCAACTTCGTTCCTGACTGTGCTCCTTTCTTTCGGTCGACATTAGCTAATATGGCTTTATCGTTGACATCGGCAACGACTTCCGTCCTTGCTCCATACTCTATGTCAGCAACACGCTGTAAGTTGCTGCTTGTGACCAGTATTTTGCTTTTAAGAAAGGGTAGATTCTCCTGCACTCGCTGATAAAACTTTCGCAGTGGAAACTGGTTGTAATGTGAATAATAGGTTCTGGCATCATCATGGACCACGAACAATGCATGAGCTTCGTACGGCTTTTTCTCGGTCAGAACAAGCAATTCCATCATAGAGTCGAACTGAGGCCACAGCATAGTTTGAAAAACTACGAGGTCGTGTTCAGTCAGACTGAGTGGCTCGAGAATTTTGTGAAGGCTCGAAGCGAAATCGTCATCGAATTTGGTGTGCCTGCGGAATAAGCTGCCCAAAAACTCTGATAGCGAAATCGTGAGCTTCGATAGCATCAAGCAGGCTCGAAGAACAAACATCGCAGCTTTCGCAGGCCTCGATTTTTGATTAAATTCATCCACGTTTGCTTGGTATATGTGCTCAGCTCGGCGAAGGATTCTATGTTTTAATGAGATTCGCTCCAATTTGGTCGTATCGTATATGTCTTCAACCACGGCTGGTAACAGTTTTACTCCCGTTCCTGCGTCAGATAGATTCTTGGTGCCCGCCGAGAGAAAGATTTCAGATTTCGGATAGTTAGCTGCCAGAGTCCTCACATAGCGATAGCTGTGCCCAAACGTGTCTTTAAGATTTGGGTCTATGATAACTATTCGTTTGTACATCGTTGAAAAATTACTCCTAGGATATTTCGCCGCGATTCCATTTTCTTTGCGACGGTCGTCACCGCGCGCTCTAAATGGTTAACTTTTTTTGAACGTGGATTTCAGGGGGCGCAATTTTTTTCTGATTTTACGCACTATTCTTCGTAGATGAGTTGGATTCTTGTATCCACAATTGATTGCGAAAATGCAGGCTTTGGATTGATGCCAGTGCATACTATTATAAATTTCTAGAAAAACGGGATTAAACTGTCTTATAAATTTGCGATCGATACTGTGAACGTGACCCGGAATTAGGTTTGAGCTAGGTTCTTCAAAGGGGCACGCGATGATGACGAACTCTTTGGCAATATCACACAGCCTATCTATAAATGCGGCAGGATTAGAAACATGCTCGATAGTATGGCTACAGATAACAATTTCTCTAGAGTTAGCGGGCAAATCAAAAATATCCCCCACTGTGTAATTGATCTCAGGGGAAAAGGCATTAACGTATGGCTCAAACTTTTCTTCAATGTCGATTGCTTCAACTTGCATTCTCACTGCACTGAAGGACTCTGGATGATGAATTTTTTGAAGCAGTGCGCTGCCTGCGCCTGTCCTTGAACCCACGTCTAATACGCGCTTTAGGCCTCCATCAATTTCAGGGTAAAGCCGACGCAGGTGAAACGCGATATCGGAGTAGAAAGAAAGGGTTTGCGGGTCGCACTTGGTCAAGGTGAAATGCACGTCGTCCAATGTCAGATCTCGAAGTCGGTCCTGTGCTTTCTCTTTGTGGTAAAACGCCTGTTCAAAGCTCATTGAATCGTATTCGAACTGCGTTCCGCTAGCTTCTTTCTCGGTCATCATGCTTTGATAGGCCTCACCTACTGGTTTAAAGATCTCTTCATTAGCTTCGCGAAAATTTTGCACAATTTGCTGATTATCACGATAGATTTGGTAGTAGCGTTGAACGATTTCCAATGTGCTCATTGGATTACCTTGTATTACATAGTCATGTTCACTTTGTATGGAGCAAGCTTGCAGGCTATCTCTTACTTCACTTTGAAGTGGGAAAATATCGAATCCGAGTAATTCGTCGGGTACGGAAGGGATAGGTGTGTGTTCAAGACCAAGTTTACTTAAGAGTTGTTTTACAACTTCATAAAGGATCTTGTTGCTCGGATGATTGAAAGTGAAAAAAAGGCGATCATGAAAGCAGTTCTCTGCGATGTAATGCTTCAGCCTTACACTTAAGTTCTGCTCGTTCTCTCGCCGTTCGAGTTCCTCTAGAGATAGCGCAATATTTCTTTTCACTGTCTCTCTGTGTAGCTGAAAGTCCCCTAGCAGTCTTGCTGTTTGATACTCGGGAAGGCCCATTAAGTAGCAGTAAATTATTCTTTTATCGTGATAGTCGCTTAGGCCATTATTTAAATGACTTCCATCGGGTTTCCGGACGTAGGTGAGTTCCGGGCTATAACCGGAAAAGTAAATCGACGGAAAGCTAATGACTTGGGTCGCCACGGTAGTTCTAGTCCAGTAGTCGCTAGTCTTCCATGATGGTAACCAGGTATGAGCAATATGCGGCTGATATAGCAATATATCAGCGTCAGCGAGCGCTGAGTTCACGGCGGTTTCGTCACAATCCTCCCATAGGAAAGTTGGCTTTCTAAAAATGACTTCAAAACGGGGGGTATAGATTCCCTCAACTAGGATTGCTAGTGCTTCGGCTTGACAGTTAGCGAATATGGCAATCTTCATTGGTTAAGAAACGAGCCTTTAAGATCAAACTGTATGCGGTCTGCTTGTCGCTGAAATTCGTCCCAATTCTTTACTTTTTCCGAGTAAGACTTTGACCGATCTTGCTTTTGCAGAAGATTTTCTAACTCTCCTTCTCGACTCTCAACTTCGATCCCCATACTGCTCAAACTGGAATGGAAATCGTGCACAAGGTCTTCTGGAGACAAAGAGGAAATCTTAGAATACGGGTAGTAGATATAATCTTGTCCGCTGGACTGCAATATTTCGAGAGCATGGGAATACCATCTCCGCCTTTCCTGCAGCCACTTTTTAAATCTGCCGAAGTCGATCATGACGCGGATTTCCGAGGTGTCTACGTGTCCCCATTTCTGGATATGGACCGCTTTTAGCTCGCTTACGTAAACGTCGATTACGTTGCGGTCAATTATAACTTTCTGAACCTTCTGGTTTTTAAGGATTTGCCTACGTACCTGTTTCGCATTTAGGTGATTCGGGAAAATTTTGAAAAGCGAAGTTTCTTCGTGCCCGGATAGGTATGTGACTATGCCCCTACAGTTTTTTCTGACCAGAGAAGCACGATCGATGTCGGACATTTTTTGTACTCGCTCTATTGGAATATTGCACCCCGAAGCAATGTCCTCTGGCGTGAGCCCAAACGGCACGCTTGGGTGAAAAATTTCCCACATCTGCTTTAGCTGCAGTCCTTTTCCAACGAGGTCGCAAAAGTAGTTGGTGCCCGTGCGTTCAGTCGCGATAATCGCTATTAGTTTTGATGGGTGTTGCATCATATTTTCTCTAGCGATGAACCTTGGGATATCCTTCGTAGTAGGGGATTGGTGAAGCGAGGTGGCCAGGCTCTTGAGTTCCATTTCATTCAGCTCACTAAGTGGGCCAACATGTTGCGGCCTTGTTTAACTTTGGCGTCGAGTCCACAAAAAATTGTAGCATATACAAGACTCGCTATGTTGCCTACATGTGTGAGCATTAAGGTGAGCCTGTGAGGCGCTCTTTATCCTGTCTCACATCGAGTGGTCTTCAATTCTTTGCTGCTGCTCTTCGTTGTCTATTGTTTAATCCCGAAAATCTGAAGAATTCTTCTGATAACAGGAGAATCGTGTTTGCGAAAGAGGTGCAAATCTCAGCCATAAATTCGCGGATGACTGAAGCTGGAGTTATGCCGCGGCTGTACCACTCGGGCGTGTGCTCACCAAATTCGTCTAGGATGCTAAGCGAAAGGACTCCATAGCTGATAGGCTTGCTCCGTGGCCTTGCCGAGGAAGGGTAGTTAATGCCTCGTTGGTAGAGTTTGTCTCGATTTTCACTGAGGAATGTTTGCAGGGCTGTCGAGCCTGTATTGAAGTCACCGATATGGAGTGTCAACCGCTTCTTCATGGTTTCCTCTCAAAAAATCGGAACTTTTTTCTGATTGTACATTTCAGCGTCGCTCGCAACGAATTTTCCGCGTGCAGTTGGGGCTCGCGATTCTGATATTTCTCACTTAAATTGGCCAATTCTTGACTCAATTCTGGGTCACTTTCGAACAACTCCGCAGCGGCTAGTCCAATGAGCTCGAGTTCACTATCTGGGATCTCTTTCATTTCTCTTACTCCCTGTAGCATACCCGTGATGGCAGCATTTGCGGACTCTTCATTCGATTTTTCATTAGCGATTGTAGGATAGGAATCGAAGTCTGAGCTAAAAGGCGCGCCTTTTGATCTGATCGTGAAACGTGAATTCAATTGCTTATTGCTATTGATGAAATTGGCATAAAAAACGCTTGCTTGGTCTCTACTCGGTAGCGTTTTTGTGATTTAGGAAAGTGATTCGCCAATTGGTCCCAGCTGCCTTCGGAAAAACCAGATAAGCTAAGCAGCCTGCCAACTTTGGTGCGGATCTTTCCTGCGGATTCATTCTTAGTTTTAGACTTGCCTGGCCATGGACGCCCTGTGGTGTGGAGAAATTTTCGACCACATCATTGGTGGTGAAAGTTCTTTTCGAACGCCCCTATTGAGATATTGTCGTCACCAAATGCGTCAGCCCAATGCCCTTGCCTTTGGTTGTAGTTCAGATACTTTTCAAATGTGGGCGGTACACAAGCAAGGCTTGGTTCCCTAATCCATAAAAGCACGATGCTACAAGCCCGGAGTAATTTGCAGCCTGTTGCTACTGCGATATCGCTTGTTGATCCTGTCGCCCTATATAGGAAATGACCTTGATCTAGCTGAAATATTTATCCAGCTAGTCTTATAGTTTGAACATGCATTTTCTGTCGAATATACAGGGAAAAGTCTCAGCCGAAATAACCACGTCGCCATCCAATCTGGCAAACCTTTTGGCAAAACCCGGGCGCGCTCATCCCTCAATTCTGCTAATGGGATTTAGCAGGAATCTTATCCATGTAATGGCGACGCCGGTGGTGCGCTCCGTTCCGTCCGGGTCTTGGCAGAATAAGGTGATCCCAGCTTTGGACAATTGATCGCTGGATTCATACAGGCAGTTTTGTATTGATGAGGAGCCCGTCTCGTGGGAGCCAATGCGCAGCTATAGCGTTCTGCTATTGCTCAAGCTTTCAGGTCTCTGCACTGCGCTACTCCTGGCACTTGAAGTATCAGTAGCAGTACGGGCAATATCGCGTATATCAGTGCTCTATTTACCTGAGTGTAGTCATTGGCGAATTCATACCTCCCGGTGAAGTAGTAGACGAAAAAAATAAACCCAAGCGTGACGGAGGTCGCTCTAAGTTCAATGCTGTATAGCATCACCGCCGGTTGTTTGAAAATCGAGATCAGCAGTGCTAGCGCAAAAAAATACCATATTATGTTCCAGTTAATCATAAATAGCATAGTATTTGTCATTGCGATGCTAACGTCGTGAAATTGGAGCGGGAAGCTACCAATAAATGGCAGCGCTATGATGTTTGTGCTGATTGAAATATCGCCTATGCCTTGCAGATTCAGGTGGATTCCGAAAATGAAGGCATACGTAATTGTCAGCGTGAGCATTACGAAGAGCCCGATCATAACTGTGCGGCTGACGAGAAAAAATGTAGTGGCGAGTATTGCGACAATAAAGCCTCCCATGATTATTCCTGGAGTCTTGAGTAGGGCACAGAACAGCGCCATCAGAACTGCAAGTATCGCATAGGGCCACGATCTCGAGGCATTCCATTCCATAATTGTGAGAATTCCCATTCCATAGGCCACCCCCACCCATAAGTCAGCATATCCTGCCAGCGCCGAATGCACATTGATGAAGGGCATGCTGAGCAGCAAATAGCCGGCAACGACTGCAATCAATGTGCTATGCCCCAGTAATTTGAGGTGACCATAGAGCGCCAGCCCCATCGCCAGCGCAATCATGCCCCAGGGCAAATATATTAGTGTGCTGTCATTGGTGCCCAGAGCCAGCATTCCCCACAGTTGCACCAGTGGTACGCCGATGGGATACCTCCAGGCATTCTTGGCACCTTCAATATGGACCAGTTCACTAGCGGGGGCGTTTAGCCAAACCTGCTGCGCAGCGAAGGGCACCATGGATTTGTGCTCAAACCACACGATGGCTTTTGGCGCCCAGTTCATCCAGGCATCCCAGGGGAACAGCGGCCGGAGCATGATTTCCTGGAAAATGGTGAAATAGCGATAAGCTATGAGTCCAAGCAGCACAGCAATAATCGCCTTTTTCCAGGCTGGCATGGTGGGTGAGGGGGCAGCAGCGGCTGGCTGCCCGGGTTGCAGCTTGATCAGCGCGGCGCCAAGCAAAGTGACACCAGCTAGCAAGCCAGCTATTCCTCCAAACTGTAGCTGCAGGCCGGCAGCGTCCCACATCCTGATGCACAGCGTCATGATGAACAGGCCGAGCACATAGCCATGCCCGGCCACAATGGCCCAGTTCCAACGCTCATTGCGTGACACCAGCCAGTATGTCCATACCGCGCCGGCCAGCCAGGGAAGTAGCAGGGCTACCGTCGCTGTCATGATCCCTCACCTCTGTAGCGGTATAGTTGAGCGAATTCACCCTCATCCACAAGCTCGACCGGGATGGATTTATTTTTGGGCCACCGCAGTTCACTGTGGTCGGCGTTGAATCTGAGCCCCTTTACTTCATCCAGTACCAATAGATAGTCGCCATCCTGTAGTTTGTCTGGCCTGGGGTACCAGCCGAAATTGAACACATTGTGCGGCAGCAGGTAGTACTGCATGCGCAGACGGCGGTAGTCGCGTATTGGTCCTTTGTTGAGCAGGAAAATTCTTACGCCCGGAGTCGGCAGCACATTTACTTTCAAATGCAGGCCATAACTGTACAACTCGTGCTCACGGTCAGCCAGGTGCTTCTCGTGCTGAGTTTTACCTGCAAACAGGTAGCGCGTTTCATCCAGTTGCGTGTTGAGGTTCTTTTGCCAGAGAAGATCGAGTGCCAGCCACGGAATCAACACTGCAGCCGCGCAGGCCACAGGGCTGTGGCGGTGGCGTGCGAAGCCCAGCAGCACCAAAAGCAGAACAGCGGTGCCAGCCCAAGCGGCCATGGCTGCGGTGACAGACTGGGTTTGGCGTGGTGGTGTGCCTTTCAGGTGGTGGGCTGATTTCTGGGTCCATACCCGGAAGGCGGTCCACTCAGCCCAGATGGCGCGCAGTAAATGCGGAGCAGAGTTCGGTTGTAAGGTCAGTGCGCTGACCAGTGGGCCCTGGCCGCGAAGCTCGCCATACACATCAATACCGATTTCGGTAATGGTGCCGCGCCACTCTTCGTGCTTGGCCAGCAGCTTGAGCTGCGGCTTGTCGTTCGTCCAGTAAATGGGCAGGTAGAAAACCTCCTCGGGCGCCCTTGCGGTGCGCCAGATAAAGTACATGTGCGCACCGGGGTGACGGTCGGCAATCGTAGTTTCCAGAAAGGGGTAGTCCGCTGCCTGCAGCCGGGTCCGGCGGCTGAAAATGGCGCGCTCGTCAACGCCGCTGGCAAGTTCGGTAATGCGCAGCGCTTTGTCTTGTGGAAGGGCTTTGCCCATGCGCGGTACTAGGTCGGTACCCACAAAGGACCAGGGGCGAATATTGTCTCGGGTCGCCTCCTGCTCAAAGCGATCCAGTAGTGGCGACAGGCTGACATAAGTGCCGATAACGATCAGCGCACTCAGGGTGAGTGCCAACAACGCCCAGCCAAACTCCACCGCAAATGCGCGGTTGCTGATTGTCTGCGCACTAGCGGGAGTGGAAATGGCGGGAGTGTGTGTGGAGGTCATCGCCAGCGGTCTACGGTGCTGATACCCATTGGTCGGCTTGCTTGGCAGCCTCCTCTCGAATGTCACTCCAAGCGTTCAATGCCTGAGCGAACGAGCTGCAGTAGTCCTTGAAGCGGGGTAGCAGTTGTTCCGGGGCAATCGCCAGGTCCTTGAAGTCCCCCAGCGCGGCGGGCTGCTGCACCTGTGCCGCAACGCTATTGGCGCTGCGCTGTAACCAGTCCTGCCAGGAAGGTTCTCGAATGGTGCCATCCTGAAGATGCCGCGACAGACGGCTTAATTCCGCTCCTTGGTTCTCAGCCACCTCTTTCCGATAGATCGTGGTCAGGCTGCGATCATCTGCCTCGCCCAGTTCAGCGGTCATGGCTGCCAATGATGCCAGGCGGGTCTGGGCGGATACACCCGGTTCATAGCGGGTACGATCAGTAATGTACTTGTTCACGCTGGCTTTGCCTTTGCCGGTAATCGGCGCCGGTTCAGGGTTGCCCGGGCGCGGCTCCATAGGGAGGTGGGGAACGGCCCATGCGTAGTCGAGCACCGCAGCGTGGGGGTGCAGGTATTCCGTCATCGCGCCAAACAGATAGTCTTCGCCGCGGTGCGCAGGGAAGTAGGGCGGCAGCAGCTGGCTGTTGTCCAGGCCGGTCATCTGCGAGATCACAGAGAGTTTGGTGAAAAGGGGCTGCGGTTGCCCGAGCCAGTAGTGGCGCGAAGCGAGGGCGCCGGCGATCCCACCGTTGAATTGCTGTAGTCGTTTGGTGGAAGCCGGATCGAGCGTGAGCAGCCATTCGGTACCCGGCGTGCCAGGGTCACCCATGGTACCGGTCTGTGTCACGAGCACGGGAGATTCTGCTGACCACAGGCTGACATAGGCGGCGTTGGCGCCTTCCAGATCGGCTGGAGTGATGGCCTTGCCGTTTAGCTTGGTAATCGCCTGGCCCATGGTCAGGCCCAGGCACTGGGCGTGGCCGCTCAGTGGATCAAAATCTGCTCTCTGGGTGCGCCCCAGCATTTCCTGCTGATCGGTGTAGATGTCTACTTCGCGCGGTGTGTGGCCGAAGTGTAGGCCCGGGCGTGTGTGGGGGGCATTGATTGCCGCGCAGATGATATCGTCGTCCATTACGATCGCGCGACGCCCCATGGAGAGCAACAGGCAAAGGTTGCGCGCCAGCCCGTAAGTTTTGTCTGATGCCCATTGTTCGCGATCTACCAGGAACCGGATGGCGGCCTCATGCTGAGGCAGTGCCGCGATCAGTCCATTCATCAGGGCCTTTGCTTCTGCAGCGCCGATATACTGAATTTCCTTCGGACAGGTGATGTTAAAGTCTTCCACGGCCTCGCGATTCAGGCGTGCGTTTTCCGGGTCGCGGGAATCGTCGATCAGGAACAGGGCCTCGTGGCGGGTCAGATTGCCGGCGTGGNGCATGGATTCCAGCAGGCGTTTCACCGCAGCTGGTCGATCACAGGNAATGATAAAGGCACGGGTCGCCGGCAGATCCACGGCGGGTGGCACAGGCGCATTCAGCCGCTCGCACACGCTTTCGGCGCTGACCAGCAGACCGGCACTCTGGAGCATGCCTAACACGTTCATCACGTCCGCCTGCTGGCCCTTGAGTTCGGGAATAGCATTGGTGAGTACACGGGCATGGTGATCCAGCGTACGGAACTCCCGGCACATTTGCATGGCCTGGGCTACGGTAGGCGCTACCATTAACTGGCCATCACCGTGCCGGTCGATGAGCAGTACAGCCCCGTTTTGCATATCGACGACTTCACATTCGGCGAATGCGTAGAGGCCGGAAGGGGCGGAAGTTTGCTCAGACATTGGGGGACTCTTGGGTTAGCGAAAACAAAGCGTAATTTTAGGGTTGTGCGAGAGGGGTGTAAACCGGCGGAGTGTTTACTGACTGTTGGCTGATGCCATGGCGATCGCGGCGTTGAGAGCGGCAGCCAGGCTGCCCGCGTCGGCCTCGCCACTACCGGCCAGATCCAAGGCCGTGCCGTGATCAACCGAGGTCCGGATGATGGGCAGTCCCAGGGTGATATTGACCGCTTCGCCAAAGCCCGCATATTTGAGGGTGGGTAAGCCCTGGTCGTGGTACATGGCGTATACCGCATCGCACTCGTCCAGCACTTTGGGGTTAAACGCGGTATCGGCTGGCAGTGGCCCCTGCAGGTTTATTCCCCGCGCTCGCAATGTCTCCAGGGTCGGGATAATTGTGTCGATTTCTTCGCTGCCCAGATGGCCACTTTCACCGGCGTGGGGGTTAAGCCCAAGGACGGCAATGCGTGGCCTCTCGATTCCAAACTTATCCCGCAAGTCGGTGTGGAGGATGGTCAGGGTCTCCTCGAGCAGTGCCGGCGTAATCGCATCGGGCACATCCCGCAGCGGCAGGTGGGTGGTCGCCAGGGCCACGCGCAACTCACGAGTAGCCAGCATCATGACGACGCGAGGGGTGTCAGTCAGTTCGGCTAGCAGCTCGGTGTGGCCGGAGAAGGCCACGCCGGCGTCGTTAATGACCGACTTCTGCACGGGCGCGGTGACCATGGCGGCATAGGTGCCTGCGGTGCAGCCGGCAATGCCGTGCTGCAGTGTCTCCAGTACATAGTGGGCATTTGCGGGGTCCAGTTGCCCCGCATGCACAGTATTTGCCACGCTGATGGGGGCGACCAATAATCGCCCGGGCGCAGCTGGCTCAGCCGTGGCGCCTGGGTCAAAGGGTTGAATCTGGATGCCCAGGCCCAGTTGTGAGGCCCTGGCCTGGAGTAGGTCCGGGTCGCCGATGGCGACCAGTTCAGCATCCCAGGCCCGCTGGGCAACAGCCAGGGTAATATCCGGACCAATCCCCGCAGGTTCACCGGTGGTAATGGCGATTCTTGGCGTCAAACGGGCTATGCCCCGATGGCGTAACGGCGGACGGCGCCGTTACTTGATGTCGACAAACGCCTCATCGCGAATCTGGCGCAGCCAGGCGTCCAGTTCTTCCTGGTACTTGCGGTTGTGCAGGTAGTTTTTGGCGCGATTACGGATGGCCATGCTGGTCATATCTTCGTCGCGGCGATCTTCCACCTCGATAATGTGCCAGCCGAACTGGCTGCGTACCGGGCTGGAGATGTCACCGATTGCGGTGATGTTCATCTCGTTCTCAAACTCGGGCACCATCTGGCCGGGGCTGGTCCAGCCCAGCTCGCCGCCCTCCTGGGCGGAGCCGATGTCTTCGGAGTACTCACGTGCGAGGTCGGCAAAGTCTTCGCCGCCTTCAGCGCGGCCCTTGAGTTCTGTCACCAGCTGTTTGGCCTCGTCGTCGGTCATGATCTCGGAGGGCTTGACCAGAATGTGACGGGCCTTGGTCTGCGAGACCATCATCTGCTCGGTGCCGCGGCTGTCGGCCATGTTGATCAGGTGAAAGCCGCTGTCAGAGCGAATCGGATCTGAGGTTTCGCCTTTTTTGAGTGTGGGGGCGACATCGGCAAACAGCGAGGGCAGATCTTCTGCCGGGCGCCAGCCGAGATTGCCGCCGCTGAAGTTGTAGGTGCCGGGTGCGCTGACCGCCTGATCAAAGGGCGTACCACTGCGAATGTCGGCGAGCACCTTGTTCACGTAGGCCTCGGCACGTACCACTTCGTCAGCCGGGGCATCTGGCGATATTGCTACCAGGGCGTGCAGTACCTGGTACTCAGGCTGCGTCAGCTTCTGTCCTTCTTCGGTTTCCAGAAAGTTGTCTACTTCCTGATCGGTGATCTCAATGCGTTGGTTAACATTACCCTGCTGCACCCGGGAGATGATCATCTCCTTCCTGATCTGATCGCGTAGGGCCGCATAGGACTGGCCATCTGCTTCCAGAACACCGAGGAACTGCTCGAGGCTCAGGCCGTTCTGGGCCGCGATGCGCTGCACCGCCTGGTTGAGCTGGGCGTCGGAGATGCGCACACCCACGCGAGCGCCTTTTTGAACCTGGATACTCTCCAGGATAAGGCGATCGAGGGTTTCGCGTACCAGCTCGTCTTCCGGGGGCATTTCGCCGCCGCGGGATGCCATGCTGGTCTTGATGTCACCAATGCGTTCGCGCAGTTCGCTGGCCATGATGACGTCGTCATCGACGATGGCCACCACCTGGTCGAGCATCTGGGTTTCGGCTTGCAGGGCACTTGCGCCCAGTGTCAGGGCGGCGAGGCTGGCGCCCAGCAGGGTGTTCTTAATATTCACTGTCGTTAAAACCTCGAATCATATCTTTCATGATGCTATTTGCCCGGCTGCCAAAGCCGCCCATGCCCTTGAGTACGATCTGGAATTGGGTGGAATGTTCCCGCGTGAGCGTCGGGTCGTCGAAATCGGTCGTTCTCTGGCCGGAGTCGGTATCGTAGTAGCGCAGGTGCAGCAGGCGCACCATCCAGCAGCAACTATCATATTCCACTCCGAACATATCTTCCACGCTGGTGTGGGCTTCCACCGAATAGTTAATTCCTGCAAATACCCGCCAGTTACGGCCTGCCGGCAGGTAGAAAGAGAAGTGGGCCTGCTCGGTGGGTGTGGTGTTGGACGTGGTCGTCAGCGGGCGACGATAGGAGTAGCCGACGTTGTACAGGCTGCCATCGCCCGGGTCGTAGGTCGTCTGGAAGCTGCCGGAATTCATCGAATCGGTATAGGGGTCGTACACCAGGCTGGTGCGCAGGCTCAGGCGCTCGTTGGGGTAGAACGTCAGTTCGCCCGCCACCTCGGAGCCGCCGGTCTTCAGGGGTTCGTCGCGAGGGTCTAGTCGCACCTCGCGATCGCGGAAATAGAAAATCTGGCCAATACTGGCGCTGAATTCCTCGCGGCCGTCGGTGTCGTCAATAAAGCGGGTGGTCAGGCCCAGCGACAGCTGGTTTGCGTCGTCGATCCGGTCGCGGCCTGAAAAGCGCGTGCCCCGGAACAGCTGGTTGTAGCTGAAGGTGAGCTCGGCGCTGTCGAAATCGGGCTGGTCCGTCTGGTCGTCATACTCGCTGTACAGGTAGTAAACCCGCGGCTCCAGAGTTTGCAAAAGGCCCCGGCCGGCGATGTTGGTGCTGCGATCGAAGAACAGGCCGCCGTCGATGGTTGCGGTGGCAGCGCCCGAGGTGGGGTTATTTTCCTCGAAGTCCGGGTGTTCATTGAGGTCGTAGTGCAGATAGCGGTATTTGGCGCTGGAGTTCAGGAAGCCGTATTGCCATTGCATGGGATATGACGCGCCGGCCTCGGTGTAGAGTCGGTTACCGGTTACGCGCTCATCATCGGTGTCAAAGCTGGAGTACTGTGCCAGCAGAATCGGGTCAATTTTGAAGGGCTCGCCGGAAGGCCTGTAGCGGCCGGTGATCTGTGGCAGCTTCTTGTAGTCGTTGTTAATGTCGTCCGCCAGGCTCTGGAACTGCTGCACTTCCAGGTTGGCCATCCATTTGTCACCCAGGTAGTCGAGCGAGCCCAACTGGAGCAGGGCGGTGCGGCGCTTGGCGTCGAGGCTGGAGGTTTCCAGGTCCTTCATATAGTCGACGTCACTGGCGCGGCTGTAGTCCACGCGTGAGCGCCAGCGCTGGTTGAACAGGCCGTTGTGTTTCACCACGCCGAGCCAGCGGTCGTGGTTGCGCTCCTCTGGCTGTTCATCTTCATAGCGCTTGTCGTCGTTCATCCACGCGCCACCCACGGTCCAGCTGCCGACAATCGGGCTGAGGTAGCGGGCCTTGGCCTCGTGGTTGACGCCGCGCTCCTGAATATAGCGCGGGGAATAGAGCAGGTCGTAATCGGGGGCGAGGTTAAAGTACACCGGTACCGAGACGTCCAGGCCACCCTTGGTGTCGCTGCCAATGTCGGGCCACAGCAGGCCGGTGCGGCGTCGGTCATCGATCGGGAACTGCACCCAGGGGCTGTAAAACACCGGCACACCCGCGACGTCGATGCGGGCACCACGGGCGACGCCCAGACCTTCCTCGGTATCCAGTTCCAACTCGTCGGCGCGAATCAGCCAGTCTTCCTCGCCGGGAGGACAGAAAGACAGCTGGCCACCGTGAATATGCAAAATGCCCTCGCTGTCCCGGTCGATCTCCTGGGCCATGCCCTGCAGGCGCTGTTGGTGCAGCACGTATTCGCTGTAGCGGAGTTTGGCCTCACCTGTATCGGAATCGAACCAGGCACTCTGGCCGCGCAGCAGCAGGCCGGGTTCGCGCAGCTCGATATTGCCTTGTAATTGCGCTTCGTTCTCGGTCCGGTCGAGCGTGGCGCTGTCGGCGCTCAGGTGGCGATAGCCCTGGCGGACCTCAACCCGGTCCGAGAGGGTAATGGTATTGCCCTGAATAGCGGTGCTGCCGGCAGAGGCATGAATGTCTGAAAGTTCCGGTGATTCGCTGCGATCGAGGTGCCCCAGTGGGTCTATATAGCTGCCGTCACAACGCAGGCATTGCTCGTCGATCTGTTCAGCGGGCACCTGGCGCCGGTGCACCCAGTCAAGCCGCGCGGGGCTCGCCTGTGGGTCGAGTCGACATTCGCTTAGCACGCCCTCGGCATTGGCTTCGCAGACCCAGCCGCTGTTATCCTGTGCGCTAGAGTTTGCACTCAGTCCGAGTGTTACGAGCAGCACAGCCAGGCTGATAGGGCTTTTGGGTGTCGGGGGCCCAGTGGGGCTGTCGATCATAGTTACTTGTTCTGGATCGGGCGTTAAGTGAATGGCGAATTCTAAAGCATCCCCTGCCGCTTGTCCGGCAAAATTGTGAGTGTGGAGACTCCCCGACTATGCGGCCAACGCCGACCGATCTGCAACCCTGGGCCCTGAGTGAGTTAACGCGTCGAGGCGAGGGTCCAGCGCCTTCGACCGAGGTGGCATTCGCGCCTCTGACCGGCGACGCCAGTGCGCGCCGCTACTATCGCCTCGAGTGCGGCCAGGCCGGCTATATTGTTGTCGATGCACCGCCTGCTACCGAGAAAAATCGCGAGTTCCTGGGCGTGCAGCAACTGTTGGCCGCGGGCAATGTGCGTGTGCCGGCGGTGCTGGCATCTGATCTCGAGTGCGGGTACTGGCTGCTGGAAGATCTGGGCGATCGGCAGTTGCTGGCGGAGCTCAATGAGGACTCGGTGGCGTCTCGGTATGGCCAGGCTTTCCAGATGTTGCGCCAGTTCGGACGCCTGTTGCCGGATGATCCGACCTGGCCCAAATATGACCATGCGCTGTTCAGCGAAGAGCTGAGCCGGTTTCCCGAGTGGTTTGTCGGACAAATGCTCGGTCTGGCCTCACCGCCGCCGAGCTGGCAACACCTGGAAGCGATACTGATTGAAAGTGCGCTGGAGCAGCCCCGGGTGTTGGTGCATCGCGATTTTCACAGCCGCAATCTGATGATCCTGCCCTCCGAGGCGCTGGCGCTTATTGACTTCCAGGATGCCGTCGTCGGCCCCGCCTGTTATGACCTGGTGTCCTTGCTGCGCGATTGCTATGTGCGTTGGCCCGCGGACAAAGTCGAGGCCTGGGCCCTCGAGTATCTTGCCCAGGCCCAGCAGGCGGGCGAGCTTGTTGGCGTGTCGCCGCCGCAGTTTCTGCGCTGGTTTGATCTCATGGGGCTGCAGCGACACATCAAGGTGTTGGGCACATTCGCGCGCCTGTATTTGCGCGACGGCAAGACCGCTTACCTAGATGACCTGCCACTGGTGGTCAGCTATGTTCGCGAAATGCTGGCGCGTTATGGCGAGACGCCGGGTCCGATAAGCGAGGCGGCAGCCTGGTTTGAATCGGATGTCATGGCCGCCGTTCGCCAGCAGCCCTGGGGCAGTGCACTGTGAAGGCCATGATCCTGGCCGCCGGCTTCGGCGAGCGCATGCGCCCCTTGACTGAGCACACGCCCAAGCCGCTGTTGCGGGTGGCGAATACGCCGCTGATGGAACATCACCTGCGCCGCCTCGCAGCGCTGGGGGTGGTTGATATCGTGATCAATGTGGCGCACCTTGGCGAGCAGATCGAACACTACTTCGGCGATGGCCGGGCCTTTGGTGTAAACGTAAAGTACTCGCGTGAGGTGCAGCCGCTGGAGACCGCCGGCGGTATTCAGCAGGCCCTGCCGCTGTTGGCAGGCGCGCCGTTTATGGTCATCAATGGCGATGTCTGGACCGATTACCCCTTTGAGCGCCTGCGCGAATACACCCTGGCACCCTGGGAACAGGCGCATCTGGTTATGGTCGATAACCCCGAACATCATCCCCTAGGTGATTTTTGCCTGGATGAGGCGGGGCGGGTCAGCAAGCGAGTGGGCAGTCGCCCCGGTCATACCTACGCAGGCGTGGCCCTATTTAACCCGGCCTTCTTTGCTGACCTGGCACCGGGCCGCCTGGCCCTGCGGCCGCTGCTGGATGCGGCGATAGCCGCCGGTTCCCTGGGCGGAGAGTACTACCCCGGTGAATGGGTTGATGTGGGTACCCCCGAGCGTCTGGCAGAACTCGATACGCTGGTCACAGCGAGGGTGCGTTCGGCGCAGGAACAGGTAGAATAGCGCCACTATTTGAAGGAGCTTCCCATGGCTGATTACCTGATCGCCCCCTCTATTCTCTCTGCCGATTTTGCCCGGCTCGGAGAGGAGGTCGAGAATGCCCTCGCCGCCGGTGCCGACGTGGTGCACTTTGATGTGATGGACAATCACTATGTGCCGAATCTCACGATCGGCCCGATGGTTTGCAAGGCCCTGCGCAACCACGGTGTGACGGCACCCATTGATGTGC
Source organism: Halioglobus sp. HI00S01 (assembly GCF_001635445.1). NCBI lineage: Bacteria > Pseudomonadati > Pseudomonadota > Gammaproteobacteria > Cellvibrionales > Halieaceae > Halioglobus > Halioglobus sp. HI00S01. Next base: position 369,379 of record NZ_LWEE01000058.1, read on the forward strand.
ATTTGATGGTGCAGCCGGTCGATCGCCTCATTGGCGATTTCGCCGAGGCGGGCGCAACCTACATCACCTTTCACCCGGACGCCTCCACCCACGTGGATCGCTCCCTGCAGATGATTCGCGACGCAGGCTGTAAATCGGGCCTGGTATTCAACCCCGCCATGGGCCTGGATGCGCTTAAGTACGTGATGGACAAGGTCGACATGATTCTCCTTATGTCGGTCAACCCCGGCTTTGGTGGTCAGTCGTTCATCCCGGGTACCCTCGACAAGTTGCGCGAGGCGCGGGCGCTGATTGACGCCTCTGGCCACGACATTCGCCTCGAGATTGACGGCGGTGTGTCGGCCAAGAATATTCGCGAGATCGCCGCTGCAGGCGCGGACACCTTTGTGGCGGGTTCCGCCATCTTTAACCAGCCCGATTACGCTGCAGTGATTGCTGAAATGCGGGCGGAGTTGGCTAAAGTCTAAGTACGGTGAAGCCGCACCGGCAGGGGGCGGCCGCTGCTAATCTCCCCGGTTGCGATCACTAAGCGGCCATGTACAATAGCTGCTCCACTTATCCGGAGATCGCTGTGCAAACAGCAATGCGTACAGGCATCGACCTGCTGTCGATGCGAGAGGTCACCTGCTGGCGATGGTAGCCAGGGCATTCGTTCGACCTTATTTCTACGCAAACTGACTTCTCCGAGGACTTCCCATGAATCCGCAGGACTTTGCCGCGCTGGCGGCACAAGACTACAACCGTATCCCGGTCAGCATTGAAGTGCTGGCCGATCTGGAAACACCCATCAGCGCCTACCGCAAACTGGCGGAAGGGCCTTATTCCTTCTTCTTTGAATCCGTTCAGGGCGGCGAAAAGTGGGGCCGGTACTCCATTATTGGGCTGCCCTGCCGCACGGTACTGAAGGTGTTCGGTTACCGCGCCGAGACCTGGGTCGACGGTGAACTCACCGAGAGTGAGGAAGTGGCTGATCCGCTGGCCTATGCCGAAGCTTTCCAGGGCCGCTATCGCACCGCGCCCCGGGAAGATCTTCCCGTGTTCCACGGCGGACTGGTCGGCTACTTTGGCTATGATACCGTGCGCTACGTTGAGCCGCGCCTGCGCGCCGGTACGCCGGAAGACGATCTGGGTAACCCGGATATTCTGCTTATGGTGGCAGACGAGGTACTGGTGTTTGACAATCTCGCCGGCACGATCCGCCTGATCGTCAATGTCGATCCCGCTGAACCGGATGCATTGCAGGCCGCAGAAGCGCGCTTGCAGGCATTGGTGCAACGCTTGCCCGAACCCATGCCGGCACTGCCCCCGGTAGTGCTGGATGCCGCCGATAGCGCCGACCTGGAACAGCAGGCCGATTCCCACTTCACCGAAGAGGCTTACTTTGAGGCCGTCGACAAGGTGAAGGAATATGTGCTCGCCGGCGATGTTATGCAGGTAGTGCCCTCGCAGCGTATGAGCGTGCCCTTTGATGCCCCTCCGCTGAACCTGTATCGCGCCCTGCGCAACCTCAATCCCTCGCCGTACATGTACTACCTCGATCTCGATGATTTCCATATAGTCGGTTCCTCGCCGGAAATCCTCGCCCGCGTAGAGAAAGGCCTGGTCACCGTGCGCCCGATAGCCGGCACCCGCCGCCGGGGCTATACCGCAGAGGAAGACAAGGCGCTGGAAGAGGAGCTGTTGGCAGATCCCAAGGAAATCGCCGAGCACCTGATGCTGATCGACCTGGGGCGCAACGATGTGGGGCGCATTGCCGAAACCGGTTCGGTGGAGCTCACCGACAAGATGGTGGTCGAGCGCTACTCGCATGTCATGCACATCGTGTCCAATGTGACCGGTGAGCTCAAAGGCCAGAAGTCAGCCATTGATGTGCTGCGGGCCACGCTACCTGCTGGGACCCTCAGCGGCGCGCCGAAAATCCGCGCCATGGAAATCATCGATGAACTCGAGCCGGTGAAGCGTGGTGTCTACGGCGGTGCTGTGGGCTACATCTCCTGGGCCGGCGATATGGATACCGCGATTGCCATCCGTACCGCGGTGATCAAGAACGGTCGCCTATACGTGCAGGCCGGTGGCGGCGTGGTGGCCGATTCCGTGCCGCGTCTGGAATGGAAGGAAACACACAACAAGGCCCGCGCCATGTTCCGCGCGGCATCCATGGTATTGGCAGGGGAGGCAGACTGATGCTGTTAATGATCGACAACTACGACTCCTTTACCTACAACGTGGTGCAGTACCTGGGCGAGCTCGGAGCCGATGTGCATGTAGTGCGCAATGACGAGATTGCCGTGGCTGACATCGCTGCGTTGGCACCCGAGAAAATCGTGATCTCTCCCGGCCCCTGTACCCCCAATGAAGCCGGCGTCTCCATGGAGGTCATCCGCGAGTACGCCGGCAAACTGCCTATTCTAGGGATTTGCCTGGGTCACCAGAGCATTGGCCAGGTCTTTGGCGGCGATGTGGTGCGCGCACGCCAGGTCATGCACGGTAAAACCTCGCCGGTTCATCACCGCGGCGAGGGGGTCTTCCGGCGCCTGAGCCAGCCTTTCGAAGCCACCCGCTATCACAGCCTGGTTGTGGCTCGCGACACGCTGCCCGACTGTCTGGAGATTACTGCCTGGACCGAAACCGAGTCTGGCGAGATGGATGAAATCATGGGCCTGCGCCATCGCGAGCTGGCCATCGAGGGGGTGCAATTTCACCCCGAATCAATTTTGACTGCGCACGGGCACGATCTGCTGCGCAACTTCCTGGAGCAATAACATGGATATTCAGCAGGCGATTACCGCCCTGGTGGCAGGCGAAAATCTGGACCGCGAGGCCATGGCCGGCGTTATGCGCCAGGTCATGTCGGGCGATGCCACTGATGCGCAGATTGGCGGCCTGCTGGTGGCCCTGCGTATTAAGGGTGAAACCACGGATGAAATTGCCGGCGCTGCCCAGGTCATGCGCGAACTGGCGACGTCGGTCGAGGTGGATTGCGAGCATCTGGTCGATCTGGTGGGCACCGGGGGTGATGGTGCGAACCTCTTCAATGTCTCTACCGCTTCCACCTTTGTGGTCGCCGCAGCGGGAGCCCATGTCGCCAAGCACGGCAATCGTGGTGTGTCCAGCAGCAGTGGTAGCTCCGACGTACTGGAAACGCTGGGTATGCCGCTGGATTTAAGCCCTGATCAGACCGCGCGAGCGATTGAAGAAATGGGCCTTGGCTTTATGTTTGCGCCGGCCCATCACAGCGCCATGCGTTATGCGATTGGCCCTCGTCGGGAGCTTGGCATGCGCACGGTATTCAATGTGCTGGGGCCGCTCACCAACCCGGCTGGGGTGAAGCGCCAGGTCATCGGTGTTTTTGCCGAGGAGCTGTGCGAGCTGATGGCGAGGGTCTCGCAGACCCTGGGTGCAGAGCAGGTCATGATTGTCCACTCCGAGGATGGCCTGGACGAAATCTCTATTGCCGCACCCACCAAGGTGGCCGAATTGCGTGCCGGCAGCCTGTCTACCTACACTATTCAGCCTGAGGATTTCGGCATGAGCCGGCGCAGTCTCGACGGCCTCAGCGTGCAGGACTCCCGGGCGTCCGCGGAGTTGATTCGCAATGCGTTGTCAGGCGCTGAAAGCGAAGCGGCCGACAAGGCGCGGGATATCATTGCCCTCAACGCCGGCGCTACGATTTATACGGCGGGGATTGCCGCCACCCTGGCCGACGGTGTTGCGATGGCACAGGATTTAATGGCCTCCGGCCAGGCCAATGAAAAACTGAATGGATTCATCGACTTCACCCAGCTGATGCGGGGCAAGGCGAACTAAGATGGCAGTGAATACCCCCACCATTTTGCGCAACATTCTGGCGCGTAAGGCCGAAGAGGTGCGCGAGCGCCGGGCCAAGCGCTCCCTGTCGGATCTCGAGAGTCAGCTCGCTTATCAGGATGTGCCGCGCGGTTTCGCCGGTGCGCTCGCCGCCAAAGTGGCCCAGGCTCAGCCTGCAGTCATCGCCGAGGCCAAGCGCGCTTCACCCAGCCAGGGTGTCATCCGTGAGGATTTTCAGCCCGCCCAGATTGCGGCCAGTTACCAGGCCGGTGGCGCCACCTGCCTGTCAGTTCTCACCGATATCGATTTTTTCCAGGGGGCCGACGAGTACCTCAAGAAGGCGCGTGCTGCCTGTGACCTGCCTGTAATCCGCAAAGACTTCACCGTCGATCCGTATCAGGTGATAGAGGCGCGAGCCATCGGTGCCGATGCCGTGCTGCTCATTGTGGCGGCGCTTGATGACGTGCAAATGGAAGAGTTGGCCACCACGGCCGTAGAAGCGGGGCTTGATGTGCTCGTTGAAGTGCATGACCGGGCCGAACTTGACCGTGCTCTGGAACTGGGCACGCCCCTGGTGGGAATTAACAACCGCGATCTGCACACCTTTCATATGCGGCTGGAGACCACGCTGGAGTTGCTACCGCATATCCCCGGGGATCGCGTGGTGGTAACCGAGAGCGGTATCCACACGCCGGCAGATGTTGCCGCTATGCGCGAGCAGAACGTGCATGCATTCCTGGTGGGTGAGGCTTTTATGCGTGCTGAGGAGCCCGGCGAGAAACTGCGCGAGTTGTTCTTCTGATAGCGTCTGCGGCGCCTAGCGGGCGCCGAACACGACCATGGTTTTGCCGGAAACCGAGACCAGGCCGTCTTCTTCCAGTGATTTGAGTACGCGCCCAGCCATTTCCCGGGAACAACCCACAATCTTGCCCAGCTCCTGGCGTGTGATCTTGATCTGCATGCCGTCCGGGTGCGTCATGGCATCCGGTTCCTTGCACAGGTCCATCAGCGTGTGGGCGATGCGCCCGGAGACATCGACAAAGGCCAGGTCCGAGAGCTTGCGGGTGGTCTGGCGCAGGCGTTTGCCCAGCTGCCGAGAGATCGCGTACAGCACCTCTGGGTGCTGGCTGCTGATCTGGTGGAATTTTTCGTAGGGAATTTCCGCGACTTCGCAAGCGGTCTTGGCGACGACCATGGCGCTGCGCGGTTGAACGTCGTTTTCAAACAGGCCCATCTCACCGACAAAATCGCCGGTATTGAGATAGCTCACCACCATCATGTGGCCGGGCTGGGATGCGTCTTCAACCATCACCGATACCGACCCATCGAGGATCAGGTACAGCGTATCGCCGACTTCACCCTGCTTCATCACTGTCGCTTTGGCTTTATAGGCCTTGCGCTGGCAGTGGCGGAGGAAACCCTCAATGTTATCGATGGAGTTAACTAGCTGAGGCTTGAGCACCGCTATATCCCTGTATTCCCTGCATATATCCCCGATTCTAGCCCACTCGGGGGTCAAGTAAAACGGTACTTGTTGTGCTAAGCTGCGGCGCGTTTTTGCAAATCCCGGGTGAAAATTTAATGAAAGCAACAGTGAAATGGACGGACGGCGCCATGTTCGTCGGTGAATCAGGCAGTGGCCATGCAGTGGTGATGGACGGCTCTGAGGAGCTCGGCGGGCGCAATCTGGGTCCCCGCCCCATGGAAATGCTGCTCATTGGTACCGGCGGCTGTTCCACCTATGACGTGATGGCCATGCTCAAAAAGTCACGCCAGCAGGTGGTGGATTGCCGTGTCGATATTGACGCCGAACGCGCCGATGCCGTGCCCGCCGTATTCACCCGCATCAATATGCACTTTGTGGTGACGGGCGTTGGCCTCAAGGAAAGTCATGTTAAGCGCGCGGTAGAGCTCTCTGCCGAGAAGTACTGCAGCGCCTCGATTATGCTGGGCGCCGGTGGCGTGGAGATCGGCCACAGCTATGAAATAGTCGAGTTCGAACCCGGCCTCTGAGGCTTTAGCCAATAAAGCACTGCGCCCAGCGCAGTGCCCAGCAGGCCGGCGGTGCAGTTAAACGCCACGTCGCGCCAGTCGCCCACCCGGTTGGGCAGCCCCCACTGAATTAATTCGTCGATGGCGCCTACCGCGCAAACAAAGGCGAGTATCACCAGCCATTGCCGCCAGCCCGGATGGCGGCCGGTGGCCACCACCAGCACCCCCAATAAGCCGTACTGAAGAAAGTGCACCCGCTCTTCAGCGACCTCCAGTTGTGAGGCAATCGCGGCGATAGCCAGCAGGGGAATTAGTGCCATGGCCGCGGTCAGTAGGCCCCGGCGCAGGGCCAGCGCCAGCAGGGCCACGGCGGCCAGTAGCAGGGCGATATTCACCAGCACGCCGATAGTTTCGGTGGCTACGCCGTCGCGCAGCGCGCGCAGCACCGAGCGCATCAGCGGCAGGGTGGCGTAGGTCAGGCCGATATATACCCAGATCACTGCCCATAATCGGGAGCGATAAAAAATCTGTGTGGCTGAGATGGAGGCGTCGCCTGACACAGGTTCACACCCGGTATGCGGTTTCCGTCATGACTTTCGACACCGTGGTCATGGCGTCTTTGACCGGGGTCGGGAAATCTTTGCCGCCCGCTTCCAGGGCCTTGTGGCCGTGGCGCTCTTCGTCTTCCAGCATTTGCTGCAGAATCAGCGCTGATTTGCGGTCGTCTTCAGGCAATTGCTTGAGGTGGTCGCGCAGGTGATTGCACACGCGCTCTTCGGTGGCGGCAACAAAGCCCAGGCTGACATCGTCGCCAATGGCGCCCGCCAGGGCGCCCATGGCAAACGAGGTGCCATACCAGATCGGATTGAGCAGGCTCGGCCGCGCATTGAGATCGCGCAGGCGTTCTTCGCACCACACCAGGTGGTCGATTTCCTCGTCTGCGGCGGTCTGCATTTTCTCGCGTACCTTGGGCAGCCGGGCGGTAAGGGCCTGTCCCTGGTACAGGGCCTGGGCACAGACCTCACCGGTGTGATTGACTCGCATCAGTCCGGCCACATGCTTGCGCTCGCCCTCGGAAAGCTCACAGTCGCTGTGGCCTTCGGCGGGTGAAGCCCGGCCTGCCGAGTGGCCTCGGTTGGTAATCGTGCGCATCACCGAATCGACTTCGGTGATGGCGCGGTCCAGCAGGGAAAAGCGGCGATGGCGCATGGTGCGTTTCCTGAAAGTCAGGTCGAATAATCAGTTCTGACTATACCGCGCGATGGCGCGCCAGCCAATGTCATGGCGCAGGGTCACGCCGTCCCAGCTGATCTTGTCGGCACCGGTGTAACAGGCCTGCTGCGCGGCGGCGATGTCATCTCCCAGGGCGGTGACACACAATACGCGTCCACCGCTGGTCACGATATCGCCCTCTTTCTGGGCGGTTCCCGCGTGGAAAACCTTGGTGTCGCTGCCGAAATCGGCGTCCAGGCCACTGATCACGCTGCCCTTGGCATAGCTGCCCGGGTAGCCGCCTGCGGCCAGCACCACGCCCATTGCCGGGCGAGCGTCCCAGCTGGCACTGGCTGTGTCGAGTTGCTTGTCCAGCGCCTGTTCACACAATTTCACCAGGTCCGACTGCAGTCGCACCATAATCGGCTGGGTTTCGGGGTCGCCAAAGCGACAGTTGTATTCGATGACCTTGGGTTGCCCCTCGGGGCTGATCATCAGGCCGGCGTACAGGAAGCCAGTGTAGTCATTTCCCTCGGCGGCCATGCCGCGTACGGTGGGCATGATGACCTCGTCCATGACGCGCTGGTAAACAGCGTCATGGACCACAGGCGCCGGAGAATAAGCACCCATGCCGCCGGTATTGGGGCCAGTATCGCCCTCGCCAATGCGTTTGTGGTCCTGGCTGGTGGCCATAGGCAGCACGTTTTCGCCGTCGACCATGACGATAAAGCTGGCTTCTTCGCCCTCGAGGAATTGCTCGATGACCACACGACAGCCGGCATCACCAAATGCATTGCCGGACAACATGTCGCGTACGGCTTCTTCTGCCTGATCAAGTGTTTCGGCCACGATGACGCCCTTGCCCGCGGCGAGGCCATCGGCTTTGATGACAATCGGTGCGCCTTGCGCGCGCAGGTACTCCAGCGCCGCTTCAACGTCAGTAAAGTTCGCATAGGCGGCGGTGGGAATGTTGTGCCGGGCCAGGAAGTCCTTGGTAAACGCCTTGGAGCCTTCCAGCTGTGCAGCACCTGCGCTAGGGCCAAAGCAGCGCAGGCCACGCTCGGCGAAGTAATCGACGACACCGTCGACCAGTGGCTGCTCCGGACCGACGATGGTGAGTCCGACATTGTTGTTGCTGGCGAAATCCGCCAGCGCTTCGAAGTCGCCGACGCCGATCGCCACGTTTTCAAGGCCGGACTCTGTGGCGGTGCCGGCATTTCCAGGCGCCACATATACGGTGTCAACGTCCGCCGACTGGGCTGCCTTCCAGGCCAGCGCATGCTCGCGGCCACCGGAACCAATAACTAATACGTTCATGAATAACGAAACTCCAGATCAGGGTAACAGCGCGGGGCTGGCTAAATGCAAACGCATCCAGCCAGCCCAACTGCAATTAGTGGCGGAAGTGACGCATGCCGGTGAACACCATGGCCATGCCGTGTTCGTTGGCGGCGGCGATCACCTCTTCGTCGCGGATGGAGCCGCCGGGCTGGATGACCGCGGCAATGCCGCGTTCGCCTGCAGCATCAATACCGTCGCGGAAGGGGAAAAAGGCATCTGATGCCATGACCGAACCTTTTACCTCGAGTCCGGCGTGTTCAGCCTTAATGGCCGCGATGCGGGCAGAGTTCACCCGGCTCATCTGGCCGGCGCCAACGCCCACGGTCTGGCCGTTGTTGGCGTAGATGATGGCATTGGACTTAACGAGCTTGGCCACTTTCCAGGCAAACAGCAGATCTGCCATCTGGGTAGGGGTGGGTTGCACCTTGGTCACGATTTGCAGGTCGCCCTCGGTCACCATGCCCAGGTCGCGATCCTGAACCAGCATGCCGCCGTTAACCCGTTTGTAATCCAGCGCCGGTGTTGCCTGGCCCCATTCGCCGCAGGCCAGCAGGCGCACGTTCTTTTTCTCTGCCACAGCGGCAGCCGCTTCATCGCTCACGCTGGGGGCGATGATGACTTCGACGAACTGACGCTCGCAAATCGCTGCGGCGGTCGCGCCATCGAGTTCTCGGTTGAAGGCGATAATGCCGCCAAAGGCGGATTCCGGGTCGGTTTCAAACGCCAGGTCGTAGGCCTTGCCTATCGTGTCGGCAGTTGCCACACCACAGGGGTTGGCGTGCTTGACGATGACACAGGCAGGCTCGCTGAAGTTCTTCACGCACTCCAGGGCGGCATCGGTATCGGCAACATTGTTGTAGGACAATTCCTTGCCCTGAATTTGCTGCGCCGTGGCGATGCCGGCCTCGGCAGGGTTCTTCTCGACGTAGAAAGCCGCTTTCTGGTGCGGATTTTCGCCGTAGCGCATTTCCTGCACCTTGTGGAACTGGGTGTTGAAGGTGCGGGCAAAGTTGTCTGAGCCGCCGGGCACCAGTTTGCCGAAGTGGTTGGCAATCGCACCGTCGTAGGCGGCGGTGTGTTCGTAAGCCTTGATCGCCAGGTCAAAGCGGGTGGTCATGCTGGTGGCGCCGTCATTGGCCTTCATCTCTTCGATAATCGTGTCGTAATCGGAGGCGTTGACTACAATGTTCACAAAACGGTGGTTCTTGGCCGCAGCGCGCACCATGGTGGGTCCACCGATATCGATATTTTCAACCGCATCCTCCAGGGTACAGTCGGGTTTGGCGACGGTAGCCTCAAAGGGGTAAAGGTTGACGACAACCATGTCGATGGCATCGATACCGTGGTCAGCCATGACAGCGTCGTCCTGGCCCCGGCGAGCGAGAATGCCGCCATGCACTTTCGGATGCAGGGTCTTCACCCGGCCATCCATCATCTCCGGGAACCCGGTGTATTCGGACACCTCGGTGACGTCCAGGCCATTGTCCTTGAGCAGGCGGTAGGTGCCGCCGGTAGAGAGTAGCGCCACGCCCTGCTCGCGCAGTGCGGTGGCAAATTCGACGATGCCGGTCTTATCGGACACGCTGATCAGGGCGCGTTTGACGCTGACGAGTTCGCTCATGGCTTCAGTCCTTGTTGCCGATCAGGTTGTATTGCTTGAGCTTCTTGCGCAGGGTGCCGCGATTCAGGCCGAGCATCACCGATGCCTTGGTCTGGTTGTTGCGGGTGTAGGCCATGATTTCTTCCAGCAGCGGCGCCTCAATCTCGGCCAGTACCATCTGGTACACGTCGGTCGAGAGCTGGCCGTCAAGCTCTGCCAGGTACTGGCGAACGCTGGTGGTAACAGCATCGCGCAGGCTGGAGGCCTCAGGTGTCAGATCGTGGGTTTCGGTGGTGGGAGTGTCTTCCGCGGGGGCGTGGAATGGTTCAGCCCTTGTCATGCTGCGAGTTCCTCATTGCATAGGTGGTGAAAGTAATTCTGGATATGGCCCAGCTGTGCCTCGGCACTCTCCAGGCGGTTAAAGGTCTGGCGCTGGGCGCGGTAGTCGCGCTGGTGTTCCAGGTACCAGCTGACGTGTTTGCGGGCGATACGAACGCCCATAAACTCGCCGTAAAATGCGTGCAGGTCAATCAGGTGTTGGAGCAGAATGTCGCGTTGCCCCAGCAGGCTGGGCGGGGCAAGTTCCTCGCCAGTGGCCAGGTAGTGCGCAATCTGGCCGCATAGCCAGGGGCGGCCCTGGGCGGCGCGGCCAACCATGACGCCGGCAGCCCCGGTATGCTTGAGCACCTCCGCTGCCTTCGCAGGCGAGGTAATGTCGCCGTTGGCGAACACCGGAAACTGGGTGGCTGCCGCGATGGCGGCAATGGTGTCGTACTCCGCTGAGCCGGCGAATTTGCAGGCCCGGGTGCGGCCGTGTACGGCCACAGCGGCAATGCCCGCGTCTTCAGCGATCCGCGCAATGGTCACGCCGTTGCGGGCGTCAGGTGCGGAGCCGGTGCGAATTTTCAGGGTCACGGGTACATCGACCGCGGCGGTGACGGTTTGCAGAATATCTGCCACCAGCGCCTCATCGGCCAACAGCGCCGAGCCGGCGGCTTTCTTGCACACCTTCTTGGCCGGGCAGCCCATGTTGATATCAATAATCTGTGCGCCCAGCTGCACGTTGTAACGCGCCGCCTCAGCCAGTTGCTCAGGTTCGCTGCCCGCTATCTGCACCGAGCGAGGTTCGACTTCGGCATCGTGAATCGTGCGCAGCGATGTCTTGCGCGTTTCCCGCAGGCTCGGATCACTGGTAACCATCTCCGAGACCACCAGGCCGGCACCCATGCGCGCGCACAAACGCCTGAAGGGCAGGTCTGTAACGCCGGCCATGGGGGCCAGTGCGACAGGGTTTGCCAGCGTGTAGGGTCCGATTTGAGGCATGGGTTCGCTTTTGAAGAAAGGCTGCGAAAAAGAGGCGGTATCATACTCCTCAGACCCAGCGCGGGGAAGAATTTCTGCACAAAAAACACCCAGCTTTTTTCTCGCTGGGTGTTGACAGCGACGTTATGCGGGGCGCTCGCCTCGCAGGCACGCCCAGCCCTCGTGTTCTGAGGCGATTCGCAGCGAAAGCTCGGAGGCGTAGTGCGCGATAATGCCTTCGGCCTGGGTATTCAGCAGCCCGGAGAGTAGCAGTGTGCCGCCTGGTTTTAGCAGGTGTAACAGGGTGGGCGAGAGTTCTATCAGTGGACCGGCCAGGATGTTGGCGATGACGGTGTCGGCACGTGCCTGCCAGGCCTCGGCGTCGTAAGCGCCAGGTAGAGCCACCGGAAAAGCATCGGCGTCGACGCCATTGCGCTGGGCGTTGTCACGGCTGGCCACCAATGCCTGGGGATCGTTGTCGACACCAAGCGCCTCGACGGCACCTAGCTTGAGGGCGGCCACCGCGAGAATCCCGGAACCGCATCCGTAATCGACCACGATCTGGTCATTCAGCGCCATGCCGTCCAGTTCCGCCAGGCACAGGGCGGTGGTGGGATGAGTGCCGGTGCCAAAGGCCAGGCCGGGATCAAGCAGCAAATTGACCGCACTGGGTTCCGGGGGTTCCAGCCAGCTGGGGCAAACCCACAGGCGCTGACCAAACTGCATGGGCTGGTAGTGTTGCATCCACTCCCGTTCCCAGTCCTTGTCTTCCAAAATCTCCACTCGCGAATGGCACTTCTCGAGCAGTTCGTCCGGGAAGTGCGCGAGGATGGCTCCGATGTCAGTGTCGGCAGGGTACAGACCGGTGAGGCGGGTCTGGCGCCACAGCGGCGTTTCCCCCACGGCTGGTTCCAGCACTGGCTGGTCGGCATTGTCTTCCAGAGTGACGGCTACCGAACCGCTGGCCAGCATCAGGTCCTCCAGCGCTTCCACCTGTTCCGGGTGGGTGTCCAGTCGCAGTTGAATCCAGGTCATGGGACGATTCCTGTGGGGGTGGTCAGGGGTCGTGACTCCCTCAGAAAGCGTGATTCCTGAGGGGGTCGCGGCGCCCTGGGTAGAGCTGATTTCCGTCAGTCTTCCAGCTTGCTTTCGAGGTAGTGAATGCTCACACCACCCGCCTGGAACGCGCTGTCGCGGCATAGCTCCCGGTGCAGCGGGGTATTGGTGCGAATGCCCTCAACCACCAGCTCATCCAGCGCCTGGCGCATGCGTGCCAGGGCGACATCGCGGGTCTCGCCAAAGGTGATAATTTTGGCGATAAGCGAGTCGTAGAAGGGCGGGACGGTGTAGCCGTCATAGAGGTGCGAGTCACAGCGTACGCCCAGCCCGCCCGGGGCGTGGAACGTATTTACCTTGCCCGGCGAGGGCAGGAAGTTCTGCGGATCTTCGGCGTTAATACGGCACTCAAAGGAGTGGCCGTTGAAGCTGATCTCGTTCTGGGTGACGGACAGTGGCATGCCTGCGGCGATGCGCAGCTGCTCCTTGACGATATCGAAACTGGTCACCATCTCAGTGACCGGGTGCTCCACCTGGACCCGGGTATTCATCTCGATGAAGTAAAATCCGCCATCCTCGTACAGGAATTCGAAGGTGCCGGCGCCGCGATAACCGATCTCGATGCACGCGTTCACGCAGGCCTCGTAGACCTGGTTGCGCAAGTCCTCGGGAATGCCGGGCGCAGGCGCTTCTTCGATGACTTTCTGGTGGCGGCGTTGCAATGAGCAGTCACGGTCACCCAGGTGAATGGCATTGCCCTGGCCGTCGGCCAGAACCTGGACCTCGACGTGGCGGGGCTTCTGCAGAAATTTCTCCAGATACACCACGTCAGACCCGAAGGCCGCGGCAGCTTCCGACTTGGTCACTTCAATCGAGGAGATCAGCACCTCTTCGTTGTGCACCACGCGCATGCCGCGACCACCGCCGCCAGCGGCAGCCTTGATGATCACCGGATAGCCAACGCGCTGGGCGATTTCCCGAGTGCGGTCGTGGTCGTCGGTGAGGGGGCCGTCGGAGCCCGGTACCGTGGGAACGCCGGCCCGTTTCATGGCCTCAATCGCAGATACCTTGTCGCCCATCAAACGAATGGTTTCGGCGCGCGGTCCAACAAAGGTAAAGCCGCTTTTCTCGACCTGGTCGGCGAAGTCGGCATTCTCAGAGAGAAAGCCGTAGCCGGGGTGGATGGCGGTGGCGTCAGTGACCTCGGCGGCACTGATCAGTGCCGGCACATTGAGGTAGCTTTCCATGGAGGGCGCGGGGCCGATACATACGGATTCATCAGCCAGCCGCACGTGCATCAATTCGGCGTCGGCAACGGAGTGCACCGCAACGGTCTTGATGTCGAGCTCTTTGCACGCGCGCATTACGCGCAGTGCAATCTCGCCGCGGTTGGCGATAAGAACCTTGTCCAGAATGGGCATCTCGATGTGCCCTCCTTATACGATGGAGAACAGCGGCTGGTCGAATTCCACCGGCTCGCCGTTATCCACGAGGATGGCTTCAATGGTGCCCGACTTGTCGGCCTCGATCTGGTTCATCATTTTCATCGCTTCGACAATACAGATGACGTCGCCGACTTTGACGGTCTGGCCAACCTCTGCGAACGAGGGTGAGCTGGGTGACGGTGCGCGGTAGAAGGTGCCCACCATGGGTGATTTCACGACATGGCCCGTGGTGGTCGGCGCGGCGGGCTCAGCGGCAGGCGCGGGTTCCGGTGCCGCAGCAGTAGGTGCGGATGCCGGCGCAGGTGCCGCGGCGGGCACGGGTGCGTAGGCAGGNGCCGCGGGCGCAGCCATCATGGGCTGCATGCTGTTGCGACTGATGCGCACAGATTCTTCGCCTTCCTTGATCTCAATTTCGTCGATATTCGACTCTTCCAGCAACTCGATCAGTTTTTTTACTTTGCGAATGTCCATGGTGTTGTTCTCTTCAAGTTGAGGTTTCGTTAACGGGTATGGGGCAGGTCAGGGCAGGTCAGGACTGCTCGATATACTTGATCGCCGCCTGCAGGCCGAGTTCGTAGCCTTGCGGGCCGAGGCCGCAGATCACGCCTTGAGCCAGGTCCGAGAAATAGGAATGCTTGCGGAATTCCTCGCGGGCATAAACGTTGGACAGGTGGACTTCTATAAAGGGAATCTCCACCGCCGCCAGCGCATCGCGCAGGGCCACACTGGTGTGGGTGAATGCCGCGGGGTTAATCAGAATGAAGTTCACGCCTTCGTGGCGGGCGTCCTGGACGCGCTCGACCAGCTCGTACTCGGCGTTGCTTTGTACATAGAGCAGGTGGTGGCCTTTGTCGCGGGCTTGTTGCTGTAGCGTCTGGTTGATATCAGACAGCGTGGTGCTGCCGTAAATCTCCGGCTCGCGTTCACCGAGCAGGTTCAGGTTGGGGCCGTGCAGGACAAGTATGGTGGCCATGTCGGGTTCTCAGGCGCTATTTATTGCCGCAGTGTGGCGTAATATCGACATTTTGTCCACGTCTTTGGTAAAAATCGGCATTTTGCCAGCATTTAGCAGCGCGATAGCGGAAGTTAGCAATATTTAGGAAGTTGTGGGCTTCTCCGGGCTATTGCTGGGCGGTTTCGGGGAAGAAGAGCGACCTTCTCTGAAAACGCGCGTAAAGTCAGCTAACATGCTGACAAGTTCGGGCTATTTGCCAGAAGCGGCGTTCAGGGCATCGATGACCAGTTGGTCGGTGAGGATTTGCGGCAACAGAAATGGTTCGCCGGCCCCCAGGGGCGGGTACATCACGTACAGGGGAATGCCGGTACGGCCGTGACTGGCGATAAATTCGGCGATCTCGGCGTCATAATTGGTCCAATCGGCGACCATATAGGTGACGCCGTGGTCGGCGAAGGCAGCGGTGATGTCGTCGGTGAACAACACTGCCCGCTCATTGGCGAGGCAGGTAATACACCAATCGGCGGTAACATCCACAAATACGGGCTTGCCGGCGGCGCGCAATTCTTCAAGCGTTGGCTCAGACCAGGCTACCCGGCCCTCGCCCAGTGAGGCTTCGCCGCCTCGCGCTGGGTCGAGGTTGTCGATGCTCGCCAGGGCAATGGCGCTGATCACAGCTGCGGCCGCCATCCAGCGGCGCTTACCGCCCTGTTGCCACAGCCACAGCCCCAGGGTGAGCAATAGCGCACCGCAAAGCACGGCCGCCATGGTATTGACACCAGTCTGGCGACCCGCCACCCATACCAGCCAGATGGCTGCGCCATAGAGGGGAAAGGCCAGGAATTCCTTAAGGGTTTCCATCCAGGGCCCCGGGCGCGGCATTAGCGCACGGGCGCCACCGCTGTAGCTGAACAACAACAGTGGGGCGGCCATGCCGACACCCAGGGCGGCGAAGACCGACAGTCCCACTACCGGTGGTTGGGTGACGGCAAACCCCAGGGCGGTGCCCATAAAGGGCGCCGTGCAGGGGCTGGCCACCACCACCGCCAATACGCCGGTGAAGAAGCTGCCGCTGAGGCCGCCGCGGTCTGCCAGTGAACTGCCGGTATTCATCAGATTGCCGCCGAGGCTGACCAGCCCCGAGAGTGACAGGCCCATCACCAGGAACAGGTAGGCCAGCGCGATCACAAAACCCGGCGACTGCAACTGGAACCCCCAGCCGACGGCGCTGCCCGCCTGTTGCAGGCCGATGAGTACAGCGGCGATCGCCACGAAGCTGATCACCACGCCGGCGGTATACAGCCAGCTGTGCAGGTGGCGGTCCTCGTCAGTGCTCTGGGCGAAACTGAGTACCTTGAGCGACAGGATCGGGAAGACACAGGGCATCAGGTTGAGAATGGCGCCACCGAGAAAGGCCAGCAGCATCATGTAGGACAGCGAGCCCAGGCCCTGGGCCGAGCTCGCGCCATCGCTTTGGGGCGCACTCATCTGGGTAGTGACGACGCTGGCTTTGCGCGCTGGCGGCGTGGTTTCGGTGACGGTGCCAGCGTCTGGTGCCCAGCTGAAATACTGTTTGCGCGGTGGGTAGCACAGGCCTGCATCTGCGCAGCCCTGGGACGTGACGGTTAGCTGTACGGTGTCGTCCCCTTGGCGCTCGGCCTCTACGGTGACGTCGGCCTGGTTGTAGTAGACGGTGACATCACCGAAGAACTCATCGGTGCGGTCTATGCCCTGGGGGAGTTGGCCCTGGAGCGCCAGTGCGCCCTCGTCATCCTCACCCTGGAATTTGAACGCGTGCTGATACAGGTAGTAGCCGTCGGCGATCTGCCAGTAAAAGCGCAGGCCCTCATCACTGGGTTCGACCTCCAGTTGATACGCTTCCTCAACCGGCAGGAAGTCCGGCTGCTCCGCCGCGAACGGATTGTTGGTGCCGGGTAACTGGGCCTGAGAAAAAGTGGATGTAAGAAGTAGCAGTGTGGCCAGTAGCAGGCGCATAGTGGTTCCGTATGTTGTGGCCCCGTCGGCACTGTGCCGGCGGTTCTGGGCCTAAATTNTATCAGTCAAANGCCCGTGGCCCAATTCGCTGGCTGAGCGAGCCAACCGTGGTGTAGTCTAGGACGCCTTTTTGCGTGAATAGTTTCCTTTGGAGTCACCGTGTTGTTTCGAACTCGCGTTTTCGCGGCAGTGCTCGCCGCCCTGCCGCTGGTAGCCACCGCTTCTTCACTGACGATAGACGATGCCTGGGTCAGGGCCCTGCCGCCGGTGCAGAAGACAACCGCTGCCTATTTATCGCTGTCCAATAGCGGCAGCGAGCCTGCGGAAGTGGTCGCCGCCACAGTATCCGGCGCCGGCAAGGTGGAAATCCATACCACGGCCGAGGTCGACGGCCTGCTGCGGATGATGGAATTGACTACACTGACAGTAGCCCCCGGCGACACGGTTGCGCTTGCCCCTGGGGGGACGCACCTTATGCTGTTCGATCTTGAGGCCATGCCACAGCCGGGCCAGACCCGCACCCTGTGTCTGACCTTTGCCTCGGGAGAAGAGCTGTGCACTGAGGCCGAAGTGCGCAAAAGCGCGGCCAGCGCGGGCGATCATCACCACCATCATCACTGACAGTAGAGACTAGGGTATGAGTGCAGTAAGAGACACCTTGGACGAATGGCGCGACAGCCTGTTGAACGTTTTGCCCGAGAAGGGCCCCGGCAAGTGGATTCTCTTGGCCGTACTTGTGTACGCGCTGATCATCCTGGTGCTGGCCATTTACTGGAGTGGCACGCCGGATCGTTTCGATCCGCGCGAGAAGGCTGCCGAATACGCCGCGACAGACGGCGGTGAAGTCGTCACCGGTTCAGTGACGACGGCGGCCTTAATGGGTGTGATGGAAACCTTGCTGGACAAACCCGGTGGCTATATCCACAACGATCGTTTCCCGCCCGGCATCTTCCTCGACAACATGCCCAACTGGGAATATGGGGTATTGGTGCAGGTGCGCGATATGTCACGGGCCATGCGCGAGGTGTTCAGCCGCTCGCAGTCGCAGTCTACCGAGGACGCTGACCTCGCGATGGCGGAACCCCGCTATCACTTCGATTCCAACAGCTGGATTCTACCCTCTTCCGAGTCGGAATATCGTGAGGCCCTTTCCTATACCCGCGCCTATTTCACCCGCCTGTCCGACACCGATGATCCCCACGCGCAGTTCTATGCTCGCGCCGACAATCTGCGTTACTGGCTGTCCACCGTGAACACCCGGCTGGGCAGTCTGTCCCAGCGCCTGTCGGCCAGCGTGGGTCAGCGCCGGATCAATACGGATCTGGCGGGCGACACTGCAGCCAGCCAGTCCACCAATGCGCCGGGCGAGGTCGTGGTGAAAACGCCCTGGAATGAGATCGATGATGTGTTCTTCGAGGCCCGCGGTACCACCTGGGCCCTGATCCATTTCCTCAAGGCGGTGGAGGTGGACTTCGCCGATGTGCTGCGCAAGAAGAACGCGCTGGTCAGCCTGCAGCAGATTATTCGTGAGCTGGAAGGCTCTCAGGAGCAGCTGTGGAGCCCGGTGATTCTCAATGGCACCGGGTTTGGTCTGTTTGCCAACCACTCACTGGTGATGGCGTCCTATATCAGCCGGGCAAATGCGGCGATTATCGACTTGCGGGATTTACTACTGCAGGGTTGATGGATTATTGCGCCGAGCTGGGTTCGGCGCATGGGCAGGCCTACTTGGAGCTTTCGTAACGCAGCCGGGTGCCTGTATCCAGGGACAGGCGAATTTCTGTGGCGGACAGTTCCTGCGGGAAGTAAGTGCCCGACAGCTTGGCATCCAGCAAGCTGGACCCTTCCAGATTGGTATTGCGGAAGTCGATGCCGCTGAGGTCCGCGTTGCGGAAGTAGGAATCGCTGAAGTCAAGGCCGTCGGCGTTCATGTTACGCAGATCGCGGCCGCGGTAGTCGCCGCTCTTCAGTTCACCGGTATCCAGCGTGTCGCGTTGCTCGTTAAAACCCTTGATGTCCTCATTGCGCAGGAGCTGGTATAAGGGATCGGGTTTGATCACAGGTTTGTTCATGATAGGTCCTTGTTTACCGTTACCGGCCCATTCAGCGGGCACATAGCTTAATCGCCGACTGGCCCTCAATTCAATAGATGACCGTATCCAACCTCAAAGGTTTTCTGCTCAGCCGCAACTGGCGCGATACCCCCGCCGGTATCGAATTGGAGCTGTGGTTTACCACGGACAAGGGCCCGCTGTGTGCGTTGGTGCAGGGACAGCGCAGTACCTTTTTTCTGTCCAGAGACGAACTCGGCATTGCCGGCCCGCTATTGGAAGGCACGCCCGGGGTGGAGGTGCAGCCGCTGGAGCTGCGTGATTTTGCGCATACGGCGGTAGTGGGTGTGTACTGCCGAAGTTATCGCCAGGCACGGCAATTGGCCGACGCGCTCGAAGAGCGTGGCTGCGAGCCCCTGGAGGCGGATATCAATCCCGTCGACCGCTATTTAATGGAGCGCTTTGTTGCCGGTGGCGTCGAGCTCGCTGGGCACATCACTACCCGGGCAGGGCACCTGTGGGTTGAAAACCCCAAAATCCGCGGCGCCGACTACCAGCCCTCACTGCGGGTGGCCTCCTTTGATATCGAGACTGCCATGGAGGGGGTGCAGCTTTTCTCCATCGGTGTGCATGGCTATGGCGGCGAGGGCCCGGAGCAGCGGCGGGNATTCATGCTCGGCGAGGGCGCAACCCAGGATTACGTGCAGGTCTGTGTTAACCAAGAAGCAGTGCTACAGGCCTTTGTCGACTGGTTGGGCGAGTTCGATCCGGACGTACTAATCGGTTGGAACGTGGTCAACTTCGATACCTGGTACCTGCAGCGCGTGGCGGATGTTTGCAACCGTCGACTGCTGTTGGGCCGCGGCCGCCGGCCGGTGCACTGGCGGGAGCTTGACGAGGAGGGCGAGCGCCGCACGGTGCAGTGTCCGGGCCGGGTAATTCTAGATGGTATTGAGCTGCTGCGTGCGGCCTTCTACCGGTTTGAGAGTTTTTCCCTGGAGAACGTGTCCCGGGAGTTGCTGGGTGAGGGCAAGCTTATTCACAGTCCTGATCGCGGCGAAGAGATCAGCCGCCAGTTTGAGGAAGACAAAACCGCACTGGCGGAATACAACCTCAAGGATTGCGAGCTGGTCTCCCGTATTTTTGAACACACAGATTTGCTGGCCTTCGCCGTCGCCCGCTCGCGCATGACGGGTTTGAACATGGATCGCCTCGGCGGGTCGGTGGCCTCTTTCGACAACCTGTATCTGCCGCGTCTCCACCGCCAGGGTTATGTCGCACCCAATGCCAGTCGCGATCTCACCGCCAGTCCCGGCGGCTTTGTGCTCGATTCTGCGCCGGGCATTTATGACCACGTGCTGGTGCTGGATTTCAAAAGCCTGTATCCGAGTATTATTCGTACGTTTGCCATCGATCCGCTGGGACTGGCGCTGGGTACCCTGCCGGATATCGCCGCTGATGAGACCGTGCCTGGCTTTCTGGAGGCCCGGTTTATCCGCGAGGGTCATATCCTGCCGGGACTAATCGCTCACCTGTGGGCGTTGCGCGATGATGCGCGGGCCGCTGCCGATGCGCCGCTCTCGCAGGCCATTAAGATCATCATGAATTCATTTTACGGTGTCCTCGGATCCACCGGTTGCCGCTTCTTTGATGCGCGGCTGGCAAGCTCTATCACCCGGCGTGGGCACGAGATTATTCAGCGTACCCGCGAGCAGATCGAGGCGGCGGGACACCGGGTGATATACGGTGATACCGACTCCGTTTTCGTGTGGATTCACGAAGCCGCCAATGACGCGGAGGCGGAATCAGCTGGCCGCGATCTGGAGCGCTCGCTGAATCAGTGGTGGCGCGAAACCCTGGTGCAGGAATTCGGCATCGACAGCGTATTGGAACTGGAGTTTGAGACCCACTATCGACGCTTTCTCATGCCGACCATTCGCGGCTCGGATAAGGGCAGTAAGAAGCGCTATGCCGGTGTGGTGCGCAGCGGGGGTGAAGATCGGCTGATCTTCAAGGGGCTGGAGAATGTGCGCACCGACTGGACTCGCCTAGCGCGTGACTTCCAGGAAGAGTTGTACCGCCGGGTATTTGTTGGCGAGCCCTTTGAGGGCTTTGTGCAGCAAACTGCAGCACAGCTCAGGGCCGGCGAACTCGATCAGCAACTGGTGTACCGCAAGCGCTTGCGGCGACGGTTGGATGAATACCAGCGCAATGTGCCGCCCCATGTGCAGGCCGGGCGCTTGTATGAGGCGCGCGGGCTGGAGCCCCCCAGGCGCGGGGCCTGGGTGGAGTATGTGCTGACAACCGCTGGGGCGGAGCCGGCGCAGGCTGCGCTGGCCCCGTTGGACTACGAACAGTACATCGAGCGTCAGCTACAGCCCGTGGCTGACGGAATACTGGGCTTTGTGGGCTCGTCGTTCGACGAGCTCGTCAATAGCCAGATCGGTTTGTTCTAGCCGCCGAAGAATTCGTTGCGCAGGGCGGGGTATTCTTCGGGCTTCAGGCGCGGGCCGTAGTTGGCGACAATCTTGCCGGCGGCCAGGCTGGCAAAGCGGCCGGCGGTGGGGAAATCTTCGCCGCGGGTAATGGCGTACAGGAACGCACCGGCAAACATGTCGCCCGCACCGTTGCTGTCCACCGCGTGTACCTTGTGGGGTGGAATCTCTGCCAGGTTGTCACCGTCGTATGTCAGTGCGCCTTCGGCGCCGCGGGTGATGACAAAGGTGTCCGCTACCTGCTTGAGCTTTTCGATGGCGACCTCGATGTTGTCGGTGTTGCCCCAGCCCAGTGCCTCGGCTTCGTTGCAGAAGATCAGGTTGACGCGCTCGCCAATCATTTCTTGCAGCCCGTCACGGAAGAATTCGACCATGCCTGGATCCGACAGACTGATGGAGGTTTTGACGCCTGCCGCCTCGGCAATTTCGCGGCCGCGAACGGCCGCGGCGCGGCCGGTGGGTGAGGTGACGACATAGCCTTCCATGTAGTAGTACTCGGATTCGCCAATGGCCTGGGCATTGAGCTGGTCGGTGGATAGCGTTTCGCTGATCGACAGGTTGGTGTTCATGCTGCGCTCGGCGTCCGGTGAAATCAGCACCAGGCATTTGCCGGTAACGCCTTCCTCGCGCTCGCCAGTGAGCGCATGGTCGACGCCCGCCGCTTCCAGGTCGGCGATATAGATATCGCCATCGGCGTCGTTGGCCACCTTGCACGACATGAAGGTCGGGTTGCCAAACTGGGCAGTGGCAATCATTGAGTTGCCCGCACTGCCGCCGCTGGCATGGCTGGCCTTGACCAGATGCCCTTCGAGGTGGCCCAGCAGTTCACTCTGGCGGTCGGCGTCGACCAGGGTCATCATGCCCTTCTCGACGTTCATGGCGTCCAGTTCGCTGTCCTCAACCTTGATTTCGGTGTCGACCAGGGCTGCGCCGATTCCATAAGCGGCATATTTTTTCATGGTTACATCATCCTCAGTAAGTTCAGCCGGGTATTATCCGGATTCGTTGATCTATTGAAAGTGGGCTGGTGTACACTCCCGACCCATGGTTAAAACTCGCCGTCTGCTCTTCAAACTCTTTCTCGTGGCCCTGGTTGTCGGTGTCGGCTTCCTGATTTACCTCGACGCCCGTATTACCTCCACGTTTACCGACAAAATGTGGGAACTGCCCGCCAAGGTATACGCCCGCCCCCTGGAATTGTATGTGGGGGCCGAGCTGACCCCGGAGGACCTCGCCTACGAGCTTGAGGTGCTGGGCTACCGCAAGGTGCATCATGCCAGCGGCCCCGGGCAGGTGGCGCGCAATCGCAATCGCTTTGAGGTTTATACCCGCGGCTTCGATTTTCCCGGAGAAAGCGAACCCGCCCGGCGGGTCACGCTCGATCTTGGTGCTACCCGGCTGCAGGGTATTACCAGCAGCGGCGCCCCCGTCGATCTTATGCGCCTGGATCCCGTTCAGATCGGCGGTATTTATCCTTCCCACGGTGAAGACCGACTGCTGATCCGACTTGCTGACGTGCCGGATACGCTGTGGCAGGCGCTTCTTGCCGTGGAAGACCAGGACTTTTATGAGCACTGGGGGTTCTCGGTCTCAGGCATCGCACGTGCGGCCCTCAGCAACCTGCGCTCCGGTCAGGTGGTGGCGGGTGGCAGCACCATTACTCAGCAGTTGGTGAAGAACTACTACCTCACGCCAGAGCGTACTCTGGTGCGCAAACTCACGGAAGTGATCATGGCGGTCCTGCTGGAGCTGCACTATGAGAAAGATCAAATTCTCGAGAGCTACCTGAATGAGGTGTATCTGGGGCAGGAGGGGCCCCGGGCGATTCACGGCTTTGCCCTGGCCGCCCGGCACTATTTTGATACGCCACTGGAGCAACTGGGCCTGCATCAACAGGCGTTGCTGGTGGGAATGATTAAAGGCCCGTCGCTCTACAACCCGCTGCGCAATCCCGAGCGTGCGATGAAGCGCCGCAATGTGGTGCTCGACGTCATGGCCGAGCAGGGGGTGATCTCTGATGAACACGCGCTGGTGGCCAAGGCCATGCCGCTGGGGCTCAACAACGCGCCGCGCATCCGCAACAGCTTCCCCGCCTACCTCGACCTGGTGCGTCGGCAGCTGCGCCGCGACTACCGCGAGGAAGACCTGACTACACTGGGCCTGAGCATATTTACCGCCTTTGATCCGATTTTACAGCGCAAGTTGGAGAGCAGTACTACCGGGGTTCTCAAGGCCATCGATGGCAAGGGCAGTCTGCAGAGCGCGTCGATTGTCACCCGCTTTGACAGCGGTGAAGTCGCCGCGCTGGTTGGTGGGCGCAAGGTCAGTTATGCGGGCTTTAATCGTGCCCTCGACGCGCGCCGCCCGGCGGGCTCGTTGTTGAAACCTGCGGTTTACCTCACCGCGCTGGAGCGCCCGCAGGATTACTCCCTGGCCACCCTGCTGGCGGACGAACCGATCAGCGTGCCGGTGCGCGGCAGCGACGACTGGCAGCCGCGAAATTTTGATCGCCAGGCCCACGGCCAGGTGCCGCTGTATATGGCTTTGGCGAAATCCTACAACCTCGCCACGGCGAGTCTCGGTCTTGAACTGGGTATTGAGAATATTGCCGATATGCTGGCCCGGCTCGGGGTTGAGCGGCCAGTGCCCCAGGTGCCGGCGCTGACCCTGGGTGCCGGCGAGTACTCACCGATGGATATGGCCGCCATGTACCAGACCATTGCGTCCGGTGGGTTCCGCACTCCGCTGCGCAGTATTCGCGATATTGTCGATGCCCGCGGTGAACCGCTGCAGCGCTACGACCTGCAGTACGAGCGTGAGGTGAGCCTGCAGGCGGTCTACCTGCTGCAATACGCCATGCTCGAAGCCATGAAAGAGGGCACGGGCCGCGGCGCCTATCGCGNCNTGCCAGCCAATATGCTGGTGGCTGGCAAGACCGGTACCACCAATGATGGTCGCGATTCCTGGTTTGCCGGTTTCTCCGGGGATCTGCTTGCAGTGACCTGGATGGGCCGCGACGACAATGGCGAAACAGGCTTGACCGGCAGCAGTGGCGCCCTGCGGATCTGGTCGCGCTTTATGGCGGGTGCTTCCCAGCGGTCCCTGGCTTACCGCATGCCCGAGGGTGTGGAGGTCGATTGGGTGGATAGCAGCAACGGTATGATTACCGGCGAGGGCTGTCCCAACGCGGTGCAGATGCCGTTTATTGAAGGCTCGCAACCGCGGGCGCATACCAACTGTGCGCCGCGAACGTCACGCATCAAGGGCTGGTTCCAGTCCATTTTTGATAACTAGCCCGGGGCCGCTGGCTTGTGCGGCCTGTTCGGTTACACTGCATGGCGACTACCGCCTCTTTGGAGTTTGCATTGCGCCACCCTGTCGTTATTGCCCGCGTATTGCTGGGAGCATCTATTGTTGCCCTGGCTGCCTGTGGCACCAACCCGTATTCCCTGCCCAAAATTGAGAGTGGCGAGCCCAGTTATGAAGACACCTCGCCTCGTGAGGCGCCTGAGCCTGCGGCGACTCCGGCGCCGGATTCAAGCACGGGGAGTGGTGGCCACAACGTGTTGATTGACCGGGCGGTGCAGGCGCGCAGCAGTGGCGATGCCGATAGGGCACTGGGGTATTTGCAGCGTGCCCAGCGCATCGATCCCGACGATGCTGAAATTTATCTCGAACTGGCGCGCACCCACGCGGTACTGGGCAATACTGCCCAGGTTAAGGCGGTGGCCGAGCGCGGCCTGCTGTACTGTTCAGGAAGTCGTCAGTGCAATGCGCTTGCGGGGTTTGTTGACTGAGCCGCCAGGTTCAGTCCGAACACACCACATCAAAACCATTGTCGCGGGGCTCAAAAACTAGGTGCTGGTTAATGCACGCGGGTAACTCGCCCACCGAATGGCTGACAAAGATCACCTGGGTGTCGGAGTTTGCGGCGATGTGGTCAATGGCCTGCAGCAACTGGCGCCGGTGCGGGCCGTCCATGCCCAGGGTGGGTTCGTCCAGCAGCAGAATGGCCGGCGACTTCACCATGGCGCGGGCCAGCAGCACGACCCGTTGCAGGCCAAACGACAGCGCATCGAACGATTCGCGCAGGTAATCCGCAAGGCCCAGGGCGGCCAGCCATTGGGTTGCCGTGGCGCGCTGCTCGTCGCCCCAGTCATCGTACAGGCCGACCGAATCGAAAAAGCCCGAGATCACCACTTCCAGCACTTTCATACCCCGGGCAAAGTTGAGGTGTAACTGGTTGTCTAACTGGCCGTACTTCTGTTTGATGTCCCAGATGCTTTCGCCCGAGCCGCGGCGAATACCGAACAGGGTAATGTCCTGGCCATAGGCCTTGTGATTGTCCCCTGTCACCAGGCTGAGCAGGGTGCTCTTGCCACAGCCGTTGGGTCCGGACACCGCGCAGTGCTGGCCCTGCCGGAACGTCCAGTTAACACCGGTCAGTACGTCCAGCTCGCCATAGCTGACATTGACGTCGCGCAGGTGCAGCAACGGAGTATCCGGATTTAGTTGATAGGGTCGCGGCGCGGGCGCTGGCAGTTGCGCCAGCGATGGTAAAGTTGGATTCATCAGTGCCGCCACCCGGGGATCGTTGAGTGTGGTGTTCCTCAGCCCCTCGGTGACAATGGCGCCATCGTCGAGTACCAACAGGTGCGAGATGGATTCGGGAACGTCGCCGGCCTGTCGGCACAACAACACAACTTGTTGGCCCGATTGCAGTAGCTCTTCGAGTGCGGCGCGCATTGCTGCCTGGCTGGCACGGTCGAGCCCATCCATCGGGCTGTCGAGTATGAGCAGTGCCGGTTGCTGCAAAATAGCGGCGACCAACAGACTCTTGCGCATCTCGCCGGTGGAGATATAGCGCAGGCCGCGGTCCAGGATATGGCCGATACCGAGTCGCGTAACCCATTGCGCAAAGGCCTCATCCTCGGCCCTGTCGGCGAGTATTAGGTCGCGTACCAAGGTGCCTGGATCACTCGCATCGGCCCGGGTTTCTGAATCATCGAGCTTGCGATCGCGCTCGATCAGCGCCCGGGTTTGTTCAAAGCAGACATAGGCAACGCCCTGTGCGCCAAGGGTATCAGCAGCAATGAATTCGCCCGAGTAATGTTTGGCCTGGCCGCTGATGATTCTCGCCAGGCTGGTCTTGCCGGCCCCGTTGGGTCCCAACACGGCCCATTGCTCTCCGGCCCCTATGTGCCAATTGACGTCGCGCAGTGCCGGCAAGGCGCGATACACAAGCTGCACCTGGTTTAGTGTGAGTAGGAGAGTACTGGGCATGAAAATTCCTCATCGGCCGCCCTTGTTGCCTTCATTCGGGGCTGGCTTAATATTGCTCGACAATCACTGGAGCTCACAGTGTCCGTACCACTGCTGCAAATGATAGAGACTGGCCTTGCGGGCCATCGCCCTCATCGCCCCTGGCTGCGCCGGCTGCGAAAACGCTCGGCGGTCGCGCTGATTCTCCAGGTGCGCGATGGCGAGCTGCATATCCTAATGATCAAACGCGCAGAAAGGGAGGGGGATCCCTGGTCCGGGCACATGGCATTCCCGGGTGGACGCATGGATAAGGCCGACGCCAATGGCTTTGCGGTGTCCTTGCGTGAGACCGAGGAAGAGGTCGGCCTGCAGCTTGAGCCGAGTGACCGCTGTATCGGCCGGCTCTCGGATATCAATGCCCGGCCCAGTCGTGGTGCCCTGGGCATGATTGTAAGTGCCTTTGTGTTCCGGCTGGACCGCGCGGTGGTGCTGACGCCGAACTACGAGGTGGCCGAAGTGGTGTGGGTGCCACTGGAATTTCTGCTCGACTCGGACAACCGCGAGGAAATGGTCTGGAAGTACAAGAACGTTGAGATCCCCATGCCCTGCTATTTCTACGAGGGGCGACGTATCTGGGGGTTGTCACTCATGATGCTCGATGAGCTCATGGATCTGGTTGAGGGGGATAACCCGAGACGCAAGCGCTGGCGCAAACGTTAGCGCATGTGCCTCGCGTGATTAATCCGCAGCGGTGACGGTGAGCGTTACTTGCCCGAGGCAGGCCCATTGGGCGCGCCAAGCGTGGGCCGCTGACTAATGCCAGATTCGATAACTTCGATGGACTTGCCTGACTGCAGGAACAAGCGGGTCTGTTCTGCGATCGAATCAGATGTCTCTACGGCTGCTGCAGGCTTCTTTTTGGCGTTGCTCTGGCGTGTTGGTTTCCCAGCCATAATGGTCTCCCTGTGTTTGGTATTCTTTATATATAGAGTGGCCGGCGCGGGAGTAATGCCCGCACCTGGCCTTGGGGTGCTTCAGGAAATGACAGTGATGTTCTCTGCCTGGGGGCCTTTCTGACCCTGGGTAACAGTGAACTCAACTTCCTGGCCTTCGACGAGGGTCTTGAAGCCGGAGCCCTGAATGGCACTGAAGTGCGCAAATACATCTGGACCTGATTCCTGCTCCAGGAAGCCAAAGCCCTTGCTCTCGTTAAACCACTTTACTTTACCAGTTGATCTGGACATGAAAATTACCTTCTAGTTACGACATAGATAAATGACCCGCGTGAACGGGAGAAAACTTGAGGGAAAAACTATCTATGTACTGAGGCAGGGAAGGTCGTAAGACGGTTTGCAATCGCGGGACACAAATAAAGAATCAGACAAGCAGGGGGCGGAGTATACAGCTCCGGGCGGTTAAATAATACTCAGATCATGACCGGTTGCTTCATCGGATGCGCGGCTCTCGTGGCAAAAGCCCGTATTTATTCCTCGTCACCGCGCAGAAACGCACGCGTATTCAGCCGCAATTCCCGCAATGCCGGGTCCTCCTGGCTGGCCGCGAGCAGAGCCGCACTATCGGCCTTGCCCGCGACAAAAGCGGCGATCAGTTCCAGTAACACCGGTGTCATTTTGGGCTCATGGTCCCAGCGAGGGGCGTCCACCAGATTGCCGGTAACGGCGTCGCCTTCCCACTTCAACCAGTAGCCGCCGCAGTTGGAAAGCATGTAGTCGCCGACTCGGCCGTAGCTGTAGTTGGGCGTGTTGGGGTTAAAGCCCCCGCTGACCTTTTCGTCGATGCGAGTCAGGGCCATGACCCAGCGACTGTCCACAGGGAAGGTATCTGTTGGCGGCCTGCAGTAGTCTTCATAGGCCAGCCATACGCGCAGTTCCACAGGCGGCAGCGTGCCCCGCAGCACTTGCGCGGTATTCAGGTCGATGGAGTTGCCCTTGGTAGAGGCGACCTCGGCGGCCACCACCAGGTCGGTTTTTGCCTGTACCTCATCAAAGGAACCCTGCCACAGGCATTCACATTCCGCAGCGGCCCACGGTGACAGTGAAGCCAGCGCAACCAGCAGCATGGCGCGTGATATCACTGCAGGGCTCGCGCCGCTTCCAGTGCAAAGTAGGTCAGAATCCCATTGCAGCCAGCGCGCTTGAAGGCCAGCAGTGACTCGAGCATCACCGGCTCACGCTCAAGCCAGCCTTGTTCGAAGGCCGCCTGGTGCATGGCGTACTCGCCGCTTACCTGATAGGCAAAGGTGGGCGCCTTGAGTTCGTCCTTAACGCGTCGGGCGATATCCAGATAGGGCATGCCAGGCTTGACCATAATCATGTCCGCGCCTTCCTGGAGATCCAGGGCGCATTCGTGCAGGGCCTCGTCGGAATTGGCGGGATCCATCTGGTAACTGAACTTGTTGCCGCCTTTGATGTTGCTGGCGGAGCCTACCGCATCGCGGAATGGGCCGTAGTAGCTGGAGGCGTACTTGGCAGCGTAGGCCATGATCAGGGTATTGGGATGGGCCTGCTCTTCCAGCGCGGAGCGAATCGCGCCGATGCGGCCATCCATCATATCCGAGGGCGCTACCACATCGGCCCCGGCGGCGGCGTGGGAGAGGGCCTGTTTCACCAGCACTTCGGTGGTCACATCGTTCAGCACGTAGGCCGCCTCGTCGATAATGCCGTCCTGGCCGTGGGTGGTGAAGGGGTCGAGTGCCACGTCGGTGATAATGCCGAGTTCCGGTAGTGCGTCTTTCAGGGTCTTGACCGTGCGCTGCACCAGACCGTCGGGATTGTAGGCCTCCTCGGCCATCAGCGATTTCTTGTCACTCCCTACCACCGGGAATAGAGCCAGGGCCGGCA
This sequence comes from Halioglobus sp. HI00S01, assembly GCF_001635445.1. NCBI lineage: Bacteria > Pseudomonadati > Pseudomonadota > Gammaproteobacteria > Cellvibrionales > Halieaceae > Halioglobus > Halioglobus sp. HI00S01. The sequence goes on from NZ_LWEE01000058.1 coordinate 398,753, forward strand.
CGCCGAGGCTGTGCAGCTCTTTTGCCTGCTCCACCAGCAAGTCGGCGCTGAGGCGTTGGATGCCGGGCATGGACGGGATGGCTTCTCGCTCGCCGCTGCCTTCCAACACGAACACGGGGAAAATCAGATCTGCGGGGGTGAGCTGATTCTCCCGCACCAGATCGCGGGCAAAGGCATTGGCGCGCAACCGGCGCATGCGGGTCTGGGGGAAGGGGCCTCGCTGGCTCGAAAAGGACATGTTTGTGCTCCGTTACAGGGCCGCGAATGCACCGCGGGCGGCATCGATGGTGGCGTCGATGTCGGCATCGGTATGTGCGCTGGACATAAAGCCGGCCTCGTAAGAGGCGGGCGCCAGATACACCCCGGCCTCCAGCATCAGGTGGAAAAAGCGGTTAAAGCGTTCGGTGTCGCAAGCCATGACCTGGGCATAGTTGGTCATGCTGCTGGCGTTGGTGAAAAACCCGCCGAACATGGTGCCGCGATGATTGGTGGTGAAGGGTACGCCGGCGCGATCTGCGGCTTCTTGTAGCCCTTCACACAGGCGTGTGGTGTTGGCGAACAGCGGTTCGTAAAATCCATCGGCAGAAATAATGTCCAGGGTCGCCAGGCCCGCGGCCATGGCAATGGGATTGCCCGACAGCGTGCCCGCCTGGTAGACCGGGCCGAGCGGGGCGATCTGTTCCATAATCTCGCGCTTGCCGCCGAAGGCGCCCACGGGCATTCCGCCACCTACCACTTTGCCGAGTGTTGTCAGGTCGGCCTCGACACCAAAGAAACCCTGAGCACCCTGCAGGCCGAAACGAAAACCGGTCATGACTTCGTCGAGGATAAGTACCGCACCGCTGGCGTCACAGCACTCACGCAGTGTCTCGAGGAACCCGGGTTCGGGAGGAATACAATTCATATTGCCCGCAACCGGTTCAACAATCACGCAGGCAATACTGTCGCCGTGCTCAGCGAAGGCTGCGCGCACCCCTTCCGGGTCGTTGTAGGTCAGGGTCATGGTGTGATCCGCCAGTGCCGCGGGGACGCCAGGCGAACTGGGTACGCCCATGGTCAGCGCGCCGGAACCGGCCTTCACCAGCAGTGAATCGGAGTGGCCGTGGTAACAGCCTTCGAATTTGACGATGGTATCGCGGCCGGTATAGCCGCGCGCCAGGCGAATGGCGCTCATGGTGGCTTCAGTGCCGGAGTTGACCATGCGCACCAGGTCCATGCCCGGCATGATCTCGCAGATGCGATCGGCGAGCTGGATCTCGAGTTCGGTGGGGGCGCCGAAACTGAGGCCTTTCTCGCTCTGCTTGATCACCGCCTCGCGCACCGCGGGGTGATTGTGACCCATGATCATGGGGCCCCAGGAGAGTACATAGTCGATGTAGGCCTTGCCCTCGCAATCGTATACCCTGGCGCCGTCGCTGCGGTCGATGAATACCGGCGTGCCGCCCACAGCCTTAAAGGCGCGGACCGGTGAATTAACACCGCCGGGAATGTGCTGACAGGCGCGATCGAAGAGATCTGTAGAACTGCTCATGGGCCGGGAATCCTTGGTCATTGTTGGCCGGGAGGCAAATTATCCGGTGTTGGCAGGAGAATATCCACCAGCGCCGCTGCCCCGTCCAGGCTGTGACTGGCTACAGCTAAAAAGGTTTCAGTACCGCCAGTAGAATCATGGCAAACAGAAAAATCACCGGCACTTCGTTAAACCAGCGGTAAAACACGTGGCTACGGTCGTCGGTGTGCTCGGTAATCGCCTTGACGTAGCGGCCGCACTGCAGGTGGTAGAGCACCAGTGCCAGCATGCAGCTCAGTTTTGCCCACATCCAAACGGTTTGCAGGTAATAGCCGGGGTTGGTGGCCAGCAGGCCAAGCCCGAGCAGAATCACCAGCACCATAAATGGCGTGACAAACCGGTACAGGCGCCGCGCCATGCCCGCGAGTACCTCCCGGGTTTCGTCGCTCTCGGCGGCTGCATAGTTGACGAATATGCGCGGCAGGTAGAACAGGCCGGCAAACCAGCACACCACAAAAATGAGATGGAAGGCTTTAATCCACAGCACGTTGGTTTTCTCCTTATTACAACCTGCCCAGGGTGAATTTTTCAATGGTCTCGCGCGTGACGACGCCGTGCAGTATGCGTTTGCCCGAGGTGCGGCTGCGTTCATACACGCAGGCGATCTCCGCGGTATTGGCGTTAATGCTGTCCAGGGCCTGGCGCAGGCTGGCCTGTACTGGCACGGAAGAGGTGGTCCAGCGCCGAATGCCCGCATCGGTAATATCCACCTGCTCCTCGCTGTCGTCCTCCCGCGGATGTTCGTGCAACCAAGCCAGTAGTTCCGGCCCCTGCACCAGGTAGAGATCTTCCCCTTCACGCGTGACCAGACACCAGGTGGGGTTGAACTCCAGCAGTGGTTCCAAATCCTCGTCAGTGAGCTTCACTGGCACGCGTACTGCGCGATTGTCCATGATGGCTGTGACGTGCGTGCGGTGTAGCAATTGATTGAGGGGGTCGTCGGGGACCACGCGGCGCAGCTGCTTGAGCACCGTCTGGTGAACTGAGCGCTGGCGGAACAGCCCGGTGCCGGTCAATGTGGCCGTTACGATCGCCAGCATGGCTGGCATGCCAATGCTGGTGGTGTGGGTAAGCTCAACCACCGCTAACAGGCCGGCCAAGGGGGCATTGAGTGCGGCGGCCATGCAGGCACCCATACCGATAACTACATACAGCACCGGATCGGAGGCGTGTTCGGGCATGAACTGCATGCCCAGCAGGCCGAGCGCGCCGCCGATGCAGGCGCCGATTAACAGGTTCGGGCCGATAATACCGATGGGCATGCCTGCGCCGGCACTGACGGCAGTTGCCACCAGTTTGGCACCCGCCACCACCAGCAGTGTGAGCAGGGTTAGCTCGCTTTGCAGGGCCATGTATAGGGTATCGTAGCCAATACCCAGAATCTCCGGTGCCGCCATGGCCAGCGCGCCGGTCACCAGCCCGGCCAGGGTAAAGCGGATGGCCACGTTCCAATGGGCCAGGCGGGCGGTGGCTCGGGAAATTTTGCTGAAAGCCACTATGGCGAAGCCGCAGCAGAATCCCAGGAAAATAATGTATGGAATCTCCAGCAGTGAGTTGAGCTCGAGTTCCGGGATGGCGAAAAATACACCGCCGGTGAGCAGTGTGCGGCTGACCGCTGACGCGGATACCGCGGCCAGAATCACCGGGATAAAGCCCACCACCGTGTACTCGGCGATAATCACTTCCATCGCGAAAATCACGCCCGCCAGCGGCGTATTAAAAGCGGCCGCGATGCCGCCGGCAGCGCCACAGGCAATCAGTACCCGCAGACTGTTACTCGGCAGACCCAGTCGCTGGCCCAGCAGGCTGTTAATGGCGCCCCCGAGATGCACGCCAGGGCCTTCACGGCCGCCTGACTGGCCGCTGGCCAGGGCAAAGCTGCCGGCAAAGAACTGCACCACTGCGTTTCGCGCCGGGAGAGCGCCGTAATTGGAGTGCATTTTGCTCAGCACGTGAACAATGCCGGTTTCGCGATCTTCCGGTTTCAGGAAGTGGTAGCAAATACCCAGTAACAGGGCGCCACCAACGGGTAGAGCGAATTGCAGGTGGCGAGGCAGTGCCTCGAAGCCATCGCCGTTATTGCCTACGCCCCATATCAGCGCCAGTTGGCTGATCAGCATTTCAAAGGCGATCACCACCAGGCCCGATGCCAGGCCGGCCACAATGCCGAGCACAGAGTACGCCAACACCGACTCATAGTCGGCCAGCAGGCGTCGGTATTCAGCGATCAGTTTGCGCACGGTCTAAGGATTGGCCCGAAACAAAAATCCAATATTACCAGTTATTTGCGCAGGTAATGCTTCTATAATATTTGGCCCCCGGGAACCGGCGGCAGGCTGCGCCCCGTGGCAGTGAAGATTTCGAGGAAGTAGACACATGGTCAAGGTTGGCATTGTAGGTGGTACCGGTTATACCGGTGTGGAACTGTTGCGCCTGTTGGCGACGCACCCGCAGGCGCAGGTGGTGGCGATCACCTCGCGCGCCGAGAGTGGCCGCCGTGTGGACGACCTGTACCCCAATCTGCGCGGCCATTACGATCTGGCGTTTTCCGAGCCGGATGTCGCTACGCTGGCGGCCTGTGACGTCGTGTTTTTTGCGACCCCGCATAACGTTGCCATGAACATGGTGCCGGAACTGCTCGCCGCCGGTGCCCGCATTGTCGACCTGTCTGCTGACTATCGCATCCGCGACGCTGAGCTGTGGTCGCTGTGGTATGGCGAGCCCCATGCCAGCCCCGATATCCTGCGCCAGGCGGTGTACGGCCTGCCTGAGGTGAACCGCCAGGCTATTGCCGGCGCGCAGTTGGTGGCCTGTCCCGGCTGCTACCCCACTTCTGTGCAGCTGGGATTGATTCCGCTGCTGGCCAAAGGGCTGGTGGACCCAGCGCGACTGATCGCCAGCTCCGCCTCCGGGGTCAGCGGTGCGGGGCGTCAGGGCAAAGTCGACAATATTTTCCCGGAAGTGGCCGACAGCTTTAAAGCTTACGGCGTCGCCGGTCACCGGCACCTACCGGAAATCGAGCAGGGTCTGGGTGATGTGGCAGGTTCAGCGGTACAGCTGACGTTTGTCCCCCACTTACTGCCAATGATCCGCGGTATTCACTCAACTCTGTTTGCCACGTTGCACGAGCCGGGCACTGACCTGCAGGCGCTTTACGAAGAATGGTATGCGGATGAGCCCTTCGTCGACCTGCTGCCCCAGGGGATGTTCCCCCAAACGCGTACGGTCAAAGGTGCAAACCGTTGTCAGATCGGCCTTCAGGTGCCTCAGGACCGCGACACCGTGGTCGTGATGGCGACCATCGACAATCTCGTCAAAGGTGCGTCAGGTCAGGCGATCCAGAACATGAATATCATGCTCGGCCTTCCTGAGATCATGGGCCTGGAGCAGGTCGGGCTGTTGCCCTGATTTGGGCGTGGTCAGCGTACGGGAAAAGCAGCGCCGCTATCGCCGACTGCAGGTGATTGTGGCCACGCTCGCCCTGGCCGTGGTGCTGCTGGCGGGCTTTTATCTTGGTCAACGTGCCGCCTACAGCGGCATGGGGTTGGACCCGGCAACGTATCAGGCTCTCGGTGAAGAGGTGCCGGTTCTGCGTGCCGACGTGGCCCGCCTGGAGGGTGAGCTGGATGTGCAGGAAGCTCGCCATGAAATGGACCAGCAGGCGCTCGAACTGGTGCGTCAGGAAATTGCGGCCCAGAAAGAGCACATCGCCACCCTCGAAGAAGGCCTGAGATTTTACAAAAGTCTGATGGCCCCCGGCGAGATAGCCCAGGGTCTGAGCCTGCGCTCACCGGAACTGGTGGCCCTGGAGCGGGAGGGCCAGTATGCCTATCGTATGGTGGTTCAACAGGAGACGCTCAAGCACTCCCTGCTCAAGGGCTATCTGAGAGTCGAAGTAGAGGGGCAGCTCGACGGCGAGCCGGTGACCATTCCGCTCGCTGAGTTGAGCCCGGACGTGGACTCGGACCGAATCAATCTTCGCTTTCGCTATTTTCAATCGATAGAAGGCCAGCTGACCCTGCCTGAAGGTTTTGTTCCCAGCCAGCTGCGCCTCGCCGCGACGGCCACATCACCGCGCAAAGCGGAAGTGACCGAACTCTTCCTCTGGCAAGTCCAGGCGCGCTTCACCCGCGTCGGTAAATAGTGGTCTGTCCCCCTTTTCTAGAGCCCGGGCCGCTCGTACCGCACAATACCGTGTATGGTGGTATGCCACAGCCGTCCTTCCTGGTCGATCAGTACACCCGAGAACTGGGTGTTAAACCGGCTTGATCCCGTTACCCAGGTGAACTGGGTTTCCCCGGTCGACCAATCAATACCTTCCAACGTCCAGTGGCCGTCTCTGGCGCCGACGGTGTACACCATGTCGGAACCGTTCGAGACCAGCGGCACGCAGTTTACTGAAGAGACGTCTGTGTTTACCCAGGCCACTTGCAGAGCCTGGACCTCAGGATTCCACTCGAATTTCTGCACCCCGTGGGGGGTGAAGTCGGGGTGGTGGCCGGCCAGGCCGATAAACGCACCGTCCGGGGCCTTGCTAATGGGTTTGTTGGCGGGGGCGTTGTTGACCACCAGCGCGCCGTAGCCACCGACGACCACCGATTGCTCGGTCTGCACTTCGGTTTTATCGGCCTGGCCGATATTGGCCGGCAGCATACCGGCGATGCGTCGTGTTGGGGCCTGGGGTAGCTGCTGCCAGTCCTCGGGCATGTCATCGCGCCAGAACAGGGTCAGGTTCATCAGGGTGTCGCCGTCGGTCATCACCACGAACTTGTCCTCTTCGCCAAAGCCCATCAGGCTCATGGTCGAGCCGGTACCCACGTTGACGTTCTCGAAGCGATAGGCTTCACCGGTCGCCGGATCGATAATGTCCTCAAAGGTCACGCTGATATCGCCCTTGTTACTGTAGGGCTCAACCCAGGCGCCATCGGACGGATCTGTAGACAGCTGATCGCCATCCCAAATGACCTTGTGTAGATGTTCCAGCGAGGCGATAAACAGGTTGTTGTTCTTATCAATGGCCGGGGCATTGCGTACCCAGGTCGCTGCACCCTGGCTGCGGCCGATGTCGAGCATATGCTGGTTCCAGGCCTGGGCGACCTCTGCGCCAGTCAGCGCGATCGTGCGGTATTCGGAAAAATCCTGCTTGATCATGACCAGCCAGCCATCATCAGATGACGACACAATCCAGCCATCGTAGGTCATGTTCATGGAATTGAAGCCACCCTTGATCTCCGGGGGCTTCTTCCACTCCCGCAGCAGGGTGATTTCAGAATCGTGTTCGCCGGCATTGACGTCCCCATAGGCCAGGATCGAATCCTTGCCACCCACGTATAGCGTGTTATCCGCACTGAGCATGAAGTAGACGCCTGCGAGGCCGGCGCCGTAGTACTCTTTGGCCACGGGAATGGTACGCAGCAAGGTCAGCAGGCCGGAGTTGGCGAACAGCGGCTGGCTGTCGAGCATGTCGAACAGCTCGTCTGCCTCCTCCTCGCTGTAGAGCTCACCCTTGTTCTGGTAGAGCGGTCCGAAAGTAATCGGGTATTCGGCGATCACGTCCAGTGTGTCGTAGTCCAGTTTGGAGATGCGATCGCCGCCATTGCTCCAGATGACGCGTTTGCCACTCGGGTATTCCGGCGAGATGGCACCACCAAAGTGAGCCGGGCCCAGATGGGTGTAGGTAATGCCGCCATTTTCCACGGTCAGGGCCTCGGTCTTGCCTCGCGGCCCGGCGATATTCACGCCGGTTGACTGTGCTGGATTCACGTGGCCCAGTGGGTATACCGAGTCGGCCAGATGGGGGTTGTGATGCGCAAAGTTGGGGGCGTCCTCGGCGGCACGAGCCACAGCGGCAGGCTTTGCCGTGGGCAGGCTGGCCGCCACGGCGGCAGGATCTCTGCTTGAACAGCCGGATATCACCAATGCGCCGAGGCACAACAGGCAGGCAGATCGAATCAGGTGAGGCGTCATGTGCAGTTCCATAAATTATTGTTGGCCATAATTTGGTCAGGTTACGGCACTTCGCCTGAGGTGGGTATGGCGCTACCGGTCAGCTTTCGCTCACGAGAACGGTCGAAAAAAGTGACTTATCGCCCGGCTTTGTTGGTTTCGGCATGGGTCTGGCGGTAAGCTATCCTGTGTGTACAGGCCATGCATTGCCCCGGCAGGGGTGAGATCCAGTGCCAGAAAGTGTTAAGCGAGGTTTACCCATGTGGGGAAGTAAGAAGAGAAAGTTTGGTTCAGCGTCGGGCACCACGCTCGTGGCGCGGGACACAACCATTGTGGGAGATGTCCATTTCAGCGGTTGTCTGGAAATAGAAGGCATAGTTCAGGGTAATCTGGTGGCCGACGAGGGTAGTAGTGGCGAAGTCAGCGTGGCTGAAAACGGCCGCGTCGAAGGGGAAATTCGCGCACCGGTAGTGGTCATTGACGGCACCGTTGAGGGTGACGTCTTCTCCACCGAACGATTGGAGCTGGCGCCCCGTGGCAGAGTGTTGGGCAACGTTCATTATGCGATGCTGGAGATGGCGGCAGGCTCGGAGGTTAACGGTAGCCTGACCCACTCGGATGCAGTGTCGACCCCCGCTGCTAAACAGCCCGATCCCTTTATCGAGGTGACCGAAATGGGCGCTGATGGTGTGGTCCAGGAGGTGCCGTCGCAAGCGGCGAAAAGTTGACTAAAATAGTCGGTTTTACGATAATAGCGAACGATTTTTAACCCTCAGCGGGTGCCGAGAGCAATGTCTGTAGCAGCTTCATTCAATCCAACCAGTATCAATCTCACGTCAAATGCCGTGCAGAAGGTACAGCAATTGGTGGCCGAGGAAGAGAACACCGCACTCAAATTGCGGGTGTATATCACCGGTGGCGGCTGCTCCGGTTTCCAGTATGGATTCTCCTTTGATGAGGACGTTGCCGAGGACGATACTGCGATCACTGAGGAAGGTGTAACCCTGCTTGTGGATCCTATGAGCTTCCAGTACCTGGTGGGTTCCACGGTTGATTACACTGAGGGCCTGGAAGGTTCGCGCTTTATTATCGAAAACCCCAACGCCACCACCACCTGTGGTTGCGGTGCATCGTTCTCCATCTAGGAACGCCTGCGATGAATCACGCCCGGCAGTGCTTGTTTGTACTGCTGGGCTTTTTTTTGGCCGTGCAATCGCTCGCCCAGGGGGGCAGCGATGAGGCGGTGCGTTATGTGGCCGAGATTGAGTTGCAAACCGAGGCCGATCTGGGCGAAATGCTCGGCCGAGCCGACTCCTTGTTTGCCGCCGGTGAATTGACCCAGGAGCAGGGCGCGCCACTGACCATTGTTTTGCACGGGCCGGTGTTGCGCAGCCTGTTGCGTGATAACTACCTGCAGAGTAAGGCCGTGGTGGATCAGGCGGCGAGTCTGAGCGCGCTGGGTATAGTTGAATTCAAGGCTTGCCGCTCCTGGATGGGCAAGAACGGCGTCGATGAAACAGGTCTGCAGCCCTTCGTTGAAACTGTCTTTTATGGCGCTAGTGAAGTCCAGCGGCTGATTCGCGAGCAGGGCTACCTGGTCTTCTAAGCTCCTGGCCCTCAGCCGGCCGGGTATATTCCTCCCAGAATCCGCTCCCCCTGTGCGCCGGTGACCTGCGCGGCGTTGCCGCTCTGGTGATTGAGGGTGCGATACGCCAGCCACCCAAACAGCGCGGCTTCCACCCAATCCGGATCAATGCCTAGAGCCGCGGTGTCAGTGACCTGCGCATTGGGTAAGTGCCCGGCAAGGCGCCGGCGCAACTCGGCGTTATGGGCGCCGCCGCCGCAGAGATACACCTCGGTGGTGGCGGGTTGTTCCCCGGTAATCGCCGCGGCAATAGAACGCGCCGTAAATTCACACAAGCTGGCTTGCACATCGACCTGTGTTGTTCCGGAATGTCCCTCTAATTGGCTGTCCAGCCACGCAAGGTTAAACGCCTCTTTCCCTGTGCTACGTGCACCCTTTAGCTGGAAATACTCGTGTGCTAACAGGCCTTCTAGCAGTGCCTCCTGAGCCTGCCCCTGGGCCGCCCAGGCGCCGTCGCGATCGAAGTGGCCATCGCGGTGACGCTGGTGCCAGTGATCCATCAAGGTGTTGCCCGGCCCGGTGTCAAAGCCGGCCACCAATCGGGTGCCGTCGAGCAGGCTGACATTGGCGATGCCGCCGATATTTACGATCGCCCGCTGTGTTTCAGTTGCGCCGAAGGCCAGCGCGTGAAAAGCGGGCGCCAGCGGGGCGCCCTCGCCGCCGGCGGCCATATCCCGGCGCCGAAAATCGGCCACGGTGGTGATTCCCGTAAGTTCGGCAATCGTATTCGGGTCGCCTGCTTGTAGGGTAAACGCGTATTCACCGTGGCCCGCAGATGGCGGCCGATGGCGCAGGGTCTGGCCGTGGCTGCCGATAGCCCTGATGTCGCCGGCAGCGATATTGGCGTCGGTCAGTAATTGTGTCGCAGCCCGGGCAAACAGCTGGCCCAGGGCCCGGTCGAGCCGGCCTAGTTGCTCTATCTCGTCTTTGCCGCTGTGGCTGAGGGTGTGAATCTGTTCCCGCAGCCCGGCGGGAATGGCTTCTTCATGGGTGTGAACCAGGCGGGTACCCTGTTCGCTGCACGCCACGATGGCGGCGTCTATGGCATCCATACTGGTGCCCGACATCAGCCCCAGGTAAAGCCCTTCGGCCACTGCCTCAGCCCCGGTCGTCGGCTTCGGCCGCGGCGAGGGCCAGTTGAGTGTCTGTAGTGGTCTGCAATTGCGCCAATTGCTGGGCGATTGGCTCGATGGCGGCTTTGAAGCGCGGCAACTCGTCCGTGGGCAGGGATTTCGCCTTGGGCAGCTTTTTGTGGATGGTGCGCGGATTGCGATGCACACCGTTCATCAGGAACTCATAGTGCAGGTGTGGCCCGGTGGCGGCACCCGTCATGCCCACGGTGCCGATGACCTGCCCCTGACTGACGCGCTGGCCCTTTTTGGCATGTCGCTTGTGCAGGTGCAGGTACTTGGTTTCAAACTGCTCACCGTGCTGAATAAAAACGTAGTTGCCATTGGCTTTGCTGTAGCCTGCCTTCACTACCCGGCCATCGCCCGCGGCATAAACCGGGGTGCCCGTGGGGGCGGCATAGTCAGTACCTCGGTGGGGTCTGGCAGTTTTGTAGATCGGGTGTATCCGGGCCGGATTGAAGTTGGAGCTGATGCGGGTGAAATCCACGGGGGCCAGCAGGAAGGCCTTGCGCATGCTAACCCCGTCGGCGTTGTAGTAGCCGGTTTCGCCGTGGACATCCACGTAGCGATAGGCCGTGAACATTTTGCCCTGGTTATTGTAAGAGGCAGCAATAATGTCGCCGTCGTCGAACTTGGTACCATCGAGCAGGTGTTCCTCAAACACCAGGTTCATCGTATCGCCCTTACGTGGATCGCCGACAAAATCGATGACACCGCCGAAGATATTGGCCATTTCCATGATCGTGGTTTGCGACAGCCCGGCTTCCTGACCTGCCATAAACAGTGACGAGGTAATGACGCCGGAAGCGGTTGAGCGCACCACCTCTGGTTCTCGTTCGAGGATCTCGCTGGTATAGGTGTCGCCATCGAGGCGATACAGCACGGTCTCGAGGCGCGATTTCACGTGCTTGACGCCGGCCAGCTCGCCGTTGTTACCGGCCTGGAAGGCGATCGTCTGGCCGGGGTGGATCCTGGCCAGGCCCTTGCCGTGCTCTGGTTCAGTAACAACCCGGTGGACGTCGCGCTTGGTATAGCCGGCGCGTTCAAAAATCAGCGACAGGTTGTCGCCGCTGCGCACTTTATCTTCCACCCAGGGTGCTTCTGCGGGCAGTGCCGGTGCGGGCGGAGCAGGCGCAACTTCTGGCGAGGCAATTTCAGGTGCCGTAACTGGCTCTAGGGTGGCGACATCCTGCGATTCGGGCGCGGATTCGTCGTTGCCGCTCAGGCCAAGGCCAATAGCCAGACAACCGGCTACCGCCAGCCCCAGTGTCAGGTGGTTGCGCTTAACTTTGACGGTCGGCAATGCCCACCGCGACAGGGGTGCTTTGGGTTCGCGAATTGCAGTGGCGCCCCGTGGCCGCTTCGCTCCTGGCATGGTCTGTCAGAATTTCCAGTTATATCGAGCTGCCAGTATATTAAATAATCAACAACTTCTATAGCGAAGACTGGCGGAAGCTTGCATTTGAAGGTCGGTGTTGTATGGTTGGCGCCCGTTTTTTAGCCACCTGAGAAGGCCCCAATGAATAGTGCACTGCTTGACGATCTCCGCGCTCGCGGATTGATATTCCAGATTGCCGGTGAGGACGCCCTCGCCGACTGGTTAGATGGCGGATCGCGCACCCTTTATTGTGGCTTTGATCCCACGGCAGACAGCCTGCATATCGGTTCGCTGGTGCCGCTGCTGATGCTGCGCCGCTTCCAGCAGGCCGGTCACAAGCCCCTGGCCCTGGTCGGTGGAGCCACTGGCCTCATCGGTGACCCGAGCTTCAAGGCGGCAGAGCGCCAGCTCAATACGCCCGATGTTGTGGGCGGTTGGGTCGAAAAGCTCAAGCAGCAGGTGTCCCAGTTTATCGACTTTGAGGCGGGCGATGCCTCCGCGGAAGTGGTTAACAACCTCGATTGGACGGCGGATGTGGATGTGCTCACCTTCCTGCGTGATGTGGGCAAGCACTTCTCGGTGAATGCCATGATCCAGAAAGAGTCGGTGAAACAGCGCATTGAGCGTGAGGGCAGTGGCATTAGCTTCACCGAATTCACCTATATGATTTTGCAGTCCTACGACTTTGCCGAGCTTAACAAGCGCCACGGTTGTTCCCTGCAGATTGGCGGCTCCGACCAGTGGGGTAATATCACCGGTGGTATCGACCTGACCCGGCGCATGCATGGCGAGCAGGTATTCGGTCTGACCATGCCACTGATAACCAAGTCTGATGGCACCAAGTTCGGCAAGACCGAGTCTGGCACCATCTGGCTCTCTGCGAACAAGACCTCGCCCTATGGTTTTTACCAGTTCTGGTTGGGCTGTGCTGATGCCGATGTCTACCGGTTCCTGAAATACTTTACCTTCCTCGATGTTGCCGAGATCGATGCGCTTGAAAAGGCCGATGCAGAGCGCCAGGGCAGGCCCGAGGCGCAAAGCGTGTTGGCCCGTGAGGTTACCCGCCTCGTGCATGGTGATGAGGGGCTGGCAGCAGCCGAGCGAATTACCGAGAGCCTGTTCAGTGGCTCGATAGAGGGGCTGTCCGAGAGCGATCTCGACCAGTTGCGTCTCGATGGGCTGCCTTCCAGTGCTGTAGCGCGCAGTGAGTTTCCTGAGACCGTGACCCAGTTGCTCACGGAGGCCGGCATGGCATCCTCAGGTAAGCAGGTGAAAGACGCGCTGGGCCGCAATGCGGTACTGGTAAACAATCAGGCGATTGGCTGGGAGCAAAATGCCGATGTGGCAGCGTGCTTTACCTCTGATGCAGCCCGGTTTGGGCGTTACTATCTGGTTAAGTTGGGTAAAAAGAAGTATCACCTGTTCGAAATTGCCTGATCGTTGCTGCGGGTCGGACCGCGGCGCGCTTTGCCAAGCGCCTTTGAGGCGCTCAAATGGTCGAAAAACGATCGTTTGAAATGGCAAAAATCCACATTCGATAATTAATTTGAAAAAGTGCTTGCGCAGCCACTGCTGGCTACGTATAGTTCGCGTCCCTCGAGTGACGACGGCGCCAAAAACGCTCTCGGATTTCACCCGAAAACCCAAGGTTTTTCATAAGCTTAGGGTGAAAAGGTGAGATATTTGCTCAGGGCAGTCAAGGCAACATTTTTTCAAAAAGTGCTTGCCAATCGGAAGGCCGGCTGTATAATGCGCCTCCACTGTTTCGGGGATGACCCGGGACAAAATCCCAACCCTGGCGGTTCGGGAGTTGCTTAACAAGAAGACGAAGACAGATGTGTGGGCACTTGTTGGGATAGTTGTACACGACTATTCAGACACAACAAGTGACCATTGATTCATAAGTTTTATGGAACATTGATTTCGAATTGTGTCTGAGCCGAGATTTGATTGTTATCGCGAGGTAATCGCGCAAACAATCCCTCTTACAGCCGGTAAGGTGTAGAGGTAAAAGATTTAAACTGAAGAGTTTGATCATGGCTCAGATTGAACGCTGGCGGCAGGCCTAACACATGCAAGTCGAGCGAGAAAGCACTTCGGTGTGAGTACAGCGGCGGACGGGTGAGTAACGCGTAGGAATCTACCCAGTAGTGGGGGACAACAGTCGGAAACGGCTGCTAATACCGCATACGCCCTACGGGGGAAAGCGGGGGACCTTCGGGCCTCGCGCTATTGGATGAGCCTGCGTAAGATTAGCTAGTTGGTGAGGTAAAGGCTCACCAAGGCGACGATCTTTAGCTGGTCTGAGAGGATGATCAGCCA